>NZ_JBGCCR010000008.1:0-292803 GCF_041262485.1 Streptacidiphilus sp. BW17 | reverse complement strand
GGCGCAGCCGCTGCTGAGAAGGAGCCGGCCCAGGCCTATCTGTAGCAGCCTCTTGAGAGGTTCCGCCCCTCAGCGTTCGCACCGCAGACGCGAACGGTGGCCGGAGATGGGACTCCCCCGTCTCCGGCCACCGCCTTACAGGAGAGAGACGCCGTCCCGACCCCGCAACTGCCGCAGATCAACACCGAGTCGATCGAGCTGGCCTCATACGGTCGAAGGATCCAGCAGACTCGCCAACGGCACCGACGTCGCACAATCAAGTTCGGTAGCGTCGGGCTCCTGATTCGAACATCGAGCGGCGGGGCGGGGCGACCGTGGACTGGTACACCGACGGGTGGGTCAACAGGCGCAAGTGGTACGAGGACGAGGACATGTACGTCCGCCGGCAGCGGCGGGTCGCGGAGGGGCGGGCCGCCGACGCTGATGCGCGGGTGCAGGACCAGTTGCACCGGGTCACCGCGCAGAAGGAGGCGCTGGAGCGGCAGGTGGCCAGGCTGGGCGCGGCCTTCGATGCCTTTGTCGAGCTGACCGAGGTGCGGGGTGCGCTCGCCGGGTACGCGCCCGCGGCGGCCGCGCGCGAGCGGGCGCGGGCGCTGCTGGGCGCTCTTGTGCAGGGGCAGCGCGCCGCGGCGCGGGCCGAGACGGTCCAGGGGTACTGGCTGCCCCAGGCGGTGAACGGGCTCGCCGCTCTGGTGCGTGGCGAGGGAGAGGCGGCCCGACCCGCGCTGGAGGAGGCAGCCGGGGCGGACCCCCAGCGCACCGGACTGTTCCTGGCGCTGGCCCTGCCGCTCGCCGGGGTGCCCGGGCTCGCGGTGCCGTGGTTGGCGCGGGCGCTCGGCCCGGCGGGCCAGGACGGCGGCCAACTGACTGTCGCGGTACGGGAGGTGTGGATGCTGGCCGGGGCCGGCGTGTACGGAGACACGGGCTGGGATGTCGTGGTGCGTTGGCTCGCCCCTACGCAGGACGCGGAGGCCGTGGAGCGACTGCACACCACGCTGCGCCCACGTCCGCGCGGCTCGGAGGCCGAGTACGACCCGGCGCGCACCTTCCAGGCCAAGGCAGCCGTGCGGGAGCTCGCTGAGCTCGGCCGACTCTTCCAAGCCGCCGCACCCACCGACCAGTCCCGCCCCGTACCCTCGGCAGCCCTGCTGGACTCCCTGATCGGCGAAGGCGCCCCCGAGGAGGAGGCCTTGCTGCTGCGCGCCAGGCAACTTACCGCCGAGGTACGCCGCCTGCGCTCCGGCGAGCAGACCGAGCCGGAACCGCACTGGGACGACCCGGCCGACGACGTGCTGACCCTGCTGCTGGCGGACCTCCGGGGCAGCTCGCCGCTGCGTACCATCGCCCAGCACGCGCTGTCCGGCGGCGTCGGCCCACTCGCCGACCGGCTGCTCGCCGAGGCCCGCCCCGCGCCCCCGGACCGGGTCGAGGCGAAGATCGACGGACAGCCGCTCACCCTGCTCGTCGATCAGCCGCTCGCCCCCCAACTCTCCCAGCTGGACGCCCTGGTGGACCAGCGCCACCAGCCCGAGCAGGGCAACTGGCTCACCGCCCGCAAGCTTGCCGCCGAGGCGGTGGAGGCAGCCGACGGGCGCAAGTCGGCCAACCACGAGAGGGCACAGCAGGCGATCGCGGCCTTCATCGCCGAGCGTGACAAGCTCCCGGGCCTGCGTCGGGAAGCCGAGCAGGAGCACGCCTCGCTCGCTGCCCGGGTGGCCGAGTTGAACAGGCGTTAGGCAGCGGGCGTGGCCTCCTGCGGATCGAGGGCCACCTGACCGTCAGGGTGCTTGGAGGCGAGGGCTGCGTCGGCAGCGAAGTCGTTGCTGAGACCGCCGCACTGGCAGAAATCGTCATACCCGTGTCATTGCCGCCATCAATCCGGGCGACGACGATGGAGTCATGACCAGTCGGCGCATCGTCTTCGCTGTCTTCCCGGACTTCCAGATCCTCGACCTCACCGGCCCGCACGAGGTGTTCACCCAGGTCGGGCGGCACATCGAGGGCATGGCACTGGAGATCGTCGCCGCCGACCCCGGGCCCGTCGCCTCCAGCGGCGGGATCACGGTCACTCCGACGACGACGATCGAGCAGGCCACCGGGCCGATCGACACCCTCATCGCCGTGGGCGGTCCGGGGATCCTCCGGGCCTGCGAGGACGCCAGCCTGGTCGCCTGGTTCGGGCAGGCCGCCCAACGGGCCCGGCGTACGGCGTCGGTCTGCAGCGGAGCGTTCCTGCTCGCCGAGGCCGGCCTGCTGGACGGTCGCCGTGCGGTCACCCACTGGGGCCGCTGCGAGAGTCTCGCGCAGCGGTACCCGCAGGTCACGGTCGACCCGGATCCGATCTTCATCCGCGACGGCGACGTCTGGACCTCGGCCGGCGTCACCGCCGGCCTGGACCTGGCCCTCGCCATGGCCGAGGCCGACCACGGGTCGGAGCTCTCCCGCAGCATCGCCCGCCGACTCGTCATGTACGTCCAACGCCCCGGTGGACAGCGCCAGTTCAGTACGCAGCTCGCCGCGCAGCGTCCCTCCCGGGCAACGCTGCGCGACCTCCAGGACTGGATCGGGGATCACCTGGACGCCGACCTGACCGTGTCGGCCCTGGCCGCGCGTGCCGCGATGAGCGAGCGCAACTTCGCTCGGCTCTTCCAGGCCCAGACCGGCAGGACCCCGGCCGCCTACGTGGAGAGCGCGCGCATCGAAGCGTCCCGCCGGCTCCTGGAGACCACCGGCGCCACCGTCGAGGCCATCGCCCGCACCTGCGGCTTCGGCACCGTCGAGACCCTGCACCGCAGCTTCAAACGAGCCATCCGGTCCACCCCGGCCGAATACCGGCAGCGATTCTCATCCTCCCACTCCACCGGCACCAACTGACCAGAAGGACACATCGTGCGCATCGTCATCCCGCTGTTCGACGGCTTCACTGCCCTGGACGCCATCGGTCCCTATGAAGTCCTGCGCATGCTGCCGCAGGCCGAGGTGGTGTTCGCGGCATCCGCGGCCGGACCGGTCGTGGACGGTGCCGGGCTGCTCACTCTCACTGCGGGCGCCTCCTTCGACGATGTCGACTCCGCCGACATCCTGCTCGCGCCAGGCGGCCCCGGGGCGCGACGCAGCGTCACCGACGAAGCCCTGCTCGCCTGGATCCGCCGCATCGACGCGACCACCGGCTGGACTACCTCGGTGTGCACCGGCTCGCTGCTGCTCGGCGCTGCCGGCCTGCTCAAGGGTCTGGCGGCCACCACCCACTGGAGTGCCGTCGAACTACTGGAGTCCTACGGCGCCTCCTATACCCCCGAGCGCGTCGTGGTGCAGGGCACGACGGTCACCGCAGCCGGAGTCTCCTCCGGCATCGACATGGCACTCACGCTGACCGAGCTGATCGCCGGACGCATCGCCGCCGAGGCCTTCCAACTGGCCATCGAGTACGACCCGCAGCCGCCCTTCGACTCCGGTTCGTGGGCCAAGGCCCCGCAGGCGGCCAAGGACTACCTGGCGGGCCGCCGGTAGCAGACCGCTTCCGGCTGCTGCGGGGCCCGTGCCCGTGCTCTGCGTCCCGTTCCGGGGTGTGTTGCGGGTGGCCGGGCGGTGGCGGGGTCAGTGGTCACGGGTTCCGATCCGCCAGGTGCCCAAGGCGACCAGGAGGCAGCGTCACCGGCATCGTCGGCGCCGTCGGAGGTCTCGGCGGCTTCGTCCCGCCGCTGGTCATGGGGTCCATCTACAGCGCCAAGGGCTCCTACTCGATCGGCTTCATGCTCCTGTCCGACCTGGCCCTGGCCGGAGCCGTCTACGCCATCGGCCGGATGCGGAACATCCGCCCCGCCGACACCCCGACCCCCGCCGCGGCAGACACCCCACCACCCGCCACCGCAGAGACCCGCTGAAAGGCGCCGAGAAGCCGGAGACGACAGGTGTGTCACTACTGCGGGTGCCGCGAACTCCCGCTCACCAAGGAGTTCATCGCCGAACACGAGCGGATCACGAACGCGGCGGGTCAGCTCCAGCGTTGCCTGGAGCGCCAGTCCGCAGATGAGTGCTCACGGCCCCACTGCGCACCCCGTGAGCCCGGGTCTGCGGGTGCTGCAACGTGGGGGAAGTGCACGGGGCCAGGGGGCCTGGCCCCGTCGGTGAGGGTGATGATCTGTGCGGGGACGGGGTTGTCGTTGTCGGTCAGGCCGGTGGGCAGGTTGTTGAGGGTGGGTTCGGTGTTACGGCCACCCCGTACGGGCTGCGGCCGACGCTGGTGGTGGCGGTGACCGTGTTGGTGCGGGTGTCGATCACGGACACCGAGTCCATGCTGCGGCTGGTGACGTAGGCGTGGGTGCCGTCCGGCGCTACCGCGATTCCGTACGGCCGGTAGCCCACGTCAATGGTGGCGGTGACCGTGTTGGTACGGGTGTCGATCACGTACACCAAGCCTGCACGCGCGGGACTGGTGACGTAGGCATGCAGGCCGTCCGGCGCCACCGCCACCCCGACGGGGCTGAGGCCGACGCCGACGGTGGCGGTGACCGTGTTCGTGCGGGTGTCGATCACCGAAACCGAGTTCGAGAACTCGTTGGTGACGTAGAGGTGGGCATCGTCCGGCGCCACGGCCACCGCGATCGGGCGGTCTCCGACGCCGATGGTGGCGGTGACCGTGTTGGTACGGGTGTCGATCACCGACACCGAGCCCTGCCGGCCCGTGAAATTGGTGACGTACACGTGGGCGCCGTCCGGCGCCACGGCCACCCCGGCCGAGGGCCCGTCGGGGACGTCGATGTTGGCGGTGACCGTGTTGGTGCGGGTATCGATCACCGACACCGAGGTCGAGAGCTGATTGGTGACGTAGGCGTGGGCACCGTCCGGAGCAAAGGCCACCCAGCCCGGGGCGCTGCGGACGCCGATGGCGGCGGTGACCGAGTTCGTGCGGGTGTCGATCACCGACACCTCGCGCGAGCCCTGGTCGACGACGTAGGCGTGGGCACCGTCAGGCGCCACCGCCACCCCCAACGGGGTGCGGCCGACGCCGATGGTGGCGGTGACCGTGTTCGTGCGGGTATCGATCACCGAAACCGAGTTCGAGTCACTGTTGGTGACGTAGGCGAACTGGCCAGAGGGATTCGTCGCCCGCGCGTGCACACCCTGGTTCCAGACCATCGCGGCTGCGCTGTCCTGGGCCGCGCGGGAATGACCCGCAGCGGCCGCCTGACCGGTCGACGAAAGGCCGAGCGTCCCCGCCGCTGCCAGGACCACGCACTGGACGGCCCGCGCCACCGACCCACCCTGCCCCCGCACCGGAACAAGCTCCTTCAGAGTCGGCGCCCCTGCCCGCCGGCGATGTCTGAGCACCACAACCTCCAAAAGCGGATGAAAAACGAACCACGAGGTCGCGCCGCGCCCCGGCCCGGCGCCGGCCCAGCCCGGCGAAACCCGACAGCACCAAACCGGCCCAGAGAGCAGCGTAGGAATCCGTAGCGGATGAAAGGGGACACCCGCCGCCCGCCCCCCACATCACCACCCGTTCGAGCCCCCGGCCGGCCACCAGACGGACGCAGTGCGATGAAGCGCGCCAGATCCATTGACCGGTGGAACCTGCCGCGCGCCCCTGATGCCCCTGAACAGAGCAGGTTTCGCCCAGGTGAGAGGTGCAACGCGGCCTCTGTAGCGCATCCGGAAAGGACTTGACGTTGCATCATCTCCCCGGAATGCCGCCCCGGGTGCGAGGGGACGGGATCGCGCGGAAGCGGAGGTCGGCTGCGGTCCGGCCCCCCGCGCCTCATCCGTCGTTCTCGGCATGAGGCGTCGTCAAAAGGAGCTCAGGACCTGCGGGCCTGTACCGACCACACGTCGCGCAGGTAGAGCACCACCGCGCAGACGACGATCCAGACGCTCAGGACGGTGATGCCGAGTGCGAGCCCGTCGTGACCGAAGTACGCGAGCCCCTGGATGGTCCGGACTCCGACACCGACCGGCAGGATCGCGTGCAACGGGTACAGCCAGCCCGGCAGGTAGTCGGCCGGCAGGATGCCGCCGCTGCTGGCGTTGCCGAGGATCAGCAGCACGACGGAGCTCAGACTCACTCCGGCCGGGCCGAGCAGGCGGATCAGCGCCATGGTGGCGCCGCCTGCGGCAATCGCCATCAGCGCGACCACGCCGGCGATACCGGCGAACGGACCGGGCAGCGCGTGGAAGGCACGCCCCGCGACCAGGGCGACCATCACTCCGCCGAGAGCCCCGAAGATCAGCAGACTGAGCATCCGCCAGCGGTACTCCAGGCGCGGCGCCAGCTGATACGTCGTCGTGCCGAACATGAAGCCGGCCAGGATCACGCCGAAGGCCGCGTAGAACACGGACAGGCCGCGGGTGTCGCCGGAGGAGGAGGACAGGACGTCCCGGGCGGTCAGCTGCTGCCCGCCCGCCTTGGCCACCGCCCCGAAGGCGCCGGTCACTGTGGCGGTCACGCCCGTGCCGTTGGCGCCCGCGTACAGCAGCTCCGGGGTGGCGCCGGTGGTTATGTAGGCGGCGTACACGGCGCGGTGGGCGAGCGCGGCGCGGGCGTCCGCCGGGTCCGGATAGCCCTGGACGTCGAAGCCACCGGGTTGCGCCGCGTCCAGTGCGGACTCGACTTGGCCTTGAGTCTGGGAGGAGCCGACGACGGCCACCGGCAAGCGGTGCGGCTGGGGTGCGTGGAAGGCGGCGAGGTAGACGCCGACGAAGATCGAGCCGATGACCAGCACGATCAGCGCCGGAAGCAGGACCCCTTTCGCGCCGGTGGCGCGGGGTTCCCGCGGGGCGGCATCGATGGCGTGGGCGCGGTGCCGGCGCGGTGCGCCCTCGGCGTGCTCCGGTTGCCCGGCGTACGCGGGGTACTGCGCGTGCTCGGAACGCAGGGCCGACTCGGCGGGCGAGACAGGGGACACGGCAGGCAGCCCTCTCCAGATAATGTAAGGTTCCTGATAATGTAGCAACATATTATCAGGTGCCTTACATTCCCGAGAGTGGAGTCTCGCCGGTGATCTACGACCCGTCCACCCGCACCGGGTACCTGGCCTGGCAGTTCGGTCAGGCCACTGCCCAGCGGCTGGAACGCGCGCTGCGACCGCTCGACCTCAATCTGGCCCAGCTGCGGTCCCTGGTACAGGTGGCCCTGACCCCTGGCATCTCCAGCGCCGAGATCGCCCGCCGGTCCGGGCTCACCGCCCAGTCCATGGGCGCGGCGGTGAACGCCCTCATCTCCCGTGGACTGATCGAACGCGGCCCGCATCCGACCAACCGCCGCGTCCTCGAACTCCGGATCACCGACACCGGCCGCACGCTCGCCGCCCGCGCCCAGCAGGTGGTCGACGACGTCCAGCGGGAGATGTTCGCGGTCCTCTCGGCCGAGGAACAGGTCACCGTGCACACGCTGCTGCAACGCCTGGTCGAGCACTCCTTCCCCGAGTCGCTGCACCTCTCCGACCCTCACGATGGCGGGTGACCGCCAGCCCGACCGCGCCGCGTGTCGGGGTTGGAGTAGTGGATGTAGAGACGCCGCTGGTGTCGGCGTTCCAGGAAGCGCGCCTCCTACCCAGAGCCCGAGCGAACCCGCGTCGCGTCTTGCTGACCCGTGCCCGGCCGCTACGGCACGACCGGAGGGATGACGGTGACGGGCGGGGCGCCGAGGGCTCTGTTGCTGACCACGACCGCCTCGTTCTCGGCGCTTGCAGCCGCATTGGCCAACACCACGTCGTCAGGCTTTTCGTTGGCCCGTCGGGCCGAAAGCTCGGCCTTGAACGCTGTGGGGTACACGGGGTTGGCGAAAATGCTGTCAAAGCCGAAGAGCACCGCCATGAAAGCGGCGTGGGCGGCAAGGAAAGCCGCGTCGTCAGCAACCTGCACACTGATGGTCCCATCGGCGCGTGCGGCCTGGAATGCTGCGTCTTTGACGTAGGCGTTGACCTTGTGCGTGGTGCGGCTTCTTGGGACGGCCGCCGCGCGTGAGGCGGCGCTGCGGGCGCGGGCTCTGGCCTGGGCGAGCAGGGCGCCGTAGATGTCGTTCGCCCCGATGGGGCAAGTCGCCGTGGTCTGGGCGGTGGGGGTGGCGGCTGTGGCCGGCACGGCAAGGGTGCCGCAGGCGAGGGTGAGCGTCAGGGCGGTGGCACCGATGCTGGTACGGGCAGTGGGCACAGGCTCTCCAGGGTGCGATGGATCTCTTGCCGGTCTCTTGCCCCCGTCGACGCGGGGTGCCGCTCGCACACGTACCCGAGGCGTGCGTCCGTGTCCCGCACACCACCCGGACGGCCCGGCGGTTCCCCGGCCCCGAAGGCCCCGAAGGGCCCGCACGCCGAGAACGTCGTCCACGGCAGGCTGCGCTCGATCTGGTCGGCGATCCGGGAGATGAGGCCTCTGGAAGGCGGCTTCAAGGTCATTCCGGCGGTCGCCGCCCCGCCTGTGCGGGGACGGCGATGTCTGAGCGTCAGAGATCGGGCAGTCCAGCGCGCGCCCACGGCGCTGAGTTGGGCCAGCAGCTTGAACAGGTGCGCGACGAGCTGGAGAAACTCGCCGTCACCGAACGGGTCGTGCGTCGGCCCCCCGCTCCGTACCGCCGGCGGCGCCGGCCACACTGCCGGCATTCGCCACCCGCTCGGCGAAGAGACCTTTACCGGCTGGGGCCGAGCACGTCCCCCGTTGAACAGGCGGGCCGCGCCCGGTAGTTCGGTGCGCGGCCCGCTCTGGGTTCTTCGTCAGTCCCCGAGGTCGCTCAGGAACTGGTCGGTGTATTCCAGCGGTGTCGTGCTGGATACAGAGTTGCAGGTGGGAGACGCGTACGTGTCGGAGCAGGGCGTGTCCCGGTCCAGCGACCAGTAGTGCAGCCCGGCCAGGCCGTTGCTGACCGCGTACGACGTCAGCGTGCCCACGTCCGCGGTGGTGAAGTTCTCACTGGTGGCGTCGTTCATGCCGATCATCGGCGTGACGGCGATCTTGCTCGCCGGGATTCCATAGGTGTGCTCGAGGTTCTGCACCGCCTGGATCGCCGACTGCGCCATCTCGCAACTGCCGGAGGAAACGACGCACACGCTGCTGGACGCGTTGCCGTAGTCCATGGTCATCAGGTTGATGACGTACTTGTTCAGGCTGGAGCCGAGCACCGCCTGGACGACCTCGTTGCCGAGGGAGTTCACTCCGCCGTAGCTGCCGTCGGACGCGCCCAGCGTGGCGAGCGTGAAGGAGAACTGCAGGTTCGGGTACTGCGCCTGTGCTCCCGCCGCTGCGGCGACCAGGTTCTGAATGTCCGACTGGCTCTGGCCGCCTTCGATGTCGAAGTCGATGCCGACCAGATTCGGGCTGGCGTAGCGGGCGATGAAGGACTCCATGCCGGCCGTCGAGTCGCAGGTGAAGGTTCCAGCCGCACCGCCGGTCGACACGACGTAATTCAGGTTGGCGGCCTGGAGTTGGGGCACGTTCTCGGCTGCCCAGTTGGCACCGGAGACACCTCCCCAGGTCTCGCTGCCGCAGGAGCCGGTGGCGAACGCGAGCGTGAGCGCGGGCAGCTTCGGGATGTACTGCGACACCAGGCTCCCGGAACCCACCACCGGCAGGGCGGACCCGGTCACGGCCGACTGCATCTGGTAGGTGTTCCAGTTCATGTTGATGGTGACGTCTTTGTACGGGCTGAAGAGCAGGCCGTTCACCGAACCCGTTCCGGATCCGGTCCCTCCTCCGCCTCCCCCTCCCCCTGACGATCCGCCGGTACATGCACCGTTGGACGTCCACGGTTGTCCGGATCCGCTTCCGCCGTTGCTGGTCGCCGGGTCGTTGCCCTGGGTCCAGTAGTTGGCGGTGTAGTTGGTCCCGTTCTCGCTGGCCTGCTGTCCGGCGGTGTAGACGGTGGCCGAACTCCACGCCGTGGCGCACGTGGTGGCCGCCTGTGCGGCGGGCGCCGAGGCCACCGCGAGGACCGACCCGCCGACTGCCAGCCCGAACGCCGAGCCGAACGTGAGTGCTGTGCGAAGAATCCGTCTTCCGACCCGCATGAACCCTCCAAAGGGGAGAGACGCTGTGGCGATTGCGCACCTCGCTCAGCCGGTGGACCGGCAAGGTGACCACTTTCTACGTGCGGGGAACTTATTGGTCAAGACCATTCGCACAGACTGGTACAGACCAATTGCCGTGTGCGCCGGACCGGACGAGCATCCTGCTTCCCTGGACTGCCGGGCCTTGGGGAAGTGTTCAGAGGTGCGGCCCAGGCCCGCAGGCGTTCGTCCGCGTTCCGGGCCGGGGCGGAGCAGGCCGCCCACAGGCAGCCCTGAACGGCAGCTCCGGGTGCACGGCTTGGCCAGCAGCCGGGTGTCGAGCAGGGCGGTGGAGGCCAGGCAGGGGCAGTGGTCGCGGCTCAGCGAGGCCGCGGCCGCGAGGGCTATCGCCGCTGACGGCTGCAGTGCCTGCGCCGTGAGCCCCACCAGGCGCCTCCCAGCGGGGCGCCGGCCGAGGTGCCGTCGGCCTGCCGGGGCGGACGGTTGCCGAGCCCCAGGCGCAGCGTCGCCGCAGAGAGCAGGGCGCAGCCGCAGACAAACCAAAGGGCCGCGTTCGGACCGAGCGGGGTGTTGTCGAGCCGCATCGTCCCGTCGCCGAGGTCAACCGCCCACAGGCTCTCGACGCTCACCGGCGGGCAGCCGTCCTCGTCCACGTCCATCCGGAAGTGGACCTTCACACGGTCCGCGCTGATGTCCGTCACTGCGTCATCATCCACGCCACCACGAACCTGCGGTCAGGAACGACTCACAGCCGGTCAAACCAGTCGCTGAGGAGAACGAAGTCCGTGTCGGCCAGGCCGCGGCGGGGGTCGACGCGGTGGAGCAGCGCTCGTTCACCGTGGTGGGCGGACACCCAGGCCCGATCCCTCGCGGTGATCTCATCGTCGACCCAGGCGAATGCCCTCCCGGCGGCCCAATCGACGAGTGCGCGGGTCTTCCAGTGCAGTCCGGCCCGCTCATCTCGTTGATCGTTCTCGGACGGCTCCGGCCAGATCACCACGGGCAGTTCCGGCAGCCCGAGGTGCGGCGCGATGCACTCGTTCGCATCGGACATCCAGGTCGTTGCCCAGACCAGCTCGCACGGAAGCGCCGACAACCTGGGACCGAGCCCGGGGTTGATCCTTGCCAGAAGCGGGTTCGAGGCGCTGCCCGCAGGCTCATTGTTGGTTGGGTAAGTCGGATGTCCGACTGCCCCAAACGGGATGAGCGGTCCATCAACGTCAAGGAAGAGCAGCGGGCGTTCCACGGAACCTGTCACGGCCGAACGATAGCGGCGCCTCGTGACACACGCCGGAGTGCTTGCCACAAAGCGTTGCAGGAGTGGCCGCCAAGAGCGGCCCCAGAGGCCCACTCCGACCTGCCGGACCTTGGCGGGGCCTGCCAGAAGCCTCGGCGCACCTCCCCGAATCCGCCCTACGGACGATCGTGGATCAAGTCCGGTGGGGCCCCAGGGTCATGAGGGCCGAAGGAGTGGGTGGCCGGGCCCGGCGGCGAAGTGTCGCCGGGCCCGGGGTGTGATCGTCAGGGCAGGGTCCAGTTCTGGTTGGTGCCGCCGTTGCAGTCCCAGATATCCAGTTGGGTGCCGTTGGTGGTGGTGAAGCCGGGGTCGTCCAGGCAGCGGCCGGACTGGGTGCCGATCAGGCTGCCGTTGCCCTGTGACGTCCATTGCTGGTTGGAGCCGCCGTTGCAGGTCCACAGTTCGACGAGGGTTCCGTTGGCAGTTCCCTGCCCGGTTGCGTCAAGGCATTTGCCGCCGAAGGTGAGGGTGTTGCCGGTCCAGGTCCACTGCTGTGCCGCGGTGCCGTTGCAATCCCAGAGCACCACCTGGGTGCCGTCGGCCGTGGAGGCCTGGTTGTCGTCGAGGCACTTGCCGGTGATGCCCGAGGTGACCGGTCCGGTGTGGGTGGTGGGCGTGCCCGGGCTCAGCCGGAAGTTGTCGAACTGGTCGGTCTGGTAGCCGGTGACGCCGAGACCGGCCCGGCCGTAGGCGTAGCTGCTGTCGGTGGCGCTGCCCAGGGTCGTGCCGTCGACGCTGGCGGTGAGAGTCGAACCCTGCAGGGTCAGGGCGACGGTGTGCCATCGGTCCGTGCCCAGCGCGGTGGTGGTGCCGGCGGCGAGGGTGGTGAAGTTCCAGCTGGTGTCGCTCTTGTCGATGGACCAGGCGCCGGTGTCGCTGACGCGCAGGTGGTAGGCGTTCAGGCCGTTGTTGTTGCGGCCCTGCTGGTTGATGCGGCCGAGCAGTTCGATGCTGCTGGACTGTTCGAACATCACGTCGCTGGTGACGGTGTAGTTGCTCCAGCTTCCGTCCCCCATGAACGTGTAGGGAGCGTCGTAGGGTTCGTTGGTCCACCGGATCGGGGTAGTCGCTGCCATCTGGCGCAGGCAGGTACCGCTGCGGCCGCCGCCGCAGGGCACGGTCGCGAACGCGCCGTTCATGTCGGTGAAGTACTTCGGGGAGGTGCTGGCTGCGGGAGTCTCGAAGTCGTCCGCGTAGGGAAGTGCCAGCGGGGCCGCGGCCGGCGGGGTGGCGGCGCCCTTGCCCTGGCCGGTGGTCGTGGTCACGGTGTAGACGTAGCCGGGCTGCAGCGTGAGCGAGTACTTGCCCGAGACCGGGGTGATGTCCTGCTGGTGGACGAACCAGGTGGACGGGTCGGTGGAGTTGACGTCGGTCGCCCAGACGTGGACCTGGCCGGTGGACAAGGATCCGCTCACGGTGAAGTCCGCGGTCTGGGCGGAGGTGGCGTCCATGGTTTCCACGACGGTGCTGTAGTCGGAGTTGTTCGGCGACTTGAGCGTGACGTAGCTGCCGTTGTTGCGGTTGCCGCCGAGGTAGCCGCTGGCGGAGTCGAGGTACTGCCAGCCGGGCCGGGCGAACTGCGTGGTGTGCGCGGTCACCCAGGTGGTCTCGCCGATCGTGTAGTTGCCGCTCCAGGGCTGGTTCGCGATGTCCATGCCGTCGGTGGAGAAGTACAGGTTGGGATAGAGCGCGGCGATGACCGGCCAGTTGATGTAGGCGGTCATCTTCCCGTCGATGTAGTCGCGGTTGATGGCGCGGGCCACGGCCCCTGCTCCGGAGTCGGCGTCCTCGGAGCCGTTCTCGCTCGCCCACAGCGGCTGGCCGAGTGCCTGGGCGTTGGCGGTGCTCGGGCAGGAGGTGTAGCTGCCCAAGTAGCCGCAGGGGTAGTGGACGCCGACGATGTCCACGGCGCTCCTGAAGGCGGAGTCGGTGGTCATGCTGTCGGCCACGGACCAGTCCGAGTCGGCGGCCACGACCTTGACGGACCCGTAACCGGCAGTGACCAGGGCGGTCTTGAGGTTCTCGTACCAGGTGGCGTTGTAGCCACGCTCGTTCCAGCCGCCCAGGTAGTCCATGGTCAGTCCGTGGGATTTGGCGCAACCGAGCCATGACAGCAGGTAGTTGATGGTGTCGCTGGACCAGAAGTTGCCCGAGCCGCCGTCGATCCAGCCCGGTGCACCCCAGGCGAGTCCGTAGAGCTTGATGGCGGGGTTGCGCTGCTTGGCCTGCTCCATGAGCCACCACTCGTAGCCCTGGTTGCAGTCGACCGTGCCCTTGGTGTGCTCGATGCTGGGTTCGGCTCCGTCGGTGGAGTTGGTGTCCCCTCCGATCTCCGTCTTGAGGATCTGCAGGGAGGCACCGTAGCCGGGCTTGAACAGGTAGTCGAGCAGTTGGCTGCGCTGGGGTTCGGGATAGTCGATCAGCAGCCGGGAGTTGCCTCCGCCGCCGCTGATCGCGCCGACGCCGTCGAAGCTACGGCCGCTGTCGGCGCCGTTGATCGTGATGCTGGTCGCAATCGCGGCGGTCGCCGCGGACAGGTTGGTCGCCGCAGATACGGCGGGCGCCGCGGACCCGGCGGTCGCCGCGGACACAGCGGACACAGCGGACGCGGGCGTCATCGCGAGGAGCAGAACGAGCAGGCCCAGTAAGGATGCGCGCCGACCTGATCGTCGACGCGGTGATCTCAAGACGCTCACAAGGACTCCCAGGGGACGGTGAGAGATGAGGAACAGGGTCCGGCGCGTCGGACAACCCTCGCCAGCCCTGTTGAGAATTGATCGACTCCACGGCTCAACTACGCAGAATCAATCAGTTCTGAACATAAGGGCACTGTCTGCACGCCGTCAATGGGTGTGCACGGCGACGTCGAACGCTGTGGTCGTGGCACCTGACTGTGCGTCAGACCCTGGGCCAAGGCGGTAGTTCCCCGGTGTGGGCATGCAGACCCGGATGGGCTCACCGCCGCTCTCCACGGCGCAGCCCGTATCCGGCGTGATCGCCGATCCGTCTTCACGGTCGAACCACAGGGGCCCTGCCGTGCTCGGGCACACGACTGCGACCACGGTGTCGGGCTGGGATGTCGTGATCCTGGCTTCGGTCAGGGCGCCGCGCTCCCAGTGGAGGTCGACGGTGACGCCCCCTCGCGCGCGCAGGCCCCGGACGGAGCCGCTGGGCCAGTGCGGGCGAGCAGGGAATATGCACTATCAGGTGCACCCGGAAACCTCTTGGAGGCAACCAGTGACGACCGCCCTGGCACCGCTCACCGGCCGCGCCCTGATCGACGCGCCCCTCTTCGACAAGCTCACCCAGCGCATCACCAAGGACCACCCGAGCTCGACCAGGCGACGGCCGAGCGGATCCTCGATCAGGCGATCGCGTTCCTCGCGACCGCTGCGGTCGCCACCCAGCCGATCGGCCCCAGCGCCCTGGTCGACATTGGCTGGCACACGTTCCTGCTCCACACCCGCGACTACACCGCGTTCTGCGACCGCGTCGCGGGCCGGTTCATCCACCACGAGCCCGACACTGGTGACGGCCCCGGCGTCCCGCTCTCAGCCGCGATCAACGCCCTGCGCGCCAACGGCTTCACCATCGACAGCGAGCTCTGGGGCCCGCTCGGTGACGACCTCACCATGAACGCCGACTGTGACTCCCGCTGCCATCAGTGCCACGCCGGGTGCTCCGACAGCCCCTCCCACTGACCAACACCGCCCCGCAACCTGCGCCCGGTCCCTACCGTTGAAGGGATCGGGCGCAGCCCGTCGGGAAGGAGCCACGATGGAGTCGGCCACGATCGAGCAAGCCTGGGAGCGCTACGCCACCAGCGGGCGCACCCCACGCCGCGACGTGAACGCCGCCGGACAGGCCACCTGGTTCAACTGGACCTCCCACCAGGACTACGGCCCCGACGAGACGATCCTCGGCCCGCTCACGGATCGCAGCGTGCTTGAGCTCGGCTCTGGGACCGGCTGCAACCTCGCCCACCTCACGACCCGAGGCGCCCACTGCACCGGCATGGACGTCTCCCCCACCCAGAACGCCAAGGCCCGCGAACGCTGGGGCCACATGCCCGGCCTCGCGTTCATCACCGGCGAGGCCCTGGAGTTCCTCACCGCCACCGACGAGACCTTCGACGTCGTGTACTCGGTGTTCGGCGCGCACTGGTTCACCAACCCCGACATGCTCCTCCCGCTCGTCCGAAAGCGCCTCAGCGCAGGTGGTGTGTACGCGTTCTCGAACACCGCAGCCGAGGACGTGCCTCCGCTCGGGCCCAAGGCGGCGGTCACGCGGTTCGACTTCACCCGAGCGACCTGGGAGTTCACGCTTCGCAGCCACGGTCTCCACAACGTCCACGTCGAGGTCCTCCCTCCGCCGGCCGACGGCGGACAGCGGACCGGTCTCGCCGTCGGCCGAACCTGAGGAGCGCCGTGGACGAGTACCTTGCCGAGGAGCACGTCCTCGAGGATGACGTAGACGTCGTGGTCGGAGTGACGGGTGGCCATGCCCTCGTGGGCCCGGCCCGTGGAGCCCTGGAGGACGAGCCCGACGGCGGCCGGGTCGGCCGTCGCCTCGGCGGCGAACGCCGCGAAATCCAGCGTCACGCCAGGTTCTTGCGCATCAGCGTGCACATCGTCTCGTACCGCTGGAGTGAGCCGTCCTCGGCCTCCACGTCCCAGGAATCGAGCTCGCGACCGAAGGCCCGGTAGCCCAGGCGTTCGTAGAGGGCGCGGGCGCGCGGGTTGCTCTCCTCGACTCCGAGTTCGGCGCGGGTCAGGCCCCGGGCGCCGATCCGCTGCTCGGCGGAACGGATCAGCAGCGTGCCGATCCCGCAGGACTGGAGGGCCGGGTGGACGCCGAGTTGCCAGAGCGTGCCGGCGCCGGGCTTGACCGTGTAGTCGATGCCGCCGACCGCCACAGGGAGCCCGACCGGCGTGCACACCGCCAGGTAGTCGATCTCGCCCGCCTCGGCGCGGCGGATCTGGTGGACGAGCTCGCGCACGTGCTTGGAGGAACCGGCCCAGCCGCAGGACGGCAGGTCCGCGTCGGCGAGGCCGCGCACCGACAGGTGCAGCCTGATCTCGGTCATCGCCGCATCCCTTCGACTCCGACAGCGGCCGTCTCCCATTTCAGCAAGCCGGCCCCCGCGCCGTCCAAGAGATTTCGGACCGGCCCCGACGTCAGCCGGAAGGGCTTACGCTCGCGGCCGGGGCCGGGCATCCGCGGAGTTCGGGCGTCCGGGGGCAGCAGCGTCACGCGGGCGTCCTCGGGCGTCGGTCCCGCCCTCGCCGCGTATCCGGCGGGGGCCCGGTTCACTGTTCGGTCCGGGGCCCGTGGACCAGGTCGACGGCGGATGGCCGTACGCTGACCCTTTCCATGCTCATCCGTGGCGTGGACATCGAGGCCGAGGAGAGTAGAGCGTGGCACAGGGACGGACAGGCATCAGGGGCGCGCGCATCGGGTCGGGGCCGCTCGGGGAGCCGGAGCGCGGAGACCTCGCCCCCCGCACGACGGCGTCGTTCTGGTGCAGCAACGGCCACCACAGCAGGCCCAGCTTCGCGATCGAGGCAGTGGTCCCGGATGTCTGGGACTGCCCCAAGTGCGGTCTGCCCGCCGGCCAGGACCCCGACAACACCCCCACCGCGGAGAGCAACGCCCCGTACATGACGCACATGGGCTACGTCCGCCAGCGCCGTAGCCAGGAGGAAGGCGAGATCCTCCTCAACGAGGCACTGGCCAAGCTCCGCGGAACCATCTGACAGCACCGGGTCACGGCAGACCCGACACGGCCCCGCCGTCTCCCGGGATCAATGGTCGCTGCCGCTCGTGACCAGCGCTACCAAGGGGCCGGGGCGGCGCGCGACACCTTCGGTGCGCCGCCCCGGGGAGTCGCCCAGGGGAGGGTGGGCTCCGCCGGGTCAACGAGCGCCCGGCCATGGCGGACACGGGCAGCTTCGGGAGGACTGGGCTGTCGTCCGGACGGCCGGTAGCGCGGCCATCAACGAGCGGAATCGCCTACTCGGCCGGGTCGTTGGCGTCGGCGGCCGGGACTCGGCACAAACCCGGGGGTCCAGAACGGTCGCGCAGCTGCTCGGCCCACCGGGTGTTTCCGGCATGCGCCGGGACCGGTGCGGGCCGAGGATGAGTGGTGTCCACCGCAGCGCACCAGGGAGGCCCGATGGCTGGCGAGCAGAACACTGACATCCTCGGCTCGATCGACCGACTGATCGACACCGAGAAGCAGCTCCGCGCCCGGATTGCCGACGGCAGCGCGGACAGCGACGCCGCCCGAAAGGAGTTGGCTGCGCTGGAGGTGCAGCTGGACCAGTGCTGGGACCTGCTGCGCCAGCGCCGGGCCCGGGTGGAGTTCGGCCAGGACCCGGGCGACGCACGGGTTCGCCCGGCCGCCGAGGTGGAGGGATACGAGTCCTGACGGCCGACCGGGTCTGCCGCCGGCAGTCCCACTGTTGCGGCCGGGCCTCGCAGAGTTGAGCGATCTCCGCGACGAGTCGGGACAGCGGTGGTGGTCCAGTCCAAGCCGTCGGCGGAGGGGCGCATTCCCACGCGAACAGGCCCAGGCCGCTGTACCAGAGCCGCGTGGGGCCGCCGGCGGTCGTTACAGACAGCCGGTACCCGTACCTGTACCGGCGCAGCGACGTGAAGCGGGAAGCCGCTGAGTCCGTCGGACGACCGTGGCAGGAATCCCCGCCCCGTTAGGGCAGGGAGCTGGAAGTCAAGGCGTGTAGCTGCTCTGCTTCAGCGTGACGGCCGGGATGCTGCCGGAGTTCAGCGCCGCCGCGAGATCCTGGGCGTCCTGCCGGGTGAACGAGCCGGAGATCTGCGCCTGGCCGCCGGTGATCGCCACGGAGATGGACGGCGCCGAGACGACGGCGCCGTCCAGTTCGACGGCGAGCTCGTTCTGTGGGGTGGTCTTGGTGGCCAACTCACTGGTCACCTGGGTGAAGGCCGTGGCGCCCTGGCTGTCCATGCTGAGGTTCACCATCCAGCCGCCCGTCTGGGGCGAGGAGGCGGCGCTCGCTCGGCTGATCAAGGCCCCGGTCACTGCCGCCGGGCCCAGCGCGAAGGCCGAGGACGCGAGGGTACCGCCGGTGCCGCCGGTGCCGCCGGTGCCGCCGGTGCCGGCAGTACCGCCAGAACCCCCGGTGCCGCAGACGGCGGCGTCGGCCGCCGGGCCGGCCTCCATGTGGCTCGCGGAGGTGGGCGAAGCCGCCGGGCAGGACAGTGCGGCGTAGGCGGACGCGATGTCGGCGGGCGCCGCGCCCTGCTGCGCCGCCTGGCCGGCCCCGACCGTGCGGACTGCCAGGACCGGCCTCAGGTAGAGCGTCCCGCTCCGCCCCAGCGCAGCGAGGCGCCCGCGCTGGTCGCCGCGCATCGTTACGGACACGCCGTCCGCCACCACCTGCGCGTGCACCTCGGCCATGCCGAGCGCGACCGCCCGCTTCTGCAGCATCTGCGCCAACTGCTGCTCCTGCGTGGGGCTCAGCGGCTC
Organism: Streptacidiphilus sp. BW17; assembly: GCF_041262485.1. Classification (NCBI taxonomy): domain Bacteria; kingdom Bacillati; phylum Actinomycetota; class Actinomycetes; order Kitasatosporales; family Streptomycetaceae; genus Streptacidiphilus; species Streptacidiphilus sp. BW17. The sequence continues at coordinate 274,004 of NZ_JBGCCR010000008.1, read as the reverse complement.
CTGTGGCGCGAAGACCGCCACGGTGTGCGGGTCGTCGGCCGGCGTGGACGTGGACGTCGACGAGAGCAGCGAGCAACCGCTCAGCGCGGCGAGCAACAGGCAGGCGGCCAAGGGGCGGTAGGTCTTCACGCTTCGCACGCTAGCTGGCCCGCACTGCGGTCCGTCCGACGATCGCCAAATCGGCCAAATCGTGACGCGCGCATGAGAGTCCCAGCTTTCTCAGCACTCGCCCGCAGTCGCGGCAGCTCAGCATCTGGGTGGCGGCTCCCACCGGAGGGGGTGAAGGCGCGACTCCCGGTTTCGCGCGGGGGCCTTTGCGCCAAATCCGGTCGGTTAACGGCCAAGTGCTGTCCGAATATGACCGGGGCAGCACAGCCCTGGTGCAGGTTTGTGCAACAACTCGTTCCGCATGGCTCAGTTCAGGGGTGGTTTTCGTGGACAACGGGTTCACTCGTGGTTCTGGTGCCTTGGAGACTCTGGAGGACTTCGGCGGTGCGACCCTCGAGTTCGACGCCGCGCAGGTGCCCCTCTACTACGCGTCCAAGACGCAGGCCATCATCCACAAGTACGGTCCGGGTCCACGGATCCACTTCCACGTGGGCCTCTTCGAGAGAGGCGAGACACCGAACACCTCCGTGGCGCAGGATGTGATCCGAAGACGCCTGGTGCGATCACAGGAGGCCATGGTCGAGCGGGCGGCCTGGCTGTGGGACGTGGCGGACCGAACCCCCGAGACGATCCTGGACGTCGGCTGCGGACTTGGCGGCGGGGCGATCCTGTGGGCGCAGCGCTACGGGGCCACCGTGACCGCGCTGACGGTGGCCGGTGAGCACGTACCCCTGATCCACCGGTTCGCTGACGCCGCACAAGTGGGCCACCTGGTGCAGCCCCGGCTCGCGGACGTTCACGAACTGCGCGACGTGCGGTGCTACGACGCCGCCGTCGCCTTCGAGAGCTCCGGCTACATGGACCGCGCACGCCTGTTCCGGGTGATGGCACAGGCCCTGCGCCCCGGCGGCTGGTTCGGCGTGCAGGAGCACTTCGTCCGGCGACCGGAGTGGACCGGCTTCATCGACGGCTACTACCACACCCGGCTCGGCACGCTCACCGAGTACATCACCGCCGCCCGCGAGGCGGGCTTCGAACTCGAGCAGGACGAGGAAGTCACGGATCGGGTCGCGGAGTTCTGGCTGCAGAGCATGGCCTGGTCGACGCTCGAGCTGGATCGTGTGCGCGGGAGCTCGGGCGGCCCCGTGGCCGAGGAGCGACTGACCGAGTCCGCGCTCACCCACGGCACGTTCTACCGGCTGTGGCGGGACCGGGGCATCGAGACCCGCATTCTTCAGTTCCGCCTCCGGGCGGCCTGACGTGGCGTGGCGTCGACTCCTGGGGCAGGAAGCCAGGCAGGAAGCGAGGCAGGAGGCGCGGCCCGCCGTGGACCGTCCGGGACGCGGCGGCCGGGTCCCGGCGATCGGGTGGGAGCTGCCACCGTTCTGGTGTCCCCTCACGCCTGCCAGGTTCCGCGACACGACCGGTCTCGAAGCGCGGGCGATGGCCTGGGCGGACGCGCACGGCCTGTACCCGGACCAGGTCGAGCGGGCTTGGGGACAGGCCACCCACAGCACCGACTTCAGCTGCCGGATCATCCCCTACGCGGACGAGGAGCGGCTGCTGCTGTTCATCCTCTGGAACCACTGGGCGTTCGCCCTGGACGACCTCGTGCACGACACCGGGGAGGCCACCACCCGGGCAGCCGCCGTCACAGCGTTCAACTCCCGTGTCGCGCGCGGGCTGGAGACGCCCGGCGCGGGTGGGGTCTCCCCGGGGCCGCTGTCCGAGGCGTTCGAGGACCTGGTGCGGCGCACCCGCGCGGCCCTCGACCCCTGGGAGTTCCAGCTGGTGCGCGAGGGGCTGCGGGACTGGCTCTTCGGCGCGGCCTGGCAGGCCGGCAACACCGAGCGGGCCGTCATGCCGGATCTGGAGGACTACGTCGCGATGCGTCCGTCGGTCAACGGGACGCGGTTCTCGCTGGCGTGGAGCGTCCTGGCCCAGCGGATTCCCGTGGGGCCGCTCGAGCTGTACGACGACCGGGTGCAGACGCTGACGGACGTCGCGGGATTCGTGGTCAGCTGCGACAACGACATGTTCTCCTACGCCAAGGACGACGGCCAGGACCGGCCCGAGCAGAACCTGGTGAACGTCCTGGCGCACACACGCGGGTGTCCCCCGCGGCTCGCGGTGGCCGACGCCCGGGCGCTCCGGGACCGGGTGATGGGCCTGTTCCTGCGGCTGCGCGCGCAGGTGGCCGCGGACGCGAGCCCGGCACTCGGGCGGTATCTCGACGCACTCGGCCACTACGTCGTCGGCAGCATCGGCTGGATGAACGAGGCCCCGAGGTACGCCAGTCCGCGCAACCGCAACCCTGTCCCCGTCGCGGGGGTGACCTGGGGCGCCCGCTGGAGCAGCGGGCCCAGCGACCCCTCCCCCGAGCCGCCGCCGCTGCGCGCGATGGCCTGGTGGTGGGCGACGGCGCGAGCTGAGCGACGGACCGGGGGTTCGAACGGGGACGGGATGTCGGCGGCAGACCTCAGGTGACCTGGGTCAGCGCTGCGTGATCGGATGCGTGATCACATGCGTGATCGCATGGGTGATCATCGACTGAGCAGCCGGATCAACAGCGCGCGGAGCCGTCCCGGCCGGCGTGCCGGATTCTCCCCGGTCGGCGCGGCGTCCACGCCCGGCCTCGGTGCGGATGCCTGATGCACCTGCCCGGCGCCGCCGCCCAGGTCGGGCGTGACCGTGGGCGCGGCGTCTCCCTGGCCGACCCCCCAGGCCGGCGCGGGTTCGGGAGTCCGAGTCGAGCGCACCATCGACGGGAGGGAGAACTCCACCGGAAGCGCCGTGAGATGACGTGACATCAGGGACGAACGCCAGCGCAGCTCCGCCTCCGGGACCGCGAGCTGAAGGTCGGGCAGCCTGGACATCAGCGTGTCGATGCCGGTGTCCGCGATGGCTCGCGCCATGTCCTGACCTGGACACTCGTGCGGGCCGCCACCGAACGCCAGGTGGGAGCGGTTGCCGTGGACCGGTGTGGTGGGGTCGGGTCGCACCGCCGGATCCATGTTCCCGGCGGCCAGGCCGAGGAGCAGCATGTCGCCCTGGGCGATCTGCTGGCCGCCCAGCTCCGTCGGGCCTGTCGCCCACCGGCCCAGGATGGTGGTGAACGGCGGCTCGTCCCACAGCACCTGCTCCAACGCGTCCGGCAGGGTCATCTGGCCGCCGGTCAGGCTGGCACGGAAACGCTGGTCGGTCAGGGTCAGCCGCAGGGTGTTGGTAATGAGGTTGGCGGTGGTCTCGAACGCCGCGATCAGAACCAGCCGCAGGTGCTGCACGAGTTCGTCGGTGTCGAGCCCGGCGGGGTGAGCGATCAGCCAGGAGGCGAAGTCGGGGCCCGGGGTCTGCCGCTTCCGGTCCACGAGCTGCTCCAGCGCGGCTGCGACGTACTGGTAGCTGGCCACGGCCGTCTCGGTGCCCTGGATCATGTCCCGGGCGGCGGTGACGATGCGCGGGCCGAACTCGTCGGGCATCCCCAGCAACTGGGTCAGCACCAGCATCGGCAGCGGCTCGGCGAACTGGCCCACCAGCTCCGCCGTGCCGCCGTCGCCGAAGGCGTCGATGAGCTGGTCGGCGAACCGGGTGACGTGCCGCCGGACACCGCGCCGGTCGAACCGGGCCAGGCTGTCGGTGACCGCGGACCGCAGCCGCTTGTGCTCGGCGCCGTCGGCGAAGTTGCACAGGGGCTGCCAGGCCGCGATCGGGGTGAGCGGGTGCTCGGGGCCCAACAGCCCCTCCTGGAAGGCGTGCCAGCGACGGGAGTCGCGGGAGAAGCGGGACGGAGTACGGGCCACGTCCAGGTTCTCCCGGTGCCCCAGCACGAGCCAGGCAGGCAGCCCGTCCGCGACCAGGACGGGCGCGACCGGGCCGTGCTCGGCGCGCAGCTTCTCGTACAGACCCATCGGGTCGGTCTCGGCCTCGGGCCCGAACAGTAGGCGCAGCGCGTCCGGCGTCAGCCCGGCGACCGGGCAGCCACCGGATGCTGCCCCGGAGGGCGGCGCGGTCGGCGCCGGGCCGCTCGGGTGGGCGTCGGGGACGGCCCCGTCGGCAGCGGAGAGAGTCACGTGAGCTCCAGAGCGGTCGTGAGCGAGTGGAGGTAGTGCATGAGTGCGAGCAGTACGTCGCGCCCGGAGTCCTGGGCGCGCGCGTCGCAGGTGACGATCGGGACGGCCGGAGGCAGGTCCAGTGCGGCGCGCAGGTCCTCGACGTCGTAGCGGGGGGACTCCGGGAAGGCGTTGACGGCGACGACGAACGGCACGCCGCGTTCCTCCAGGCGCCCCAGCACGTCGAAGCTGACTTCGAGCCGCCGGGTGTCGACCAGGACCACCGCGCCCAACGCCCCCTCGAACAGGCCGCCCCACAGGAACCAGAACCGCTCCTGGCCGGGCGTGCCGAACAGGTAGAGCACCAGCCGTTCGTCGATGCTGATGCGGCCGAAGTCCATGGCCACGGTGGTCCGGGTCTTGGTGCGCACCCCGCTGGGGTCGTCGACCCCGGCACCGGCCTGGGTCATCGTCTCCTCGGTGGTCAACGGCCGGATCTCGCTGACCGCTCCGACGAACGTGGTCTTGCCGACGCCGAAGCCGCCGACGACGACCACCTTCACGGCGGCGGCGGCCGTGTGCGGCAGCAGGTCCTCACGGCGGGGCCCACCGGTTTCCTGAGCACTCTCGTGCCCGAAGCCCTCGGGCTCAGAGCCTCTGTAGTCCATTGATCACTGCCTCGAGCAATTCGCGGTCGGGTAGGACGGCAATCGGAACCGGCCCACGCACCTGGACGCCGCCGCGGCCCTGCAGCTCCGCCAGCAGCACAGTGATGACGCTCACCGGAAGGTGCAGGTAGGCGGAGATCTCCGCGACGGACAGGGGGGTGGTGCACAGGCGCAGAATCGCCGCCTGCTCCGGCGGGGTCATCGGGTCCGGCCCGGCCTGGGTGACGACGAGTGAGACCAGTTCGATCGACCTGTGGCCCGTCGACGCCGACCGGCCCCCGGTGATCACGTAGAGCCGCTCCGGGGTCTCCTCGTCCCACAGGTCGGGGCCGGGCGGCCCGCCGTGGTGCTGGTCGGTCATCCAGCCGACCCGTCGACGCGCGGCGGTGTCGTGAGGTGCTCGCCGATGCGGGCGACCAGGTCGCGCATCCGCTGACCCATCAGGCCGGCGTCGACGCCCTCCTCCGCGAGCACCGCGAGGTAGGCCCGTTCTCCGGCCGCCATCAGGTAGAAGAAGCCGCCGGTCATCTCGATGACCACCATGCGCATCCTGCCGTCGCCCTGCGGGAGTTCGTCAGCGACGGCCCGGGCGAGGCTCTGCAGTCCGGCGCACGCGGCCGCGAGGCGGTCGGCGGTGTCGTCGTCGGTGCCGTACTGGGCCATCCGCAGTCCGTCGGCGGAGAGCACCACCACGTGCCGGGTCTGCGGGACGCTCTCAGCGAGGTCGCGGAGCAACCAGTCCATGTTCGATCGCTGAGAAATCATCCGAGGTCACCCCGTTCGCGCGCACCTGTGTTGTCCTCGCTGTCACCTCCGCTGGCGCCGGGTCGCGGCCCGGCTCCGGCGCCCGGGCTGTGCCCCGGTTGATCGCTGACGCCGCCTTGGAAGGCGGACAGCCACAGTCCCGGCTGGACGCCTTCCCGCTGTTCCGGCTGTTCCCGCTGTTCCGACTGCTCCGGCGCAGCCGCGTGTCGGGCTCGGCCCGCCGCACCGGTCACCGGGGCGGGGCTGCCGGTCAGGTCGGCACGGAGCGCGCGGCGCCGCCGCTGTGGCAGGCCGGTCGCAGGCACCGGCGAAGACTCCCCGGCGGGTAGCGCCTGGGCCGACAGGGAGTCGGGAGCGGGGGCTCCGAGGCCGAGGGCCTCCGCACCGGCGATCCGCGCCTGGGCGGGCACACCGTCGGTACGCACCGAGCCGAGTGGCGCGGGTTCGGGCCGCGGAGCCCCGGCGGACCGGAGTGACGGCGCGACAGAACGTTCGCGCTCAGGCAGCGACGGCCCGTCCCAGCCGGGGCGCGAGCCGGAGGCCGCACCGATGCCGTGCGCCACGCCGGTGCCCGGCGCGCTGGTGATCTGACCCTCGGGAACGATCAGCACCGCCCGCACGCCGCCGTAGGCGGAGGGGCGCAGTGACACCTGGAACCCGTTGGCCTGCGCGAGCCGGCCGACCACGGCCAGCCCCAGCCGCGGCGTCTCTCCGAGGTCGTTGAGGTCGATGCCGGCCTGCGCCTCCCGCAGCATCCGCTCGGCCCGGGCGCGCCCTTCCTCGCTGAGGCTGAGCCCCCCGTCCTCGATCTCCACGGCGATGCCGCTCTGCACCTCCGCCGCCGTCAGATGGACGCGGGTGTGGGGCGGCGAGTACCGGGTCGCATTGTCGAGCAGCTCCGCCAGCGCGTGGATCAGCGGCTCGACGGCGGGGCCGATGACGGCCACCTCGGAGACGGGGTGCAACTCGACCCGTTGGTAGTCCAGGATCCGCGACATCGCGCCACGCAGAACGCTGTAGAGCGGCACCGCCCTGCCCCACTGCCGTCCCGGCCGCGCGCCGCCAAGGACGGCGATGGAGTCGGCGAGCCGCCCGACCAGCGCGTTGCCGTGGTCGAGCCGCAGCAGGTCGTCGAAGACGGCGGGGTCCTCGCCGTGCCGGTCCTCCATGGCCCGCAGGTCCTGGGCCTGCCTGTGCACGACGGCCTGGACGCGCCGGGCGATGTTGACGAAGGCTCGCTGCGCGGACTCGCGCAGCGCCTCCTCGGCGTCGACGGCCTCCAGCACCGTCCGCAGCGCGACCTGCGCGGCAGCCTGGAACTCCGGGGTGACCGTACCTTCGGGAGCGGCGGAGTCCTTCAGGATGTCGTCGATGAAGTCGCCACGCTGGATGCGTTCGACGGCCCTGGGGAGCAGTCCTTCCGCCAGATAGAGGAGTTGAGCCTCCTGCGCTTCCAGTCGGCGGCGTGACAGTTCCTCCCCCGCCAACTGCCTTCTGCCGAGTTCGGCCAGGTCCCGCCGACGCCGGGCGACCTCGGCCGACAGGGCCGCGACCACCAGGGTCGAGAAGAGCCCGCAGCCGAGGACCACCCACCTCCCGTCTCCCGGCACGAAGGCCGACGAGCCCAACGAAGCGAGTGCGACCGCAACGGCGGACAGGAACCAGGGGTTTGGGGAGGGGGCGGTCAGGGAGTGTCCATCGCCGGGCGAGGAACCAGCACGAACCATGGGGGTCCTTGGGAATCGAGGAACGGCATGGTCATGCACCCGTCACTGCGATCCGCAGACGGCACACAGGCATCGGGGCATGAGTCAGCGGATCCCCCGTACGCACCGGGCGTACGTCCCAGTGGGCCACCGAGAGCGCTGACACCATCTCGGGCCGCCCAGCAGCATAGTGGCGAATCGGGAGGCAAGTGCCAGATCCATATGCTTGGGCCATACGGGGTGTGACGCGGCGTCACTTCCAATAGGATGCCAAACTGGACTGTGCCGCAAGCTAGTTGAAGCTCCTGTCACGAAGCGGTGCCCTTGCGCGTCTCGTGGGCGTCCGCAGGCCGACCGTGCAGTTCAGGCGGCCTTGCGGTATTCGCTGAGCACACCCCCAGGCCGGTCGCGCCAGCGTATGTCCAGCTCGATCCGGCGCGGATCGAGCGGCCCGGAAGTCACCCGAACGGGTACCGCGGGCAGGGACCGGAGTCCGACCGGTGCCGTTCCGACCTCGTTGGCGGGCCGCTGTTGGTCCGATCCGGCGGACCAGCCCCGCCGCAGAGCGCGGCGCACCGTCCAAGCCTGCCGCGCGGCGTACCGTCGGCAAGCAGCCCGGGCCCGATACCGCCGGGCAGCTGCCGACGCCGATGGAGCGCATGTATGACCTCACGGCTGGGCCTGCTGGCCCGCATCGACGCACGCCCCGAACACGCCGACAAAGTCGAGCAGTTGCTCACCGACGCCGTGGACCTGGCACGCCAGGAGAGCGGCACCGTGACCTGGTTCGCCTTCAGACTCGGACCCGCGGCCTTCGGCATCTTCGACACCTTCGCCGACGAGCAGGGCCGCGACGACCACCTGAGCGGCCCCATCGCCGCAGCCTTGGGCGACGCCGCGCCCTCCCTGCTCGCCACCCCGCCGCACATCGACCGCATCGACATCCTGGCCTCCACCCCGTTGTAGCCGCCACACCTGCGCCAGCCCCGGGGGTTGCGAGCGCGGGCGACCAGCGCACCCAAAACCGTTCGGGACGCGCGCAGTGAACAGCAATGGGTCCAAGACCCACTCCTGCACGCTGAAGAGGAACGGTGTGAGACCCAACCAGTGGAGGTTCCAGATGTCCGAGCTCACACCGCACGCGTAAGTGACGGCTCCGACCGCACGGGCCGGGCACCCTCACCGGGCCCAGTCGCCGTCCCAGCCGGTCCCGCGGCGCTGCTCCTTCGCCGCCTTGCGCGCGGCCGCCATTCCCGGCGACATGCCGCGGTACGTCGTCCTGTCCTCGCGCCACTCGCGTACGGCGGCAATCTCCATCGCATGGGTGGAGTTGGGGTGCGCGCGTCGGTACGCCGCGAGCCAGGCGGTGAACTCGGGGGACGAATCCGGCGTGCCCGTGCCCGTGGGCGTAGGTGCCGGTGCCGGCGGAGCGGCCGATGCGGTCGGACGGTACGTCGGCGGGGGCGCCGGGCGCGGTTCCGGGCGGCGGAGCGCCAGGGCGATCATCAGCGCGAAGAACAGCACAACCGGCGCCAGCACCAGCCCCAGCACAATCCACCCGACCACGCGGCCACCTCACTTCTCTCGGCCCAGGCATACCCACACAGTCCGCGCACAGTCCGCGCGCGGTCCGAGCCTCCCGGGCGGGCGGCCCTTGCACTCGACCGGGCCCGGATGCCACTCACGTGCCCACGTAAACGGCTTGCGCGGATAGAGCAAGATTCCGGCACTGCTTGCAGCAAACGATGCGGCCGTCAATTCATGCCCGACACCGGCTCAAGCGTGGCGCACGGGACCCCAGCCACAGGGCTCGACCAGGGAACACGTCGCGAGCGCCGCAGTGGTTCCGGCCCCACCGCCTACCTCATGGCTTTTCATATCGCCGCAAAAAACTGGCAATTACAGCGAGAGATATTGCGCAGAGGTGTCGTGGGGATTACGGTTCCAGCCGCGCAACCGTCCCACCTGCTCCCCCTGCCGGACCTTGTCATGCCCGTTTCCGCATCACCCCGTACGGCGTCATGCCCGTTTCTGCGTCATGCCCGTACTGCCTGGTGTCCGTTGCACGGCATCGCTCCGGCCGCTCCGCGCCTGGCACGTTCCCACCCAGGACGTGCCGGACGACCACCCCTTCCGGTTCCAAGGAGCACCTTTTGTCCAAGCTGATACGCACGCTGAGACGCGCTGCGGCAGGGGTCGCCAGTACGGCGCTCCTGACGGGCGCCTTCGCTCTTGCGCCGATGACAACGCCGCACGCGTTCGCCGCCACGCCGGTCGCGACCGGCGGGAGCGGCGCGAGTCTGCCCTACGCGGAGGTGCAGGCGGAGAGCTCGCCCACCAACGGCACGGTCATCGGCCCCAGCTACACCCAGGGGCAGCTCGCCGACGAGGCCTCGGGCCGCAAGGCGGTGACGCTGGCCGGCAACGGCAGCGGACAGTACGTCAGTTTCACCACGCCGGTGGCCACCAACTCGATCGACTTCCGCTACTCGATCCCGGACAGCTCGGACGGCTCGGTCTACACCGCGCCGCTCTCGCTCTACGTCAACGGCGTCAAGCAGAGCGACTTCACGCTCACGAACGCCTACAGCTGGTACTACGGCAGCTACCCGTTCACCAACACGCCGAGCAGCGGGAACCCGCACCACTTCTTCGACGAGGTGCACCGGCTCTTCAACACCACCTATCCCCAGGGCACCACCTTCACGCTCCAGGTGGACTCCGAGGACACGGCCTCCTCCTACAGCCTCGACTTCGCCGACTTCGAGAACGTCGGCCCGGCCCTGACCCAGCCCGCGGGCTCGGTCTCGGTCACCAGCGAGGGCGCTGACCCGACCGGCGCGACCGACTCCACAAGCGCCTTCAACGCCGCCATCACCGCGGCCGGAGCCGGCGGCGCGGTGTGGATCCCGCCGGGGACCTACGACATCCCGGGCCACATCAGCGTCAACAACGTCACCGTCGCGGGCGCCGGCATGTGGTACTCGACGGTCACCGGCACGGCGCCCGGCTTCTACGGCAACTCGGCGCCGAACCCGAGCACCGGCGTGCACCTGCAGAACTTCGCCATCCTCGGCAACGTCCAGGAACGCTGCGACAGTTGCCAGGTCAACGGCATCGGCGGCGCGATGTCGAACTCGACGGTGTCAAACCTGTGGATCGAGCACATGAAGGTCGGCGCCTGGATGGACGGCCCGATGGACTCGCTGACCTTCAGTGGCATGCGGATTCGCGACACCACCGCCGACGGCATCAACTTCCACGGCGGGGTCACCAACTCCAAGGTGACCAACAGCGACATCCGCAACACCGGTGACGACGGCATCGCCACCTGGGCCGACTCCGGCATCGGCGCGGACGCCAACGACACCATCTCGAACAACACGGTCCAGCTGCAGATGCTGGCCAACGGCATCGCCATCTACGGCGGCCACGACAACACCGTCACCGGCAACCTGGTCGAGGACACCGGGGTCACCCAGGGCGGCGGCATCCAGGTCGGCCAGCGGTTCACCTCCACCCCGGTCGGCACCACGACCATTTCGAACAACACGCTGATCCGTGACGGCGACCTCGACCCGAACTGGCAGTTCGGCGTCGGCGCGCTCTGGTTCGACGGCAGCCAGGGCGCTATCACCGGCCCGGTCAACGTGACCAACGACCTGATCGAGCAGAGCCCGTTCGAGGCCGTGCAGTGGGTCGAGGGCACGATCAGCGGCGTCAACCTCAACACCGTGACCATCAACGGGACCGGGACCTTCGCGCTGCAGGAGCAGACCGGCGGCGCGGCCACCTTCCAGAACGTCACCGCCACCGGGGTCGCGCAGACCAACGCGGGCAACGCGCCGAGCTACAACTGCGAGGGCACGGCCTTCGCGATCACCGACAACGGCGGCAGCTCCGGGATCAGCCCGACCCAGTGCAACGGCTGGCCGACCCCGGTCTACCCGCCCTATCCCCCGACCGGCGTCACCGCCTCCCCGAGTGCGCTCGGCTTCGGCTCGCAGGCGACCGGGAGCACCAGCACCGCGCAGACGGTGACGGTGACCAACCCGACCTCCGCCGCCGCGTCGGTGTCGTCGATCGCGGCCACGGGCGACTTCGCCCAGACCAACACCTGCGGCGGCTCCATCGCGGCGGACGGCTCCTGCACCGTCAGCGTCACCTTCTCGCCGACGGCGACCGGAAGCCGCACCGGCAGTCTCACCGTCGACGCGGGAGGGGTCACCAACACGGTCGCGCTGTCCGGTACCGGAACCGCCCCCGGGCCGGTGCTCGGGGCGAGCCCGGCCGGACTGACCTTCGGCGATACCGCCGTCGGCGCCACCGCCTCGGCGAAGGCGGTGACGATCACCAACTCCGGGACGACCTCGGCCTCGGTGTCCGGGGTGTCGGTCAGCGGTGACTTCACGCAGACAAACAACTGCGGCACCATCGCCGTCGGCGCCTCCTGCACGGTGAACGTCGGCTTCGCGCCGACCGCGGCGGGCACCCGCACCGGCACCTTGACCGTGACGAGCAACGCCAACAACTCCCCCACGACCGTGGCCCTCAGTGGGACGGCCGCCGACAGCACCACCGACATCGCCGCCGGGCAGCCGGCGTCGGCCAGCTCCAGCAACGGCTCCTACGTCCCGGCCAACCTGACCGACGCCGACCCGAACACCTACTGGGAGAGCGCCAACGGCTCCTTCCCGCAGTGGGCGCAGGTCGACCTCGGCCAGAACTGGAGCGTCGGCAAGATCGTGCTGCGGCTGCCGCCCTCCACGGCCTGGGGCACGCGCACCGAGACGCTCTCCGTGCTCGGCTCGACCGACGGCACCAACTTCTCCACCATCGTCGGCTCGGCGGGCTACAACTTCGACCCGAACGCCGACAACAACACCGTCACCATCCCGTTCTCGGCGACCACCGCCCGGTACGTGCGGGTCGACATCACCGCGAACACCGGCTGGGCGGCGGGACAGCTCTCCGACTTCGCGGTCTACCCGAGCGCGGGCGGCGGCTCCTCGACCGCAACGCTCTCGGCGGCCCCGACCTCGCTGAGCTTCGCCGGACAGGCCGTCAACTCGACCAGCGCGGCGCAGTCGGTCACCGTCACCAACACCGGTTCGGCCGCCGCGTCGATCTCCTCGGTCACCACCAGCGGGGACTTCGCGCAGAAGAACACCTGCGGCAGTTCCCTCGCCGCGAACGCCTCCTGCACCGTCAGCGTCACCTTCACCCCGACCGCGGCGGGCACCCGTACCGGCAGCGTCAGCGTTACCGGCAACGCGTCCGACAGCCCGCTGACGATCGCCCTGACCGGGACGGGCACCAGCACCGCCCCGACCAACCTCGCGCTCAACACGGCGACGAGCGAGTCGAGCAACACGCAGAACTACGTCTCGTCCAACGTCACCGACGGCAACCAGGCCACCTACTGGGAGAGCGCCAACGGCAGCTTCCCGCAGTGGGTACAGGCCGACCTCGGCTCGGCGCAGAGCGTCAGCCGCGTCGTCCTGGAGCTGCCGAACAGCACGGCGTGGGCCGCGCGCAACCAGACGCTGTCGCTGCTGGGCAGCAGCGACGGCACCAACTTCACCACCGTCGTCGCCTCGGCCACCTACACCTTCGACCCGAACGTCAACAGCAACACGGTGACCATCACCTTCCCGGCGACCACCGAGCGGTACTGGCGGGTCGACATCACCGCCAACACCGGCTGGTCCGCCGGTCAGCTCTCCGAGTTCCAGATCTTCAACAACTGACCTGAGGACAACGAGAGAGGCCAGTAGGACGGGTGCCACCGCGGGAGCCTCCAGCCTCCCGCGGTGGCACGCCATGTTCCTGCGCCCTGTGGCGGAGCCGACCGGTCCGATCGGCTCCGCGGCCCGGTCCCCCCGGAGCGGGGCCTGCCGAGAGCTGTTCGGGTGACCCCCGCACCATCCGGGATGCCGCGTCCCTCGGCCTGGAACACCTGTCGGTGGACCCCTGCCACGCTCCCGGAAGGATCCCGATGCCCGACGACGAACTCACCCGCTTCCTCGCCGCTCTCAGCCCGGCCAGCCGCGCGAAGGTCCGTACGCAGCCCAGCGCGCGACAGCGTGAACTGGCCGAGGCCTGGGAACGGGAACTGGTCGAGGACACCGATCTGGACACGCTCGACGAGGTGTCCCCGGTGGCGGCGGAGGACGAGGCTGCCGAGCGGGTGGTACGGGACCACCTCGACGGATAGCACACGGCGCACCGGCCACGGACCGGACCGGTCCGGGTCACGCGGGCGGTCTCTGCTGCGCCGCGGCGGCGAGGCCGGGCTGGAGGCGGCGGGCGACGTCGACGTGGTCGCCGGTCCAGATGACCCGGACGGCGGTCGCGGTGGCCTGGCCCTCACGGTCGACCAGGTCGGTGCGGACGGACTCGACGAGCCGGGCGGCGGACTCGGGACCCAGCGGGACCGCAGCAGGCACCGGTGTGAACCCGTCCAGGCTGGCCGCGAGACCGTCGTACCAGCCGGTGACGCGGGTGGCCGTGCCGAGGATCGCCCGGTGGGCCTCGGTCTGGTCGGCCCCGGTCTGATGGGCCTTGGTGCGGACCCGACGGCAGTCCCGCCAGAGCGAGACGACCGCGTCCGCGGCCAGCCGTAGCCCGACGACGCCGGTGACGAGGGTGGTCATGTCGGCCAGCGACAGCGGCTTGGCTCCTCGCTCGGCCAGGTAGCTGCGGAAGGCGTCGTCCAGACGTCGCGCGGAGGCCGCCGCGTCACGGCTCTGCTGCGTCGGCTCTCCGGGTGCGGGCGTGGCGGGTGAGGTCTCGTAGTGGCCCAGCGCGTAGGCGACGGCTCCGGAGAGGTAGCGGGCGCTGTCGCGGTAGGCCTGCGCGAGCGCCCGGTCCACGGCGGCCGCGGCGCCGCGCGGCCAGAAGAACAGGGCGACGACGATGCTGACCGCGCAGCCCAGGGCGATGTCCTGGACGCGGAGCAGGACGATGTGCCAGTCGGGGTTCTGGCCGATGTTGAACAGGATCACCAGGGTGACGGTGAACGCCGCCTGCCCGGCGACGAACGAGATCGCGGCGGGCGCGATGCCCGCGACCAGGATGGCCACCGGCAACAGGAACCACAGCACCGTGCCGTGATGCCCGATCAGCTGCAGCAGCCCCGCGCCGACGATCGAGCCGATCACCGTGCCGAGTACCGCGCGCATCGCGTTCTGGCCGGTGTTCAGAGCGTTGGAGCGCAGCACGGACAGGGTGCCGAGCAGCACCCAGAACGAGTGCTGAACGCTGGTCAGGTCGGCCAGCAGGACCGCGATGCCGAGCCCCGCCGCGCCGCGCATGCTGTTGTGCAGCCAGACCGAGCCCCACCCGAGATGTGCGGACGCCCGCTCGCGGGCCGCGGCCAGCGGAGCGGTCAGCGCGTGCGGCTCGCGGCCCAGCAGCCGGTCGGGCCAGCCGCGCTGCCAGGCGGTGGCGGCCAGGTCGACGTTGCCCGCGATCTGCAGCACGGCATAACCGAGCTCGTGGGCGCGGAAGGAGAAGTCGAGCGTGGCGATGAATCGGTAGACCTCCGCGGCGCCCTCGCCGACCGGGCGCTCGACGGGCAGCCGGACCGTGGAGCTGTCCTCCATCGCACCCATGACGACCCGCAGCTCCTTCATCCCGTCGCGGAGCCGGCCGACGTCGCCACGTGGGTCGGTGAGCAGGTCGGCGGCACTGTCGAGGACCTCGGCGGCGGCCAGGCGCACGCTCAGCGCGGCCGGATCACAGGCCGGGGACTCGTCGGTGTAGGCGGGGCGGTCCGCGAGGACCGTGCTGAGCCAGGTGAGCTCGTCGACCAGGCGGACCAGTGTGCGCGAGCTGGTGGACAGTCCGGTGGGTCGGTAGGGGGTCGCGTCGAAGGCCCTGCGCAGGTCGGCGCTGGCCCGGGCGGCGCGGTCGGCCACGGCGTGGCACCGGTCGGCGCCCGGCCGGGACGCGGGCGTGCCCAGGCGGGCGGCGTCGGTGCGCAGCCGTTCGGCAGCGGCCCGGCAGACGCGGGCGGCGGGCCCGCTGAGCGGATCGACCACGGGACGCGGCCACAGCAGGGCGACCGCCGGCAGCGCCGCCGCTGCCGCCAGCCCCGCGCCCGCGAGCCGGTCCGGCAGTTGGGACAGCGGTACGGGTGTCGCCACCGGCAGCACGAACCCCAGCAGCAGGGCCGTCGCGCTCCCGGCCAGCACCGAGCTGACCACACCGGAGAAGAGCACCGCGAAGGCGACCACGACGGTGGTGAGGACGGCGAGCCAGATCCGGTGCGCGACCAGCGTGCCGAGGCAGATGAGGACCACCCAGGCCACGGCCAGTCCCGCCTGCGCGCGCAGCCGCTCCACCATCGGGCCGGAGAAGTCGACCAGCAGCAGCATCGAGAAGGACCCGAAGGCGGCGAAGCTCGCCATCGTCGGCGAGTGCAGCACCTGGGTACAGAGCGCGAACAGCCCCGGCATCACGACCGCGGTCCGCCCGGCCCGCCGGGTCGCCACGAGCCCAGGGTCGTGCGCGCGCAACCATCCCGTCAGCCGCGACCCCGGCTGCTGCTGCGGCACGCGCCGGGACATCCGCACCTCCCGTGGTCCTGGTCGGCGGACACGCTGACGGCGGCCCCTGACGCCGCCCCGAGCCCACCACCCATATGGGGGCATGCGCCCGCCGCCCGCAACACCACCGGGACGACGGCCCGGCGCGCGCCATCGCCCGTCGCCCATCGATCACATGGCGTGATGGCCTGCTCGGCTGCGGTGGCGGCGGACGACGAGGGAATGCACCGTCGATCCATGCGGGCCGACGGTACGCGCCCCTGATCCGGAGCTCGGGGATGCGACTCTCACGACTTCTTGTCTCCGCCGGCGCCGTCACGGCACTGGCCGTCCCCGGCGTTCTCTACGGATCGCGCGACGTCGCGGCACCTCAGCAGGGCACGACCTCCCCCGCCCCCGCGCCGCCCTCCCAACAGCCGCCGCAGCTGTCGCAGGCTCAGGTCTCCGGCGCGCTGGGGCAACTGGACGGTGTGGTCCAGGACGCGATGCAGCACACCGGAGTGCCGGGTGTCGCCGTCGGAGTCGTCTACCAGGACAAGACCGTGTACGCGAAGGGCTTCGGCGTCCGCGAGGTGGGCAAGACTGACCGGGTCGATCCGGGCACGATGTTCCAACTGGCCTCGATGTCCAAACCACTGGCGTCCACCGTGGTGGCGCAGGCGGTCGGGCGGAAGGTCGTCGGCTGGGACGACCCCGTAGTGGCCCACGATCCCGGCTTCGTGCTCAAGGATCCCTATGTGACCGCCCATGTGACGATCGCCGATCTGTTCTCGCACCGCAGCGGACTGCCCGACCACCCGGGCGATCTCCTCGAGGACCTGGGGTACAACGGGGACTACATCATCTCGCACCTGCGCATGGAGCCGCTGTCCCCGTTCCGCGCCAGTTACGCCTACACCAACTACGGCCTGACCGAGGCGGGCAATGCCGTCGCGGACGCGGCGAAGACCACCTGGCCCGACCTGGCCGCCACCAACCTGTTCCAGCCCCTCGGCATGAACCACACCAGCTACCGGCGCTCGGACTACGACCAGGCCGCCGACAAGGCGGCCGCCCATGTCCAGGTCGACGGGCACTGGCAGCCGTCCACCACCGAGAACGCCGACTCCCAGGCCCCGGCCGGCGGGGCCAGCTCGACCGTCGACGACCTGGACACATGGATGCGCCTGCAGCTGGACAACGGCTCCTACAACGGCAAGCAGATCGTCGACCCCGCCGCCCTGGACCAGACCCGGATCCCCCACAACATCGCCAGTCAGCCGCGGGCCCCCGGCGGTGAACCCGGCTTCTACGGTCTGGGCTGGAACGTCAACTACGACCAGCTCGGCCGGCTCCGGCTCAACCACTCCGGGGCCTTCGATCTGGGCGCGGCCACCACCGTCACCCTGCTGCCCACCGAGCAACTGGGCATCGTCGTGCTCACCAACGGACAGCCGATCGGAGTTCCCGAGGCGATCGCCGCCGCCTTCTTCGACATCGCCCAGAACGGCGGTCAGACCGTCGACTGGCTCAGCTTCTACCTCGGGCTCTTCCAGGCACTGAACAACGAGGGCCACTCCCCGACCGACTACGCCAAGCCACCCGCGTCCCCCCAGCCCCCCAAGGCGAGCAGCTCCTACACCGGTAGTTACAAGAACGACTACTACGGGGCCGCCACCTTCACCGTCGCCGGAAACGGGCAGCTGGACCTGGTGCTCGGTCCGAACAAGGAGACCTTCCCACTGACGCACCACACCGGAGACACGTTCAGCTACCGCACCCGCGGCGAGAACGCCGTCGGCCTGTCCGGCGTCACCTTCCACACCGGCGCCAACGGCGCCGTCGACTCCGTCACCGTCGAGAACCTCGACACCACCGGCCTGGGAACGTTCACCCGCTGACGATGCAGCATCAGGATGTCGGCGTTTGACGCGAGCGGTTGACGGGGGTCTGCTGGAAGGGCCACCGTCCGCAGGACAGCGCGGGCGCCGCAGGCCTGGTCAGGCCCAACGGAGCTGTCCGGTCGGCGGAAGGGAGCCGACGGTGAGCAGGACGCAGTCTCTGGTGGACGTCGAGTGGGTGCTGCGACACCTGGACGATCCGCAGGTCGTGGTCGCGGAGGTGGACGAGGACGTCACCGCGTACGACAAAGGCCACATCCCCGGCGCGGTGAAGCTCGACTGGAAGGGCGACCTCCAGGATCCCGTGCGACGTGACTTCGTCGACCGCGAGCACTTCGAGCAACTGATGGCGGACCGCGGCATCACCCCCGAGCACACCGTGGTGCTCTACGGGGGCAACAACAACTGGTTCGCCGCCTACGCCTACTGGTACTTCAAGGTCTACGGCCACGAGCAGGTCCGCCTGCTCGACGGCGGTCGCAAGCTCTGGGAACTCCAGTCGCGCCCCCTGAGCGACGAGGTGCCGAACCGGCCGCGGACCGGTTACGCCGCGAGCGAGGCGGACAGCTCCATCCGGGCCTTGCGGCAGGAGGTGCAGGGTGCGATCGGCCGCAAGAACCTGATCGACGTCCGGTCGCCGCAGGAGTTCTCCGGCGAGCTGCTCGCCCCGGCCCACCTGCCGCAGGAGCAGGCCCAGCGCGGCGGGCACATCCCCACCGCCCGCAACGTCCCTTGGTCAAGGGCGGCCAACGACGACGGCACCTTCCGGTCGGACGAGGATCTGCGGGCGCTGTACCAGAAGGCCGGGGTGGACTTCGACCGCGAGACGATCGCCTACTGCCGGATCGGCGAACGCAGCGCGCACACCTGGTTCGTCTTCCACGAACTGCTCGACCACCCGGACGTCAAGAACTACGACGGCTCGTGGACCGAGTGGGGCTCGATGGTCGGCGTCCCGATCGAGAAGTAGCGGGCTCAACGGCGCGGGCCCAGGGACACGGGCCCGGAAACGAGGGCTGGAGATGACTGGGCCGGTCGCCCCCGGACGCCGTCGGCAGGCAGCCGCGGTGCCTGCGGCGACCGCGGGTACCGAGATCGCCGGGACCGTGGAGAGCGACGGCCGCCCGGTGGAGGGCGCCTGGGTGCGGCTGCTGGACCCGGCCGGCGAGTTCGTCGGGGAGGTGGTCACCTCCTCCGCCGGCGCCTTCCGCTTCCATCTCACCCCGGGACCGTGGGTGCTGCGGGTGCTGTCGCCGCGCGGCAGCGCGGAACTGCCCGTCGAGGTGCAGCCCGGCCGGGTCGAGCAGGTGCACATCCCGCTCTCCGCCCAGTGGCCCGGTCAGTTGGAGGTCGTCCAGATCGCCACGCTCAGCCTCGGCAACCGCAGCTATCTGATCTCCGACGGCAGCACCGCCGTGGCGGTCGACCCGGAGCGGGATCTCGAACGCATCACCACCGTGCTGGACGGGCGCGGCCTGCGACTGGGCGCGGTCCTGGAGACGCACCTGCACAACGACTACGTCACCGGCGGCCTGGAACTCGCCCGTGAGTGCGAGGCGGACTACCTCGTGCCTGCGGGCCCACGGCTGGGCTTCGACGCGGTCCGGGTCGCCGACGGCGAGGACTGCGCCTTCGGCGAGCTGGACATCCGCGTGATCGCGACACCCGGCCACACCGACCACCATGTCGCCTACGCCTTCGCGCCTCGGGGCGGCGCGCCGCGGGTGGTCTGCACGGGCGGTTCGCTGCTCTACGGGACCACGGGCCGCACCGACCTGATGGGCGCGGAGCTGGCCGAGCCGCTGGCCCACCGCCAGTACCGGTCCGTGCTCCGGCTGGCCGAGATGCTCCCGGACGACACCGAGGTGCTGCCCACGCACGGCTTCGGCAGCTTCTGCGCCGCGTCGCCCGCCAGCGCCGTCGACCGGTCGACCATCGGCCGGGAGCGCTCGGCCAACGCCGTCTTCCGGCAACCGGAGCCGGAGTTCGTGACCCAGGCCTTGGCCGGCCTCGAGCCCCCTCCCGCGTACTACCCGCGCATGGCTCCGACCAACGCCGCCGGTCCGGCGCCGACCGCGGGTCTGCCGCTGCCGCCGAGCGCCGGGCTGCCGGAGCTGGCCGAGTGGATCGCGTCGGGAGCGTGGGTGGTGGACGTGCGGCCCCGCGCCGACTTCGCCCACACCCATCTGCGCGGCACGCTCAACTTCGACGTGCGCGGCGCTCTGGCCACCTACCTCGGCTGGCTACTCCCGGCCGACACCGCGCTGGTGCTGCTGGCCGAGGACGAGGAGCAACTCGCCGCTGCACGGCGGGAGTTGCTACGGATCGGGATCGACCGCCCGGCCGCCGTCGCGGTCGGCTCCCCCGCCACCTGGGCGGGCCCGCGCCGGCTGACGTTCTACCCTCGCGTCGACTTCACGGCGCTGGCCGCAGCGCGTGCCGACCGGCCGGTCCAAGTCCTGGACGTGCGCGGCGACCGGGAGTGGCACTCGGGCCATCTCCCGGACGCCCGCCATGTGCACCTTCCCGAGCTGCCCGACGCGATCGCCGACCTCCCGGAGGCGGAGTACTGGATCCACTGCCGCAGCGGATTCCGCGCCGCCATCGGCGCCTCACTGCTCGCCGCCGCAGGGCGCGACGTGGTACTGATCGACGACGTCATCGACCACGCACACCTCACCCGGTGACCCCGGGGAGACGAGGCTGTGGCCCGGCCGAGTCCGGTCCGTACGGCTCCGCCGGGCCACAGCCTCGGGTGGCGACCTACCATGAAGGCTGAGGCTTCGTCTCCGGGCCCACGCCACCGTGGCTGGGAGGTCGGCATGGCGTTCGACACGAGTGGTTTCGCACAGGCGGACGACGGCCGCTACACGCCGATCGCCGAGCACGGCCTGATCGGCGATCTCCGTACGGCCGCGCTGGTGGGTACGGACGGCACCATCGACTGGTACTGCTCCCCGCGCTTCGACGCACCCAGCGTCTTCGGCTCCATCCTCGACGCCGAGCGCGGCGGGTCGTTCCAGCTGGCCGCAGACGTCCCGACGCGCACCCGGCAGTTCTACTTCCCGGACACGAACGTGCTGATCACGCGGTTCTTCGCCGCCGACGGCGTGGCGGAGATCCAGGACTTCATGCCGGTGACCGACGAGTCGGCCGGAGCGGTCGAGGCGGCCCGGCACCGCCTGATCCGGCGGGTGGTCTGCGTCCGGGGAACCCTTCCGTTCCGGGCGCGGATCGCTCCGCGCTTCGGCTACGGCGCCGAGAAGCACACCCTGCACCTCGACGGCCACGTCGCGGTGTTCCGCTCCCCGTCGCTGACGCTGGCGCTCACCGCCACCACACCCCTGGAGGGCGACGGGGTGGACGTGTGGTCGCGGTTCAAGCTTCTCGAGGGCGAGTCCCACGTGTTCGCGCTCGACCAGATCGGCGACGACGTCCCGACCCGGTCCTGTCCGCGCGCCGAGGCGCAGGAGCAGGCCGAGGTGACCGTCCGGTTCTGGCGCCATTGGCTGGCCCGGTCGCGGTACCAGGGACGGTGGCGCGAGATGGTGCACCGCTCGGCGCTGGTCCTCAAGCTCCTCACCTACGCGCCGACCGGAGCAATCGTCGCCGCACCGACCACCAGCCTGCCCGAACAGCTCGGCGGGGAACGCAACTGGGACTACCGGTACGTGTGGGTCCGCGACGCCGCCTTCTGCGTCTACGCGCTGCAGCGCCTCGGGTTCAGCTCGGAGGCCGAGGCGTTCATCGGATTTCTCTGCGACCGCATGAGGGTTGGTTCCGCGGCCGGCCCGTTGCAGATCATGTACGGGATAGACGGACGCAGCGAGCTGCCGGAGTACGAGCTGCCGCACCTGGAGGGCTATCTCGGCTCCGGACCGGTCCGGGTCGGAAACGCCGCCACCGGCCAGCTCCAGCTGGACATCTACGGAGCCATGATCGACTCCATCTACCTGTACGACAAGTGGGGGCAGCCGATCAGCAGCGACGGCTGGGAGAAGGTCGGCGCGGTCGCGGACTGGCTCTGCGACCACTGGGACCAGCCCGACGAGGGAATCTGGGAGACCCGTGCGGGCCGCAGGAACTTCGTGTACTCGCGGCTGATGTGCTGGGTGGCGCTGGAGCGGGCGATCCGGATGGCGAACCGCCGCGGTCTGCCGGCGGACCTGCCCCGCTGGCGGCAGTCGCGCGACGCGATCTACCGGCAGATCATGCAGCGCGGCTGGTCGACCGGGCGCAGGGCGTTCGTCCAGTCGCTGGACGGCAGTGAGCTGGACGCCTCGTTGCTGATGATGCCGATGGCCAAGTTCGTCTCGCCCACCGACCCCAAGTGGCTCTCCACGCTGGACGCCCTGAGCACGGACCTGGTCTCCGACTCGCTGGTCTACCGCTACGACCCGACCAGCACCCCGGACGGTCTGCACGGCCCGGAGGGCACCTTCTCGATCTGCTCGTTCTGGTACGTGGAGGCGCTGACCCGCGCAGGCCGACTGGAGGAGGCCCGGCTCGCCTTCGAGAAGATGCTCACCTACGCCAACCACCTCGGCCTGTACGCCGAGGAGATCGGCCCGACCGGCGAGCAACTCGGCAACTTCCCCCAGGCGTTCACGCATCTCTCGCTGATCAGCGCCGCCTTCAACCTCGACCGCGCACTGGGCTGACGCGACCCACCGAAGGTTCGGCAGGCGGGCCACGGACCGTCATCCCCAACGCCCCGGCACGGGCCGCGCGGTCACTGAGCAGAGAGGGCCGACCAAGCCGACGCGTTCGCCCGATCTCGTGCTCGATCTTCACGTACAGTGCAGCAAAAGGGTGTTCTGATCGGTCGTCACACACTGATCCGGAACACCTTCGTCGCTTCGGCGGCGCGGAACTTCGGATTCACTCGGGATCGGTCCTGGCTTCGACCAGGGCGCCACGGAGGGGAGAGTCGCTCGTGGGGGAACTGGACGGCAAGACGGCACTGGTAACGGGTGGATCGCGCGGGATCGGACGCGCGGTCGCCCTGCGGCTCGCCGCCCAGGGGGCTCTGGTCGCGGTCCACTACGGCAGCAACGACGCGGCTGCCGCAGAGACCGTAGCGCTGATCGGCAAGGCCGGCGGGCGGGCGTTCGCGGTGCAGGCCCGGTTCGGCGAGAGCGGTGCGGTGGACCGGGTGTTCGAGGGGCTGGCTGCTGGGCTGGCGGACCATGACGCGGACGGCCTGGACATCCTTGTCAACAATGCGGGCATCCACTCGGTCAGTACGATCGGGCAGCTCACGGAGATCGAGTTCGAGCGGCTGCTGGCGGTCAACCTGAGCACACCGATCTTCGTGGTTCAGCGGGCGCTGCCGACGCTGCGGGATGGCGGACGGATCATCAACGTGGGCTCGGCGGCGACCCGGATCGCGAATCCCCTCCAGATCGGCTACACCGTCACGAAAGCGGCGCTGGCTGCTCTCAGCCCGTCGCTCGCCAACGAGCTGGGTGGGCGCGGGATCACCGTGAACACCGTCGAACCCGGGGTGGTGTCGACCGACATGACCGCCGGGTGGACCGGTGTCCCCGAGGCGATGGCCGGACTTGAGTCGATCACGGCGCTGGGACGGATCGGCGAGCCGGAGGACATCGCAGATGTGGTGGGCTTCCTGGCGGGTCCTCAGGGCCGCTGGGTCACCGGCCAGATCATCGACGCCTCCGGCGGCACCTACCTCGGCCCGATCACGGCCGGGTGAGCCACCACCGTCGCAACCCGCCTCGCTTCTAAGTCGACGGACTTGTCGACTCCTCGCCGCGCGCCGACTGATCGGGCGGGTCGAGCAGGTGGGGTCCGTCGTTGCGGACGTTGTTCACGGCCAGTGAGACCTCGCGGGCGCCGAGGTGTCCGGCGGCGGGTTCGGTCAGCAGGGCGCGGAGCTCGTCGGGGTCCTGGTGGGCGGGGTCGAGCCAGGCCTCGAAGCCGGCAGGCGCGACGGCCAGGGGCATGCGGGGGTGGACCCGACCGGCGGCGTCGGTGGCATCGGTCGTGATGATCGTGCAGGTGGCCCACCACGCGAGCGGGTCGTCCTCGTCCCGGGTCTTGTCGCGCCACCACTCGTACAGGCCCGCCATCGCCATCGGCGCCCCGTCCTCCGGGGCGATGAACCACGGCTGCTTGTACGCCTTCCGACCCTCACTCGCCGGTACGGCGGTCCACTCGTAGAAGCCGTCGGCGGGCAGCAGGCACCGGCGCTTCGCGAACGCCTTGCGGAAGGCGGGCTTCTCGTGGACGGTCTCCACCCGGGCGTTGATCATCCTCGCACCGACCGAGGGATCCTTGGCCCACGACGGCACCAACCCCCACCGCAGCGGCCGCAGCTCCCGCCCCAGCTCGCCGGTCTCCCGGTCGGCCCGGTCCAGCACCGCCCAGACGTCGTCGGTAGGAGCCACGTTCCACGACGGTGCGAGCGCCTCGGTCGGACTCCATCGGTCGACCTGGAACAGCTCCACCAGGTCCTCGGGCTTACGGGACGACGCGTAACGACCGCACATGAGCCCAGCGTGCCACGCGATCCGTCCGGCCGGACCGCGCGACGCGAGGCGGGGCGACGCAGGGTGGGGCGACGCACGGCCGGGCGACGCACGGCGGGGCGGGGCGGGCAGACTGCGGGTGTTCGGTCAGAGCCAGCGAGGCAGCTCAGCCGCATCGATCAGGCCCGCTGGGCTGTCCTCAGGAAACCCAGGATGCGTTCGTTGACGTACTCGGGGCGTTCGATCGACGGGCCGTGTCGGGTGTCGGTGACGAGTTCGACTTCCGTGTTCGGCATCAGGCGTCGGACGCGGTCGCGCGTCGGCACGGCATGGATCAGCGGGCTGCGGTCGCCGATCAGGAGGAGCGTGGGAGTGCGGATCGCACCGAGTTCGTCGTCGGTCAAGGGAAGTGGGGCAGGTCGGCCCGCCCGGTAGGTGCGGGCGCCGAGGATGAGGGAGCGCTTCAGTTCGGGGTGGTCGAGAACGGGATTGGAGAGCTTGGTGGACAGGTGCGGGAACAGGCGGCGCGGGAGGAGCCCCGCCAGGAGGTTGACCACCATCCAGGTGTAGAAGCGGGCACCGACCTTCTCCAGGCCGCCCGGGTCGAGCAGCGTCGAGGTGGCGATCCGGCTGGGCGAACGGAGCGTCTGGTTCAGCGCGAGCCAGCCGCCGTAAGAGGATCCGACCAGATGGACCTTGGCGAGCCCGAGTCCGTCGAGGACTTCGTCCAGCCACAGGGCGCTTGCTTCCGGTTCGAAAATGGGACCGCGCTGGACGCTGCGTCCCGGGTCACCGGGGGTGTCGATCGCATAGACGGGGTGGTCCGCGCTGAGGGCGGCGACATTGGGGAACCACATCGTCGAACTGCCGCCGGCACCGTGCAGCAGCACGATCGGCTCGCCGTCGTCCGGGCCGCAGCGGTGGACGTGGGTGGTCGCGTGGGTCGTCTCGACGCGCAGTTCCTGCCTGGGGCAGGGCCACAGCCCCATGGCGTCGTCGTACGCGGCCAGGAACGTTTCCCTGGCCCGCTCGCTGGTGAACCGCCCTACCCCTTTGACCCCTTTGACGGCCTTGTTCTTGGCCATGACCGGCTCCCCCTTCGTCGGTTCGGTTCGGTTCAGCGATGAGCCGACCAGCTTTCACCATATGAGCGTATAGTAAAATCATGCCGAAGCGGGTCGACCACGAGAAACGACGCCACCAGATCGCCGAAGCCCTCCTGCGGCGCGCCGGCACCAGGGGCCTGCATGCGGTCGCCATGCGCGACGTCGCGGATGAGGCGGGGATCTCAGTCCCCTTGATCCAGTACTACTTCAAGACCAAGGAGCAGTTGCTCCATTTCGCGCTGGGCTACCTCGCCCAACGGATGGGCGAGCGGGTGCGCAAGCGCGTTCGGGCCGACGGCACGTCACCGACCCCACGCACCATCATCGAAGCCATCCTGGCCGAGGCCCTGCCCACGGACGACGAGAGCCGCACCTTCCACCTCGTCTACACCTCGTACGCCACCCTTGCGCTGACCGATCCGGCTCTCGCCACCCAGCCACTGCTGCGCGACCCCGACGCCATGGAGGACCTCCTGCTCGCGCAGCTGGCTGCCGCACGGGAGGCCGGGCAGACGCCACGGGACATCGACCTGCGCGCCGAGGTGGTCGGCCTGCTCGCGATGTCCGCGGGGCTCGGGACCAGCGTCCTCGTCGGACAGCGCAGCGTGGACGCCGCCTGGGGGGTCCTGAGTCACCACATCGACCGCGTCTTCACGCCGGAGCTGACACCGGCACCATGAGCATCGCTCCCCCGGCACGACCGGGACGACCGGCACGCCCCCCGTACTCAATCCCCGTGCAGGGGGCCTCAGGAGGCTCTGTGGACAAGCGGAATCCGACCCCGACGAGCAGGAGTTGCGATATCGGGGGCTCAACCCGCCTTGAAACGAGCATTCAGTCGGCGAAGGTGCCGACCAGCCGCTGCGGGGTGATCCTGACGACCACCCGCACCACCTCCGGCGGCAGTTCCAGGTACTCCTCGCCCGCGCCGGGCCCCTCGTACTGCTCGGCCAGTGCGACGGCCAGCTTCCGGCCCAGGTCCTCGGCGACCGTCGCGGTACCGCGTACCTCCAGGTATCGCAGCGGGTCGGCCCGGTCGTAAACGGTCAGGCTGACCCGCGCGTCGCGCTCCACGTTGGTGACCTTGCGGCGGCCGGCTGCCGAAGAGAGCAGCAACTCGTCGCCGTCCCGGGCGACCCAGACCACCGAGGTCTGCGGGCTGCCGTCGGGGTTCACGGTGGCCAGCACCGCGGGATTCACATCGTCAAGAAGCCTGCGGGCGGCATCGTTCAACATGATCGTCACGCCTGCGACCCTAGCCAGGCCGCCAAGCGGTGTCGACCGACATGTCCCGTGCCGACGCGCACGCTGGACACCTCCACCGACCAATATCGCGAACCGCAAGACCCTGAGGCTTTTCAGAGGGTGCGGTCGTGGTTCATTCGAGCTACTCATGCGGCTCGGTGTCGTGGTCTGCGGCCGGTGCTTGCTCATCATGGCCTTGCGGGGTTTCGTAGGAAGAGGTCGAGGATGCGCTCCGTGTCCGCAGTACCGCTTGTGGGACCACGTGCCGGGCATGGTGACGAACAGACGTCAGCGGAGACGGAGTCCTGGGATCCGAAGAGGCCGGTCCTGCGCGGTGCCGGTCAGGCCTTGCTGGGCTACGCCGGGGTGCGGACAGTGGGACTGGTCGTGCTGGCGCTGGAGGCGCACCGCCGCGGACTTACGCTGGCCGGTCGCCTCTTCAACTGGGACTCCGGCTGGTACCTCTTCATCGCCGAGCGCGGTTACGACCAGGGCGGCTTGGCCACGAGTCCGTTGCACACCATGCACAGTGACCTGGCGTTCTTTCCCGCCTTTCCGTACATGATGAGGTTTGTTCACCTGAGTTCGCCGCTCTCCCTTCGCGAGGCCGGACTCTCGCTGAGCTGCGTTGCGGCGTTCGCTGCGGCGTGGGGCGTCTACCGCACCGCGCTCGTGTGCCACGGGCATCGGGCCGGCGTGATCGCCGCGATGCTCTGGGGGATGCTGCCCATAGCTGTTGTGGAGAACATGGCCTACTCGGAGTCCGAGTTCACCGCCTTGTGCGCATGGGCCCTGTACTGCGCTCTTGCCGATCATTGGATTCGGGCCGGGCTGCTGGGCTGCCTTGCCGGGCTGACCCGTCCCAGCGGCGTGGCCGTGGTGGCGGCGCTCGGAGCAGCCGCGCTCGTGGAGTCGGCGCGTGTGGTCCGGGCACGCCGTTGCGTGCGTCCTGCGCCGACGGTGCGCTGGTGGCGCCCGTTGGCGGGAGCGGGAATCGCCTCCGCAGGCTGGTCCGGGTACGTGGCCTGGGTCGGCCTCCGCGTGCACGACCTCACCGGGGGCTACCTCACCGTCCAAGAACACTGGGGCTCAGTGTGGGACGGGGGAGATGGCACTTTCCGCGAGTTCCAGACGATTTTCGGGTCGGCCCGCGCCCTGCCTCTCGAAACGGTAGTGGTCGCCGGCGTCGTCCTTGCCGCGCTCCTGCTCCTCGTCGTCGCCGTCAGCGGACGCCAACACGTCCTGCTTGCCGTCTACAGCGCGGGGTTGATGGCGATCGCGCTCGGCGATCACGGCTACTTCATGTGCATGGGGCGGTTCCTCCTCCCCGCTTTCCCGCTGCTCTTCCCTGCGGCGAGCGCCCTGGCGCGGGCGCGTCGCAGGGTTGCCGGCGCGGTACTGGCATCCGGGACCGTGATGTCCGCCCTGTTCGGCGGCTACCTGCTGCTGGTCTGGCCCTTGTGGCCGTGAGCTTGAGACCGACGGGTCGCGAGGCCAGGGGCGAGGTCCGCGCCGCTTGATGGCGAGGCGGTGAAGTAGGCGAAACTCGTGATCGAGGGGGTCACCAGGTGCAGCGCGGGCCAGGAGATCACCGACCGGATCCTGCGCCCGCTCGGCCTGGCCCACACCACACTGCCGCTCACCGACCCCCGGATCCACGGCCGCCACCTGCACGGCTACGACCTGACCCACCACGACGTCACCCTCTTCGACCTCGGCCGGGACCTCCGTCACCAGCCCCCGGCCCCGGCGTCCGACGCCCTCGGGCCGACGCAGACGGCCGTGTTCTACGGCTGAATCCGACCGCGGTGCGGGGCACCGGCTCTAGGATCCGATGATCAGCTCCTCATCAGGAAGCTCACCCGGCAGGTAGCCGTAGCCGGATCGGCCCGGCACCGCCTGGGCGAGCGCCCGGACCAGCAGATCCGGCGGCGCGGCGAAGACCACGGGGTAGTCGCACTCGCCCAGCTCCGGCCGGACCGGCCAGGCCAGCCGCTCCCGTTGCAGGTCGTACTGCGTGCCCACGCCCTCCCGGTTGCCCCGGGCGTCCAGACGGGACCAGCGGCCGTCCAGGTACACGGCGTTGAGAGCGTGCAGCGCGAAGCCGCCCTCGCCGTCCTCCAGCCGCTGGTAACACAGCCCGGTCGGCACGCCCTGCGCCCGCAGCAGCGCGGCCAGCAGGTGGGACTTGCCGTGGCAGATCGCGTTGCGCGCGGCCAGCACCTCGGACGCGCGGAACGCCCCGCTGTACGCGCCCGCGTCAGCGGAGTGCGCCACCTGGTCCCGGACGTGGTGGAACGCCGCCTCCGGGGTGGCCAGCTCGGCGGCCAGCCGCCGCAGCTCCCGGTGCTGATGGTCGATCACCTCGTCCGCCGCGAGGTAGGCGGCGAGGTCGTCTGTCTCCGGTTTCACGTTCATGCCGACCACGGTGCCGCGCGCACCGTCCGCGGCGGGCGCAATTCCATCCAGTGGACAGGGGTGCAGTCAGCAGTACCGCCCGGGCTTGGTCCGCCCCGATCCGGTCACCCGCGGGAGGCCTGTTCCGCGCCTGCACAACGGCACGACCGGTTACGCTGCGGCCAAGCGGTGCTTTGCTCATGGCGATCGGGGGTCCTGTGTCGGTTGGCAGGAACATGGCGCGGTTCCTCGGCTTCGGCCTGGTCATGGCGAGCGTTCCCTTGAGGGCCGCCCTGTGGTCGGGCATCCCGTCGAACCCGCGCCTGCGCCTGGTCATGGCCTTGCCGGGTGTGCGGCAGCGGCGGTCCCGTGCCAGGCAGCGGCTCCTTGGACGCCTGGACGAAGTGGCCTCGATGTTCTCGCTGGAGCAGCTCGGACTGCAGGAGATCGACTCCGCCTGGCGACCGTCTCGGCTCACCCTCCAGCCCGACTACCACCAGGAGGCGCTGGTGTGCCGGCTCCTGGTCACAGGCTTCTTCTCGAGTCCTGTGCCGTACGACGAGCTGGTGCCCGCGATCATTGACCGGGTCGGGATCGGTGACCTCAAGGACAAGATCCGCCTCGGAACCGCTCGGGAGCTGAGCATCTCCGAAGGCGCGCAACTGTCCCTCATGGAGTCGGCGATGGCGGATCCGGCGGGCTTCCACGAGGGATCGCTGAGCCTGCACACCGGCCGAGTGGACGTGCTGGAGGGTGTCGACTGGCAGATACCGGGCGTCCGGGACATCCGGGACCCGTTCAACCCGAAACGGATCACAGACGTTCGGACCCTTCGCTCCCGACAGCGGTGGACTCCCAGCGCCGACGAAGTCCAGCGTGCCCGGGCGCAGAACGCGACACTGATCGCCTGGTGGGTGGCGACCCACTACTACATCCGCCCGAAGCGCGTCCCGTTCTGCACCGCGCGCACGGCAGCAGAGCGACCCGGAGGAGGGGGCGCCTTCTGGGGAGAATCGCTGTTTGCGGATTCTGATCATCACCGCCGGATCACGAGGCGACGTCGCGCCGTTCACGGGTCTGGGTCGGCACCTGCTCGATGCCGGACACCAGGTCACCGTCGCTGCCCATCCTCCGTTCGCACCCCTCGTCGAGGCGTGCGGCCTCCAGTGCAGCCCGCTCCCGGGAGACCCGCAGGAACTCAACCGCTCCAGGGGCCGGGCGGCCACACCCGAGGAAGCCCGGACGGTGATGACGACGTTTCTGGACGGGCTCGCTGACGGAGTGGTGCAAGCCGTGGCCGCCGGGGCTGACCTGCTGCTCACCGCCTTCGGCCCTTCGGCACTCAGCCGAGCGGCAGGGGAAGCGTTCGACCTTCCCGTCCTCGGGACCTACCTCGCACCCGCCTTCGCCACCCGGCTCTTCCCGCTGCCCGGCTCCCCGGCACACGACGACCTCGGACCGGATGGGAACCTCGCCGCCGGACAAGCGGTGCTCCGCCGCGCGGACAAGGTCTTCGCGGGCGCGGCAGAGCGGATGCGCGCTCGCCTCGCTCTGCCCGACGCAACGCGCAGGGTGCCGGTCGGACACGGCGGGCCGGTCCTCCACGGCTTCAGCCCGCTGGTGGTGCCGCGCCCGGAGGACTGGCCGTCCGGGGTCGACGTGGCGGCCTACTGGTGGCCTGCCCGACCGCAGGGCTGGCAGCCTCCTGCCGAACTCGTCGACTTCCTCCAGGCCGGGCCGCCCCCGGTCTTCATCGGATTCGGCAGCATGGCCCCTGGGCAGGGCCAGCGCCTCAGCGAACTGGTGGCTGCGGCGGTGCGGCGCGCGGGTGTGCGCGCGGTTGTGCAGACGGGATGGGCCGGGATGAGCGCAGCGGGAGACGACATCATGGCCGTCGGCGACCTGCCCCATGACTGGCTGTTCCCCCGCACGGAGGTCGTTGTCCACCACGCCGGAGCGGGAACCACCGGAGTCGGACTGCGGGCCGGAGTCCCCACGGTGCCCGTCCCCGTCATGGCCGACCAGCCGTTCTGGGCGGAACGCCTGCACCGGCTCGCGGTCGCCCCTGCGCCGCTGCCGTTCCAGGATCTCACCGCCGGGAACCTCGCAGCCGCGATCACAGCCGCCAGGACCGAGCCCGTCCGCCGCCGTGCGGCCGACATCGCCCACCGAATCGCAGCAGAGGACGGCCCCTCCGCCGTCCTCGCCCGTATCGAACGCGGGTTTGCCCGCTGACCCCGGAGCCCCTTGACGAACCGTGCCTCCAGCAACCACAGTCGTCGTCGCGCGCAGCAACCGCTACCGGGACAGGCCCGCGGTCAGGGCCCCTATGGCTCGTAGCAGTTCACGAGTGACCAAGCCCGCGACGACCATCACGACCACGTCTCCCGCAGTGATCCCGCCTTCCGGGAACGTCTGGCACAGGCAGAGGGCTTCGTTCTCTCGGACCTGCACGGCCACGGCGGGGATCGGCCCTGGACCAGCGTCTCCACCCCCCTCGCCCCGCTTCTCGATCACCCGGATGACGGCGGCTCAGACCTCACACCCACCCAATGCGCTGCGATGACGCCCTGCCTCGAAGCGATCACCGACCAATGGCAGGAGGAGGGCCAAGACGCGCTTGCCAACCAGCACGTCGAGGACGCCCGCCGACTGGCCATCGTCCTGCGCTTCTGCGCAGTCCGTGAGGTCGAGCTGCACTTCATCTGAGGTGAGGGACGGGAGTATGCGGATGGCCCTGGGCACCCTGACGGGTGGCCGGGGCCATCTGCGTTACTCGGGTCAGTCGGGGACGACGTTCGCGGCCTGCGTGCCCTTCGGGCCCTCATCGACCTGCTGGGCGCGAGCCGCATCTATTCGGGGAGTTGGGGAAACGATCCCGGGTTCGGCATGTGGATCCAGCCTTCCGCCCGTGCCGCCTCTAGCTGTGTGCCGGTGGGAGCGAGTGTCAGCTTGAGAGCAACGGCGCGGGCGGTCAAGGCGCACACCAGAGCGTCGAAGGCGTGCTCACTCGCGTCGTAGGCCGCTCGTGCCGCCGAATCGCACCGCACCCACGGTGCCGCGGCCACGAGATCGCCCATGCTGCGTTCTTTGGAGAGCTGCCACTGGTGACGTGAGGCCTTCGGGTAGACCTCGCAGACGCGCCCTGTTCCAGCCCGGTCGATCCGGCAGCCCCGCGCACGCAGGGCGTCCTCCAGGTGAGCCCAGCGAGCGACCATCGCACCAATCCGGTCGAACGGCGCGGGCAGCGGCGGGCTCAGCGGGCGCAGCCGCTCCCAGGTGAGCTGGTCGGTAAGCCGGTACCGCAGGTGATCCTTGCGGTAGCGCTCGCTGTCCTGGCCACGGCCCGGCCATTGACTGCCTGCCAGATGCGCGCTCACCGCGCGTACGAACTCGGCGGGCCATCCGAACGGCGTGTCGATCCCGACTCGGTCGTCGGAGCTCAGGTCCGCGATCAGGTCGACCAGTTCCTCATCGGTGCACCGCAGCCTTGGGGTTTCGACGAAGGCTGCCCCGTGGCGCCAATCCACCACCGCCACCGCCGTCTTGGAACGGTCCGCTGACAAGTCGATCCCCACCGTGAGCACCAGCTCATGGTGCCACTCCCCCAGCTGCCCGTGACAACCCTCTGCGGTCTCCCGCATCGCTGACGGGCCAGACGCCTGGGTCGCCGACGCCCTACTGGCCTGCAGCGGCCGACTCGAGGCCGAGAACTACATTGGGTTTGGAAGTGCGCGAGGCAGCCGTCCGGCTTCGGGTGGAGGAACTGGAAGCCGAGGTCGCCGAGCTGTCTGAGAAGCTGGAGTTGGCCCGGGAGGGGCCGGAGCGGCCGATGCCGACCGGTCGACCGGTCGACCGCGGGTGAGCGCGCACCTCCGAGCTTGAAGCGGCTCGCGCCGCCAACCGGGAACTGACACGCTCGCTGAACTCAAGGTGCTGACGGAGACTGCGACCCTGCTCAGACAGCGCTCGCAACCCTGGTCGGAGCGATACCCAAGACGAGCTTCTCCAACGCCTCCTGGGCAGTTCCGAACGTCGCGGCCCAAGTCTCGATGAGGTAGACCTCGCTGGTCTCGTCGATGCCGAGGAAGAACCTCCCCTCGTCGAGCTCGCCGATCGGAAAGAGGTCCCGGCCCAGCGTTTCGCCCCAGTCAGCGAAGCGGTCCTCCTCGCCCATGCAGCAGTCCGGTTTGAAGTGGAACGGCGTCTTCGCGCAGGTGATGCCCGGCCCGCTGATCTGCACCTCCAGGCCGCCGAACTCGGTCAAGAACCGTTCGGCCGCGTCATGCATGCGGACCAGGCCGCTTCTCTCCAGCGTCTCGCGCCAACCCTTGACGGGGACTGACCGTCCCGGGTGCCATCCGGCCTCCCGCATGGTCTGCTCGACCACGCCGGTGTCCCGCTTCGCGGTCGCGGTCGCGGCGACCCAGGCCTGGTCCACCGGCACGTCCTCCGGCCAGCCGGGCCGCCAATTCGCCCGCCAGACGTCAAAGTCGTCCCGCAAGAAGCGGCGATCCACTGGCTTGAGGCGCACCTGGTGTCGCTGATCGGCCCACCAGACCTCGAAGTCGGCCTCGGTCCCCACGCTCGGCCAGAGCTCAGCGAAGGTCGGCAACAACAACACGTCGACGAAACCGCCAACCGGCAGACCGATATCGACGAAGACTCCGGTCGCACCCGGGTTCGGGACCGCGGTCACGCGCCCCCGGAACCGCTGCCCGAGCCGCAGCCCTGCACGGGTCTGGATCCATTCCTCTTCGCTGGCCACACGCCCAATCCTGGCACCGCAGATCGTTAACGCAACGGGCTTTGCTACTCGGCTGCTTGGTCGGCATCGTTCTTCAGATGAGCTGGGACCACGGATCTTCGCCCGCGTCCCGCAGCCGTTGCTCCTCGCGCCAGTGCATGAACACCCGCTGTCCGGACTCCACGGTGCCTTCCGTCCAGAAGTCGTCGGGATTGGTGACGCGGGATTGGAGCTAACCGGCTGAACGGACTTGCGGCACGGTGATGTCCGGCCCGCCAGTGAGGTCTTGGGTTCCTATGACGCCGAGCAGCCGCAGTTGCTCGACCGCCGGGCCGCCGGGCGGGGCGGTGTAGAACTGGAGCCGCTGCTGGCCGTCCTCGCTGAACAGGTTCTGGCAGTTGATCTCCACGACGCCGAGCGTCGGGTGGATGATTCGCTTGCGCTCGCCGCGTCGGACGGCGACGTCGCCGGTGGCCCAGAGCTGCGCGAATTCGGCGCTCGACCGTCGCAGTCGGCCGACCAGCTGCCGTGTCACGGGGTCATGGTCCCGGCGGGCCACGCCGGCGCGCAGGTCGGACACCAGGACGCGCGAGTGGTGCGGGTGGTCCTCGACCGGGTAGACACCGCGCGAGCCGGGGTCGGTGAACCAGCGGTGGACGAAGCTGGCCTGCGGGCCGGCACCGGTTACCGGCGGGCCCAGCAGTGCGGTGGCCAGTCGGTTCTGGGCCAGCGTCTCATGCAGGTCGGTAATGATGAGAGCCGGCGTGGTGTCCAGCCGGTCCAGCAGGGTCAGCATCGCCGGCTGCACGTACGCCGCAGTGCCGTGTGCGGCAGCAGTGACCGGGCGCCCGGCCAGCAAGAACAAGTGGTCGCGTTCGTCAGTGTCCAGGCGCAGCGCCCGGGCCAGGCCGGTGAGCATCTGGACGGTGGGTTGGGAGCCGCGCCCCTGCTCCAGTTCGGTGTAGTACTCCACCGAGGCGCTGGCCAGTTGGGCGACCTCGTCGCGGCGCAGGCCCGGTACGCGGCGGCGGGTGCCGGCCGGCAGCCCGGCCTCGGCCGGGGTGATCCGGTCCCGCCGCGACTTCAGGAAGGTCCCGAGTTCCGACAGATCCATGTCTTCGAGTCTCTTCCAGTTGCAGGGGTGCAGCCAGGGGATGGCGTCCCCTGGCTGCGTGCCGGGTGCGAAGCGGGTCAGGTCTGCGGTCCGGCGGCCAGCTTGGCCAGGGTCAGGACATCGCCGCCGATGCCCCAGCCCCCGACGGCGACCTCCTCGACCAGGACCATTGTGCTGGCACGGGCGCGCTCTCCGAAGATCCGGACGTACAGCTCGGTGGTCTCGGTGACGATCTGCTCCTTCTGCTTCTCGTCGAGGGTCTTCTCCGGGACCTTGAAGTTGGCGAACGGCATGGTGCGTTCCTCTCGTGACGTAATGTCGGTGTAGTGCGGGGTGTTGCAGGGAGCCGCCTGTGGTGAGCAGTTCCTCCAGCCGGATGCAGCGGAAGCATTCTGCGCGGACCCGGTCGGCGACCGCGCAGACGACTTCACTGCCGTCGCGGCCGGGTCTCTGGCACCCCGTCGTGATCTCCACGATCGCCGGTGTCCGCGCAGCCAACCAGGGTGTACTCACCCTGGTGTCGCCGTCCCCAGCCTCGAATCATCTGTCGCAGACTGGTGCGGGCCGCGGCCAGGTCTCGTTCACGTTCGTCTGCCCGGTCCGCCAGGGGCTGGAGCCTGATCAGCTCATATTCGAGCGCACTCCACGGATCACCGCACCGCTTTGGTCCGGGCCGGTGCTCACCGCAAGACCGGCCGCGCGCGCACTCACAGGACACGTTGCCCGAGCCGGCGTGGCGCTATGGCGTCGCCTCAGCAAACCAATCTCTCCAAGAGCCTCACCAGGCCCCCACA
Source organism: Streptacidiphilus sp. BW17 (assembly GCF_041262485.1). Classification (NCBI taxonomy): domain Bacteria; kingdom Bacillati; phylum Actinomycetota; class Actinomycetes; order Kitasatosporales; family Streptomycetaceae; genus Streptacidiphilus; species Streptacidiphilus sp. BW17. The sequence continues at coordinate 238,382 of NZ_JBGCCR010000008.1, read as the reverse complement.
TTGTCCTCTTCGGAAGCGCATACCGTGAGCCAGTACAAGATTCCGTTCGAGACCCCTGGATGCCGCTCGTGGATTACTGCGCCTCGTGCCGTCGGCACGTCAACGGGGCCCTGTCGTGTCCTGGTTGCGGCACCTACTTTCTGACCGACTCCCCGTCCGTCGAGAACGCCGAACCCACGACCGCGATACCCGATGAGTCGGCGCTGGTCGCGGTGGCCGCGGGCGGGCGCGCAGCGCGGCGACGGCAGCTGGCGCGGTTGAAGAAGCACAAGCGCAGGGCCGCCACCGCGGCGGTCTTCGCTGTCTTCGGTGGAGGTCTGTCGCTCGCGGCGCTGCCTGACGGTGCGTCCGCCAAGCCAGCGGATGCGAACGCGGCCATGGCGCCCCAGGCAGGAATTCAGGTCAACACTCCTACAGCGGTCGCCAGTACCCCGCCGGCGCAGCCGGTCGCCACCACGACGCCGCAGCCGTCGGCGCCTGCCTCCACGCAGGCTGTCTCGAACACCCACTCAGCGGTGCCGGTGCAGCCCACCGCGGCCCCGATGACGCAGGTCGTCACCCCGGCGCGCACTCAAGCCAGCACTCGGCAGGCCTCGGGCCACTCCGCCGCTCCGCGCACCACCCCCGCCGCCGCGCCCACAACGGCGGCCACTCCCACCACCGGGGCCACGCCGACCTCGGCGCCCACGACCGGCGCCACGCCGCCGAGCTCCAGCGCATCCTCGCCCGCCACCAGCTCCACGAATCCGCCCACCATCTGCCTGCTGGGACTTGTCTGCCTCAACTGATCACGGCGGGCTGGGTGAGACGAACGGCCGTGGCCACGATGCCGCCACCCCTCGCCCGCCGAGCTCTCAGGCAGTGCCGGACTCCGCATCGAGGGCCGCGTCGATCTCCGCCAGTTCCTCGGGCGTCGGCGCCCACTGCCCCGCAGCGGCATTGGCGCGCACCTGCTCGGCGCTGGTCGCCCCGGCGATGACCGAGCCGCAGCCGGGCCGCGCGGCGAGCGCGCCCACGCCGATCTCCAGGATGCTCCGTCCGTGGGCCTCGCCCCAGGCCGCGAGGCGTTCGACCGCGTCGAGACCGGCCTCGGTCACCCGCTCGGGCCGCGACGCCAGGCGTGAGCCTGCGGGCACACCCGTCGCGCGGCGCACCTTGCCGGTCAGCAGGCCGTTGGCGAGCGGGAAATACGGCAGCACACCCAGGCCGTAGTGCAACGCCGCCGGTACCACCTCCCGCTCCGCGCCGCGTGCGAGCAGCGACCACTCGTTCTGGGCCGAGACGAACGGGACTGCCCCGGTCTCCCGAGCCACGTGCGCGGCCTCGGCGATCTGCCAACCGGCGAAGTTGGAGTGCCCGATGTAGCGGACCTTGCCCTCGCGTACCAGCTCGCTGAGCGCGGCGAGCGTCTCGGCGATCGGCGTGGACGGGTCGGGCGTGTGCAGTTGGTAGAGGTCGATGTGGTCCGTCTGCAGGCGCCTCAGCGACTCCTCGACCGCGCGCCGGATGTAGGCCCGGCCGCCCTTCGCCCCCGCGGCGGGCCCGTACCCAAGATCGCCGCTCCGATGGCCGAACTTCGTGGCCAGCACGACCTCGTCACGCCGCCCCTTCAACGCCCGACCGAGCAGCGTCTCGGAGCCGCCTCCACCACCGTAGATGTCGGCGGTGTCGAAGAGGGTCACCCCGGCATCCAGTGCCGCGTCGACCACCTCGCGCGTCTGCGCTGCGTCGAGGCGTACGCCGAAGTTGTTGCAACCCAGTCCGACCACCGAGACGAGGAGCCCACTGTTGCCCAGCGATCGATATTCCATGAGGTCACTCTAGTTCTGACAGGGCGACAGGACCGGTCAGTCCGGTTCCTACCTCATCACCAGGAGCACGGCATCCGTGGTCCGGCCGGCCGCCGCCTCGATGAAGACCGTCGGATCGACCACGTCCACCAGCAGGTCCCGGGTGGCCCGCACTGCTGCGGCAGGCGGTGGAGGGCCGCCGACGGCGTCGATCAGGTCCAGCAGGTGGACGGTCGCCTCCGTCACCGCGATCTCGCGCAGCGCCCCCAGTGTGACCGTGCCCGCCCGATGCGCGACGGGTGTGTCGGGCGGGAGGGCGGCGAGCTCCGCGACAGCCGCGGGGCCCAACTCCGCGAAGCGCCTGATCAGTTCCTCCGGCGTCATGCTGTCGGCCGTCTCCCGGGCCTGCGCGGCGACCAGGTCCGCCGCGCTGTGCGCCACACCGCCGGGCCGGTTGAAGATCCGGAGGATCTCGGCCCCGCTGGTGACCTTCGGCGGCTCCTCCAGCACCGCTTCGCGCAGCCCGGCGAGCATCGTCGGGTCCAGCGCCACATGGGCATACAACGCCCGCACCGACCATCCGGGCAGTCTTGTCGGCCGAGTCCATTCGGTCGGCGCCAGCGCAGCCCCGCGCTCCGCCCAGGAGTGCCACAGCTCGACCAGCAGGTCAGCACTCGACGTGTTCTGATGTGCCATCACGACCTCCCTTGCCGACCAGCGTACGAGGCTGCGGAGCCGAGGCCGCCCGACCGTCCGCCGTGCGGCGTGTCAGTGGCACCGCGCCGGCCGGAAGCGCACGAGTGCACCCGGTGCGGCCCGTGCCGCCGCCTCCAGCGACGCCGGGTCGCCGGGTCGCCGGGTCGCCGGGTCGCCGGGTCGCCCACCATCTCGATATTGTTCAACAATCCAGCAGAAACGTTGAACAAAACCGGCCGCTGGGATTGACTGATCACGGCACGCGGGCAGGGAGGAGCACCGATGGGAACAGGCACCGCGCAGCGAGCGGCGGAGAGCTTGCGGGAGCGGATCACCGAGGGTGTCCTGGTGCCCGGGTCCCGACTGGTGGAGGCTGAGCTCGCGGCCGGGCTCGGGGTCTCACGCAACACCCTGCGGGAGGCGTTCCGGCTGCTCACCCAGGAGGGCCTGCTCACCCACGAGCCCAACAAGGGGGTCCGGGTACGCCGCCTGACCAGCGCGGACCTGGCCGACCTCTACCAGGTCCGGCGGCTGATCGAGTGCGGGGCGCTGCGCGAACTGCGCGGCGGCGACTACCCGCTGGCCGCGGTGCGGGAGGCTGTGCGGGCCGGGGAGCAGGCCGCTCTGGAGGGCCGCTGGAACGACTGCGGCACTGCGGACATCCGCTTCCACCAGGCCCTGGCCGGGCTGGCGGAGAGCCCGCACGTCGACCGGCTGATGGTCCGCGTGCTGGCCGAACTGCGGCTGGCCTTCCACGCGATGGGGGATCCCCGCCGGTTCCACGAGCCCTATCTGGGCCGCAACCGGCAGCTCCTGACCACCCTGGAGGCCGGCGAGGCGGAGCAGGCGGCCCAGGACCTGGCCTTCTACCTGGAGGACTCCCGACGCCAGTTGGTCGAGGCGTACTCCCGACTGCCTTAGGCCCTGTCCGTCCCGGAAAATTTCTCCCGCAGCACCCCTTGCCTGATTGTTGAACAATCCATAGCGTCCTCCGCAACAGAAGCACGGAACACGGAAGGACGCCTCATGATCGTTCTGCTTGGCGTGCTCGTGGTGGTCCTCGGGTTCGCGACCAAACGCAATCCGCTCCTGGTCGTCGGCGTGGCGGGGATCGTCACCGGGCTGCTGGGAAAGCTCTCCCTCTCCGGCATCCTCGCCGCCTTCGGGCAGGGCTTCGCCTCCAGCCGCGCAGTGACCGTCTTCGCCATCACGCTGCCGGTGATCGGCCTGCTCGAGCGCAACGGACTTCAGGCCCAGGCCCGCAATCTGATCGGCAGGCTCGGGAAGCTGACCGCCGGACGCTTCCTCGTTCTGTACCTGCTCCTCCGCCAACTCACCGCGGCCGTCGGCCTGTCCAGCATCGGCGGCCCGGCGCAGACCGTACGGCCGATGGTCGCGCCGATGGCCGAGGGAGCGGTCGAGCGCCGGATCGGCGGGCCCCTGCCGGAGGCGGTCCGGGAGAAGGTCCGCTCCTACGCCGCCAGCGCCGACACCGTGGGCTTGTTCTTCGGCGAGGACTGCTTCCTTGCGGTCGGCTCCATCCTCCTGATCACCAGCACCGTGAACGCCGCCTACCACGTCAGCCTGCAACCGGTGCAGCTCGCGGCGTGGGCGATCCCGGTCGCGGCCTGCGCCTTCGTCATCCACGGCTTCCGGATGCTGCGCCTGGACCGCAGTCTCAGCACCCTGGCGCCGACCGCCGAGAAGGTCCGTGAGGCAGCCGAATGATCAAGTCCGAGTGGTTCTACTGGCTGATCGGAGCGATCTTCCTGGCCATGGCCGGGCAGATGCTCTTCGACCGCAGCAACCCGAAGCGCTTCGGCACCTCGGCCTTCTGGGGCCTGCTGGGCACGGGCTTCATCTACAGCACCTGGGTGCTGAACCACCAGGCCCCGGCCCAACCGCTGGGCCTGGCCGTGCTGGTGACGATCTGCCTGGGCGGCTTCAACCTCACCGGCCGCGGCAACCCGCGCACCACCTCCCCCGCCGAGCGCGAGCAGCGCGCCGCCCGGCTGGGCAACAAGATCTTCATCCCCGCCCTGGTCATCCCGGTGGTCGCGGTGATCTGCTCCACCCTGGTCAAGGCCTGGCGCATCGACGGCAAGCCTGTTCTGGAGAGCGGTGCGGAGACCGTCCTGGGCCTGGGGATCGGCGCGATCGTGGCGCTGCTGGTGGCGATGGTGATCGTGCGCGAGCGCAACCCGGCCGTCCCACTGCACGCCGGGCGCGGCATGCTGGAGTCCATGGGCTGGGCGCTGCTGCTGCCCCAGTTGCTCGCCATCCTGGGCGCGATCTTCCAGGCCGCCGGCGTCGGCACCCAGGTGGGCACGATCGTCAACTACGTGCTGCCGCACCGGCAGACCTTCCTCGCCGTGCTGGTCTACTGCCTGGGGATGGCCCTGTTCACCGCGGTGATGGGCAACGCCTTCGCCGCCTTCCCGGTGATGACAGCCGCCGTGGGCTGGCCGATCCTGATCCAGCAGATGCACGGCAACGCGCCCTGCGTACTGGCCGTCGGCATGCTCGCCGGGTTCTGCGGAACCTTGTGCACCCCTATGGCGGCCAATTTCAACCTGGTCCCGGCCGCGCTGCTGGAGCTCAAGGACCAGTACGGCCCGATCAAGGCCCAACTGCCCACCGCCGGCGGCCTCTTCGTCTGCTGCGTCGCCATCATGTCGCTCTGCGCGTTCTGAGTTCGGAAAGGTCTCCATGCCTCGCGTGCTGCTCACCGGCTTCGAACCCTTCGGAGGCGAATCGGTCAACCCCTCCTGGGAGGCGGTCCGGCTGCTCGCCTCCGAGCCCGACGTCTCGACCGTCCGGCTCAGTTGCGTCTTCGGCACCGCCCTGGACGAGCTGCGCGCGGCGGTCGAGCGCACCGATCCGACGCTGGTGGTCTGCGTCGGGCAAGCCGGCGGGCGCACGGACCTCACCGTCGAGCGCGTCGCGATCAACCTGGACGACGCGCGCATCCCGGACAACGCCGGTCAGCAGCCGATCGACCGGCCGATCGTGCCGGACGGCCCTGCCGCGTACTTCTCCTCCCTCCCGGTCAAGGCCTGCGTCGCGGCGGCCCGCGGGACCGGGCTGCCCGCTTCGGTCTCGCACAGCGCCGGCACCTTCGTCTGCAACCACGTCGCCTACGGGCTGGCGCACCTGATCGCCACCGAGCGGCCAGGGCTGCGCGGCGGCTTCGTGCACATTCCGTTCGCTCCGGAACAGGTCCTGGACGGGCAACGCCCCTCGCTTGCGATCCCGGCGGTGGCCGAGGGACTGCGCGCGATCGTCTCCACCGCGTTGAACGGCCAGGAGATCACCGAGGTGGGAGGTGCACTGCATTGAACGCCCTTGCGCGGGACGCCGCCGCGTCGAACCGCTCCTCGTGGGACGCCTCCGCGTCGAACGCCGGATTCGCCCGCCTCGCGATGGAGAACATCACCCGCGCCTATCCGTACGCCCCCGCGCAGCTGCTGCGCGGCCCGGAGGACCTCGTCCCACCGCGGGAGCGGCACCCGGTCTTCTTCGGCTCCTACGACTGGCACTCCTCGGTGCACATGCACTGGCTGCTGGTCCACCTGCTGCGCACCACCCGTGCACAGCTCGACGCGGAGCTCGACGCGGAGCTCGGCGCGGAGCTCGGCGCGGAGCTCGGCGCTGAGGCGGTCGAGGCGCTGCTGGACACGCAGTTGACGCTGCCGGCCGTCCGGCAGGAGGCCCGCTACCTGCTCGACCATCCCGGCTTCGAACGCCCCTACGGCTGGGCCTGGCTGCTCACGCTCGCCGCGGAGTGCGCGGACACCCGCTGGGCCCAGGCACTGGCGCCCGCGGCGGAAGCGGTCGCGGCGCTGTTGCCGGCCTGGCTGGAGAAGGCCACCTATCCGGTGCGGCACGGCGTGCACAGCAACAGTGCGTTCGCGCTGGGGCTGGTGCTGGACGCTGCGGCCCCGGCCGGCCATCCGGAACTGGAGCGCCCGGTGCGGGCGACGCTGCTGCGGTGGTTCGAGCAGGACCGCGCCGCCCCGGTGCACTGGGAGCCGTCCGGGCAGGACTTCCTCTCACCCACGCTGTGCGAGGCAGAGGCGATGCGGCGGGTGCTCCCCCAGGACCGGTTCACGGAGTGGCTCGCGCGCTTCCTCCCGGAGGCCGGGCCCTTGCTGACGCCGCCCCGGATCTCCGATCGGGCGGATCCGCAGATCGGCCATCTCATCGGGCTGTGCTTCTCCCGGGCGGCGGCGCTGCGCGGCCTGGCACCGTTCATGGCCGGGGCCGGCGAGGCGGCTCAGGCACATCTCGTGGTGGCGGAGGAGTTCCTGGCTTCGACCGACTTCACCACCGCGCACTGGTTGGCGACCTTCGCGGTCCGTGCGCGCATGCCCCGTGGGGTCGCAGCGGGCTGACTGCCCGTCGGCCCGCTCGTCGGCCCTCTCGACGGAGGGGAGTGGGCTGTCGGCGCGCGCCGCACGCCGGGCCCGTTCACACGCCGCAATCACAGGCCGGGTGGTCGAGATACCCGCGGACTCCCCCGGTGTAGTAGGTACTCGGATCCCCCTGAGCCAGCCTGCAGCCGAGCGCGAAGCGGGTGACGAGATCCGGGTTGGCGACGAAGTGCCGGGCGAAGGAGACCGCGTCGGCGACACCGGCCTCGATCGCGGCGTTCCCCGACTCCCGGTCGAAGCCGTTGTTCGCGATCAGCGGCCCGGCGAACAGCCGACGGTAGCGGGCGAACAGGCTGAGGTCCGGGCCATCCGGTCCGGTCGGGTCTGCACCGAGGAGGTGCAGGTAGGCGACGGCCGGACGGTCGTTGAGAGCCGCCGTCAACTCGTCGTACTCGGTGAGCCGATCCGGGTCGAAGGCGAACTGTCCGCCCGTGTTCCAGTACGGCCCCAACCGCACCCCGACCCGCGGCTCACCGCCCCAGGCCGCGGCCACCGCGTCGATGATCTCGAACAGCAGGCGCCGCCGACGCGCCCGGTCCCCGCCGTAGGCGTCCGTACGCCGGTTCAACCTCGGACTCAGGAACTGAGGAATCACATACACGCCCTGGGCGGGCAGTTCCACGCCGTCGAACCCGGCCCGCCGCGCGTTCACCGCCGCGGCCGCGTAGTCCGCCACCGCCTGTTCGATCTCGGCCACGGTCATCTCGCGCGGAGTGCGGGTCGGCTTGGGCCCCGTCGGCGTGAACACCGTCTGACCCGGGTTCACCGCCGACGGGCCGGCGGGCAGTCGTCCGCCGTGGTGGTCCGGGTGGGAGACCGCGCCCGCGTGCCACAGCTGGGCCACGATTCGGCCACCGAGCGCGTGCACGACGTCGGTGACCCGCCGCCAGCCCGCCACCTGCTCCGGGCTGTAGATCCCGGGGACGTTCACCTGCCCGATCCCCCGCTCGCTCACGAACAAGCTCTCGCAGATGACCAGGCCCGCCGTCGCGCGCTGCGCGTAGTGGGCGACGTGCAGTTCAGTCGGCACCAACCCCGGGTTCTCCGCGCGTGCCCGCGTTGTCGGCGCCACCACCACGCGGGTGGGCAGGCGCAGGACGCCCAGGTCGAACGGCCGCAACAGCGGTTGGGTCAGGGCAGTGGTCATGGTCGTCGTACTCATCACCGGGATCCTTCCGATCATCCGCGTTTCTCGCGGGTCTCATACGATCGACGCGAGTCACGCGGCAAAGGTGACCGGAGAACGGGGAGACCGGAGACCCATGGGTGAGGACGCACAGACCGCGACGGCCGAACTGGCCGAGCGGTTCGAGACACTGCGCCGGCCGCTGCGCGCACTCGCCTTCCGCATGCTCGGCTCCGTCAACGAGGCGGACGACGCGGTCCAGGAGACCTGGCTCAAGCTCCACCGCACCGGTGCCGACGAGATCCGCAACCTCGACGCCTGGCTGCGCACCGCCGCCTCCCGGGTCTGCCTCGACATGCTCCGCGCCCGTGCCGCCCGCCCCGAGCAGCCAGGCGCGCATCAACTCGGCGCGCCCCAACTCGGCGGCGAGGAACCTCAGGCGGTCGGTGACGGAGCGGACCCGGAGCAGGAAGCCGTGCTCATCGACAGCGTCGGCCGGGCCATGCTGGTCGTCCTCGACGCCCTCGCACCGGCCGAGCGGGTCGCGTTCGTGCTGCACGACCTGTTCGCCGTCCCCTTCGACGAGATCGCGCCCATCGTCGACCGCTCCCCCGCTACCACCAAGAAGCTCGCCAGCCGCGCCCGCCGCCGCGTGCACGCGGCCCCGGCAGCGCCCCCAACGCAGGTGGCCCGGCAGCGCCGCGTGGTCGAGGCGTTCCTCACCGCCTCACGCACCGGCGACCTCGCCGCCCTGCTGCACCTGCTCACCACCGACGTGGTCCGTCACACCGACCCGATCGCCCTCCCACCCGGCGCGGCCACCGAGGCCCGCGGCGTCCGCGACGTCGCGGACGGGATCCTGGCCTTCGGCCGCCGCGCCCGCCACGCCGCCCCCGCAATGGTCGACGGCACCGTCGGCGCGGTCGTGGCCCCGCACGGCCGCCTGGCCATGGTCATCAGGTTCACCATCGTGGGTGACCGGATCGCCGCCTACAACGTCATCGCCGACCCCGCACACCTTGGTCAACTCACGCTCGCCGTACTCGACGAACACTGAACGAACGCCGAGCGCTTCGCCGGCTTCAACGCGAACTGAACTTCTCTGTCCAGACTCGCTGGATCAGTTTGTAGTCGATCACCACGATGCCCTCCTGGCGCAGGACTTCCCGGGCTTGAGGTGATGTCAGGAACTCGTAGTCAGTGCGTCGGACGAGCCAGCCGTCGTCAACGGCCCGCGAGACCTCATCGGCCAGGCTGGGATGGACAGCCCACTCGTTCAGACCACTGGGAAGATCACGTAGCAGCCGAGCATACTGGGCCGCTTTCCCCGCGCTGTCCAGGGAGAAGCTGTCCAGGAAGTCGTTGTCGACGGCCACCAGTCCTCGTCGCCGGACCACGTCTCGCCCCAGCTTCAGCCAGGTCCGGACCGCGAGGCCATACTCGCCGGCCAGCGCCAACGTCAGGTCGAAGATGTCGTCGCGTCCTCCGTCGGCCAGGCAGTGGAAGTCCAGATGGGTCGGAGTGAGCCCCACGTCGGCGACGGCGTCGATCTGCGCGCGGAACTCCAGCTCGACCTCGTCGAGTCGCGCCTGACCCAGCAGAGCCGCCCGTCCAGCCGATGTTGGCGCGAACAGCTGACCCTTGTCGTCCAGCAGTGACGGCACTTTCTCCTCGCCGGCGAGCGGGCCCCATCGCAGCCGAGGCATCTCGCACACCAGCGTGAGATGGATCCCGAACCCGATCCCCGGTCGCCGGCGCAGACGCTGCATGGCATCCGACGCCGCCGGACACGAGGGCATCACGCTGCAAGAACTGGCGATCCCCTGCTCGATCGACTCAACCACCGCGGCGTTGATCGCCGGATACATCCCGAAGTCATCGCAGTTGACGATCAACAGTCGGGAATCCGGAGGAAATCCGAGTTCCTCGGTGGACTGAACGGACGGCCTCGGAGCACCGGAGGGGAAGGCATCTTCATTCATGCCCGCAGTCTGAAACCTCGCCAAGTCACCTGCACGGCATTTTCCCCGACCTCGGCCGAGCACTCGACCATCCCCAACCCTCGCCGCTCGGGTGGCGCTTGCGCTAGAGCGCCGAGATGGAAACAGGTGCGCGTTCGCTGCGGCTCAGTGCACGCAGGACATTGGTCGCGCCGTGCCGCCGCAGGGCGATCCGGGTGAGCAGGTCCACGACGGTTTCGACGGCAGGGACCGGGAACTCCGGCGTCGGCAACCCGACGCTGTACGCAAGGTCGTCGGAGTGGACGACGAGTTCCAGGAGCCGGCTGGTGATGAAGTCGTCGAGACCGATCGACCACGGCCCCCAGGTGGGGCGTCGAACCCGGCGATTCAGTCTGGCGGGCAGGCTGCCGCGCAGTTCCTCGACGCACGCGGCGACTCGCGTGGCCAGGGCGGCCGGACCCTCGGCTGCGTCTTCCTCACCGCCGGATCGGATGGCCTGGTTGAACGGCGTGTCGAGGTCTGAGCCGATCCAGCTGACTCGCGCGTAGTACTCGTGGATCGAGATGACGGGCTCGGTAGGTACTGGCTCTGCGAGCACGGTGGGGATCAGGAAGACCTGCCCGGCCAGGTGACCCGCCAGCCCCTGGACGCTGAGCTTCGCCAGCGCGGAGGGCTGGAGCCAAGCCTCTGCCACTTCCGGTGCGGCCAACAGGTTCGCCGCTGTGTCCGCCACACTCAGGTAGAGCTCCCTCACCTGCGTCACGTTGCCGTTCTCTCTGTCGCTGTCGGTGGGTGTCTGCCCGGTCCACCTCACGGCACGGGCGACGCACCAATAACGACAGATACGACATCAAGTCACATACCGTCCCCCTCTTGGAAGTCAGGTGGAATCTGTCCGGGGAACCCCGCAGTTGGACGCCGCCACCCACGCATGTCAGACCGAGCGCGTGCGGCGCTGGGGCTGGACGGACTCCGCGACGGCGTCGGCGAGTTCGGCGGCCTCCTCCGGTGCGAGGGTCGCCGTGGTGGCCCGGACGAACGGCGGACTGGCGAGGCGGTGCGGCTCACCGGCACGCAGCAGCCAGCCGCGCTCCTGCAGCGACCGGAGCGTCGTCGCCTCCTCCAGCACGGGGATCATCACGTTCAGCCCCGAGCGCCCCGACGCGGCCACCCCGCGTGCCGCCAGCTCGCCGAGCAGCGCCTCGCGGCGCGTCCGGTAGGTCCGCTCGGCCAGCCGGATCATGTCCTGCACGGCAGGGTCGGTGGAGAGTTCCAGGACGATCTGCTGCAGGATGTGGCTGACCCAGCCGCTGCCGAGCCGTTGGCGGCCCTCGACCCGACTGACCGTCATCGGGTCGCCGGCGACGTACGCCAGACGCAGGTCCGGCCCCAGGGACTTGCTGACCGAGCGGATCACCGCCCAGCGTCGGCGTCCGGTCGTGAGTGTGAAGAAGTCAGTCCCGGCCGTCGGGCCCATGTGGTCGTTCTCCACGACCAGGACCTCCTGGTGGCGCTCCAGCACCGCGCACAGTTCGGCCGCGCGGACAGCGTCGAGGGCGGCTCCGGTCGGGTTCTGGGCCCGGGGGGTGAGGACCAGCGCCGCAGTCTTCCCCGTCAGGGCCGCCTTCAGGGCGTCGGGCACGAGGCCGCGCTCGTCGACCGCGACCGGCACCGCGGTCAGGCCGCACGCCCGCACCAGGTCCAGCACGCCCGTGTAGCAGGGGTCCTCGACCAGGACCTGGTCGGCGGGGCGCAGCCACGCGGACAGCACCCGCTCGACCCCGTCCATTGCCCCGCTTGCCAGGCACAACTGCTCCTCGCCGATGCCGAGTTCGGCGAACTGGAGGGATGCCCGCCCGGCCAGCGCGGGCAGCATCGTGGGCGAGCTGTAGCCGTCGTGGCCGAAGTTCACGACGTGGGCGGCGCGGGTTACCGACGGCATCAGCTCGGGATCGGGATTGCCGTCGCTCAGGTCCCTGGCCCCGGCGGGGACCGCTCCCGGCACGCGGCTGATCAACGGTGGTCGGGCGCTGATCCGGGTGTTCCGGCCGACCTCGCTGGTCAGCACGCCGCGGATGCGCAGATCCCGATAGGCGGCGGCCACGGTGGCGGGGCTGATCTGCAGGTGGGCAGCGAGCGCCCGCACGGAGGGCAGCACGTCGCCGGGCGCCGCCTGCCCGTCGCGGACGGCGCGTTCCACGCTGTCGACCACCTCGCGTGAGGTCCGGCCTTCGATACGTACAAGATCCACGGCCGCAAGTGTACTAGTACACCGCCCGTGCACCGATAGGCGGGAGCGGACACCGAGATCCCGGCCCTGACCGCTTGCGGTCATCCCCAGACCCGGATTAGTGTTCCATGACACTTGAAGAAGTGTTCTAGCACGGTTGGGAAATTCTGCTTCTCCTGTGAGGACGTCCAGTGCTCGAACAGCCCCTCTACGCACTCACCGATCCCGACGAGCTCCGCTCGCTCATCGCCGGCCGGGGATGGGCCACGCTGGTCAGCGCCGTTCCCGACGGCGCCCCGGTGGTGTCGCACGTGCCCGTCATCCTCGACCCCGATCGGGACGACGCCACCGTGCTCGGCCACCTCGCCCGTGAAGACGCGGAACTGCACGAGCTGGGCCGACACCGCACGGTCCTGGTCTTCGAAGGCCCCAACGGGTACATCTCGCCGAGCTTCTACGAGAGCGGCCCCTACGTGCCCACCTGGAACTTCGTCGTCGCGCACCTGCACGGCACCCCCGAAATCCTCAGCCCCGACGAGACCTACGAGGTGCTGGACAGGACGGTCGACCACTTCGAGGCCGCGCGGCCAACTCCCTGGCGCCTGCCCGAGGTCGAGGAGTACGCACGGCGCATCGCCCCCGGGACCACGGGGTTCCGGCTCACCCCGAGCCGCGTGGTGGCCAAGGCCAAGCTCAGCCAGGACAAGCCGCACGAAACAGCCCAGAACGTCGTCAACGCGCTCCGGCGCGACGAGGACGTCCACCGCAATCCCGCACTTGCGGAGGCCATGTCGAAGGCACTGAGCCTGCCGGTGTAGCGCGCCGAGAAAGCCAGGACCTGCCCTGCGCCGCCCAGCCCTGCCCCGCACCCGTTGAGGCGAAGTAGACCCGATACTCTCCCCTCGTGATCACCAGTGAGGACCAGGGCTGGGCCGCCACCCGTGCGTGGGTGGAGCGGCGGTTCGCCGCCGGGGAGCGGATAGCCGACGTCACGCGCCTGCGCGGCGGCTGGACGTCCGAGATGCGACGACTGGACATCGTCGGAGCGGACGGGGGTGGGCGCGCGCTGGTGCTGCGTTCGTTCGTCACACCCTTCTACCGCCGCCACGCCGACGGCCTGCTGACCCGCGAGGCCGCGATCCTGCGCCTGCTCGCCGACACGGACATCCCCGCCGCCACCCTCGTCGACGCCGACCCGACAGCGACCGCCTGCGACCACCCGTCCCTGCTGATGTCCCTGCTGCCCGGCACCGTCCGCCTGGACGACCACGGCGCCCGGCACCGCGCCGACCTCCTGGCCGCCCAGCTGGTGCGCATCCACCGAGTCGACGTCACTTCGCGGACGAGGCCGCGGACCTGGCAGCCTTGGACCTCCCCGGAGCGGGTGCGGCTGCCTGAGCAGACCACGCGTCCGGACCTGTGGCGACAGGCCGTCGACGTGATCCGGCAGGAGCCTCCCGCCCACCGGTCCTGCTTCCTGCACCGCGACTACCACCCCGGCAACGTCCTGTTCGACGGCAGCAGCGATGACGTCCGCATCAGCGGCGTCGTCGACTGGGTGGAGACCTCATGGGGCCCGGCCGACCTGGACGTCGCCCACTGCTCGACCGCGCTCGCCCTGCTCCACGGCGTTCCCACGGGAATGAGCTTCGCCGACCGGTACCTCGCCGCAGGAGGAGAGCTCACCGACGACAACGCGGCGCACCTGTACTGGCGCCTGCTCGACGCCCTCGCCTTCGCCCCCGACGCCGAGAAGGTCGCCGTCCCCTGGCGGGCACTCGGCCGCCACGACCTCACTGCCGCCCTGCTGACGAGCAGGCTCGAGCAGTACCTGCAAGCCCTCCTCGAACGCTACGCGTAGCCGCCGGCACCCTCGCAACTGCGGCTCAGGCGACCGGGTCGTGCCAGAGGTCGCCGCGGGGCAGGAGTGCGTCGGCCTCCTTCGGGCCCCAGCTGCCACGTTCGTAGGGGTGGACCGGCACCGCGTCGCCGAGGACGGGGTCGACGATCCGCCAGGCGGACTCGACCGTGTCCTGCCGGGCGAAGAGCCAGCGGTCCCCGTCCAGGGCCGCGCCGATGAGCCGGTCGTAGGGGCGCATGTCCGAGCCGGGCTGCTCGGCGAAGATCAGCTCCTCGTGCTTGGCGTGCCACCCGCCGCCCGGCTGCTTGCCCGCCAACGCCAGCCCGACCTGCGTCTCCGGCCAGACGCGGAACCGCAGCCGGTTGCTGACGGGTCCGGGCCGGATCCCGAAGAGGTCGTGGGGCGCGGCCCGGAAGACGAAGCTGACCTCCGTCGCGGTCACCGGCAGGCACTTGCCCGCGCGGATCACGATCGGCACGCCCGCCCAGCGCCACGACTCCGCGGCCAGCCGGACAGCGGCGTACGTCTCCGTCGTCGACTGCGGGGCCACCCCGGCGACGTCCCGGTAGCCGGCGTACTGACCGCGCACCACATGGTCGGGCGTCAGCGGACGGATCGAGTTGACGACCGCGGCCTTCGCGTCCCGCCACGAGTCCAGGCCGGTGCCGGACGGCGGCTCAGCCAGCGCGGTGGCGAGGACCTGGAGCAGGTGGTTCTGCACGACGTCACGGATCGCGCCGGTGCGGTCGTAGAAGGCGCCGCGGTCGGCGACGTCGAAGGCCTCGGCCATGGTGATCTGGACGCTCTCGACATAGGTGCGGTTGAGCAGCGGCTCGAAGACCGCGTTGGCGAACCGCGCGAAGAGGATGTTCTCCACCGGGTCCAGGCCCAGCCAGTGGTCCACGCGGTAGATCGCGTCCTCGGGGAAGAAGCGGTGCAGCGTCGTGTCGAGGGCGCGGGCGCTGTCCAGGTCGGTCCCGAACGGCTTCTCGACCATCACCCGGGCACCCTCGGCCCGCCCGGCGGTGGCGATGCCCTGCGCGATCCGGGCGAACAGCGGCGGCGGCACCTCCAGGTAGAACAGCGCACCTCCGGATGCCGGGCCCATGGCCTCGGACATCGCGTGGTAGGTCGCGTCGTCGCCCAGGTCCCCGTCCACGTAGCGCAGCAGGCCGAGCATCGTGCGGGCCGCATCGGAGTCGGGATCCAGGCCGTTGAGCCGGAGCGAGGCCGCAGCGTAGTCCCGGAACTGGTCCAGCCCCCAGCCGCTCTTGGCCACCCCGACCACGGGGGCGTCCAGCACACCGCGTTCCACCAGCCCGACCAGCGCCGGGAAGGTCTCCAGCTTGGCCAGGTCCCCGGTCGCACCGAAGATCACCAGCGCGTCCATGCGATCACTTGTCGTGCGCCCCGCTGTCGTGCGCCCCGCCGCCATCCGAGCCTCCCGTGTGCCGTGTCCCTCCCCAGGCTCGGGGCACAGCGCTCAGTGGGCAGCGCGAGGGGGCCGCTCAGGTGACAGGCGCACCGGCATGGAGGAGGTGCCCCATGGGGAGGGGATTCCCGTACGCCTGTCCGGCGGATCAGAACCGAGGAGCCCGAGCCCCCGCCGCGATCAGGATGAACTGGGCGTACGAGTCGGCGTTCATCAGTGCCCGCTGACCCATGGCGTACCAGTTCGCCTGCCGACCGGACTCCTTGTTCTCACCGCTGTACTTGGAGGGGTCCCGCAGGGCGCGCTTGCCGATCATGTTCCGCTCGGTCTCCGCCGCCGCCTCGGGCATGGTGGCGGCCAGGCCGGCGAGGTACTCCTCCTCCTGCAACTCCGAGTCGTGGGCGCTGTACTGGTAGTCCAGCGTGCCCGCGAACCGGTGCGTCGCCTCATGGATGACGTACCAGGCGACCTGGCCCTCCTCCGTGAGGTTGATCGGGCCGCTGCGGCCCGTGTCCAGGGGCGGCAGGTCCTCGCTCTTCTGCTGGTTCGGGTTGGTCGCCCGGGTGTACAGGTCCTGCCAGCTGGAACCGACCCAGCCCGCGACTCCGCGCGGCACCTTCCCGTTGCCGACCAGGGTGAACTCCGCCCCGTGGGCGTTGAGCCCGGTCTGGATACGCCGTACGACCTCGGTGATGCGCGGCAGGAAGGTGGCGATCTGCTCGGGCGTCGCGGACCGGAACACCGGGAAGCCCGACTGAAGCCCCGTCAGCAGCTGGCCGCCCGGGTCGTTCCCCGCCGCCGCCAGCAGCGTCAGGGCCGTCGCGATGGCCTGCTTGGCCTCGACCAGGGCCCCTCGGGTCTGCGACTCGCGCTGCGGGTACTCGCGCTCCGGAATGGCGCCGCTCTTGCCGAACTTCGCGTTCGCGCTGCTGTGCACCTGCCGGGTCGCGTCGTCGTAGACGTCCCCGTGCCGTGGTGCGCCATGGCCGTCGATGCCCAGTTGAGTGGAGGTGCGGACCTCAGTCCGGTTGTCCCTGTTGACCCAGCGGGTCTCCCGGCCCGAGCGGGGGTCGCTGAAGTTGGCGCCCTGACTGAACTCCCAGACCGTACGCTGGACCGCCGGACCCCTGTGGGTCGCGTCGGCGCGAACCCCGGCCGTGCGCTGCGCGACGACGGACGGCGCGGTGGCCGCTCCCGACGCGAACGCGGCGCCGTCGGCGGCAGCCGCGCGCTCCGAGCCCTGCCCCGGGTCGGTCACCGTGACACCGGCGCCGCTGTCGTTGCCCGTCTCGCGGATCCCCCGGAGGTTCTTGTCGAGGTGGCTGGCCTCGTGGGCCAGGATCTCGGTGTTCCCGGCGGCCGACGGGCCGAGGAAGATGTGGCTGCCGATCGTCATGGCGTGCGCGCCGAGCGCCGCGGTGGCGCGTTGGGCGGTCGCGTTGTCGTGCACGCGGCCCGCGGAGAGGCCGTCGTTGCGGTAGAACGTCTTCGCCTTGGAGAGGAAGGGTCCGGGGAGCGGGCTGCTCGGCGTCGCCATCGCGGCGTCGATGAGGCTGCGACGGCTGGTCGGTTCGGTGTCCTCGGCGCCCCCGTGCGCGTGGCCGTGCTCTGCAGCCTCCGCACGCTGAACGGCTGGGTCCGCGTGCTCGCATCCCGGCCCGTGCTGGTGCCGTTCCTGCTCGACCACGCGGGCCACCGCGTCGTTCCCCGCCGCTTGCTGAAGGTCCAGCATCCGTTGGACCGGTGCCGGCGCGCCGGCACCGGCACCCGCACCGGTCCGGGTCGCTCTGTGACCGGCGTCCCGCTCGTTCGATGACCGGTTCGGCTTTCCCCGCGCGTGCATGACGTTCCCTTCGAACCCGCGTACGACCAGCGCCCCATCCTTACCGGCGCGCCGCCGCTTCCCGAAGGTCCGCAAGATCATTTCTCAGGGCAGCCCTGACGGTCCGTAGGGCGGGTCGACCTCGGGGCGGGCCGGGGCGCGACGCGGCAGGAGATGTCGATGTACGGCGTCCAGCCGCAGGACACCTACCCGCAGTTGGAGGGGGGCGCCTCCCCGACCGGCCTGCGTCGTGGGAGCCGCCGTGAGAGACGTCGTGCGCATGCGCATGAACAAGACCCGGATGAGGAAGGCTCCTGGCAAAGTAGTCGTCATGAGCATGAAAACAACGGGGGATGGAATGACGACCGTAGACGCGTTCCTTGCAGCGTCCGCGACGCTGACGGGCTTCCGCGAGGAGGAGTTACAGAAGACCGGACTGGTCGGGTCGTATCTCCTGCTGATCGCCGGAAGCGTCGGCGACCAGCCGTTACAGGGTCTGGTCGAGACCGTCGCCGCCGCGCCGGACCTCTCCCTGCTCCTGGCCGCCGCGGAGCGTGACCCGGAACTCGCGGTGCTGGCCCGCGCCGTGGCGCACCTCTGGTTCACGGGTGTCTGGTCCCCACCGTCCGGCCTCGGCCAGCCGTCCCTGGCCTCGCCGCAGGGCTACTCGCAGGGCCTGGTCTGGCGCAGTTTCGGCGCGGTGCCTCCCGGGACGGCCGGACCGGGGCACGGGAGCTGGTCGTCTCCCCCGCGTCCCGTCGGCCGGGGCATTCCTGCGGGGTCCCGGTGAGCGACCTGGATGCGCAGCGGTGGGACGTGGTCGTCGTCGGCGCGGGCTTCGCCGGAAGCCTGGTGGCGAAGCGGCTCGGCGAACAGGGCTGGCGGGTGCTGGTCCTGGAGGCCGGTCCTGGAGGCCCGGCCGGTGCGGAGGCGGAGGTCCGGTCGGCGGCCGTCGAGCGCTTCGGGGCGGCGCTGTGGAAAACACCCAACTCCCCCTATGAGACAAGTCGGTTCGCACCGTCACCGGACGTGACGGAGCTGGAGGGACTGACCGGTGGCGGGTTCCGCGCACACGGCTACCTCGAACAGCGCGGCCCGCTCCCCTACGCCAGCGGCTACCTGCGCGCCAACGGCGGCACCGGGCTGGCCTGGACCGGGCTGACCCCGCGCATGCACCCGGAGGACTTCCGCTCCGGCGACTTCGGCCACGGCCGCAACTGGCCGATCGGCTACGGCGACCTGGAACCGTACTATCGGGCGGCCGAACGCGAGCTGGGCATCTCCGGAGACGCCGACGAACAGCGCGCCGCCGTCGGGCTGCCGTTCCCGGACGGCTACCGGTACCCGATGCGGGCGATCCCGCGCAGCCACCTCGACCAGGTCATGGCTGCTGCCCTCGACGGCCACCACGTTCGCGACCCCGGCACCGGCCGACCCGTGGCGCTGCGCGTGACCACCACGCCGCACGCCCGCAACGGCCTGCCCCACCCGGACGAGCCCGACCCCGGATACGGCGCGCCGTGCTCCGGGCACGCCAGTTGCGTGCCCGTCTGCCCGTCCGGCGCAAAGTACACGCCCCTGCGCACGCAGTCCCGCTGGCCGGCCAACGTCACGCTGCGCACCCGCAGCGTCGTCACCCGGGTACGCCTGGACAGCGACGGGCGCGCACGGGGCGTGGACTACCTCACCTATGACGGCGCCGGACCCGAAGGCGCCGGAACCCAAGGCGCCGGAACCCAAGGCGCCGCCCCGAGCGCCCGGCCGCACCACGTCCTCGCGGAGCTCGTCGTCCTGGCCGCACACGCCATCGAGAACGCCAAGGTGCTCCTGCTGTCCGGGGCCGCCGACAGCAGCGGACTGGTCGGCCGGAACCTGATGGACCACCCGGTCCTGCTGACCTGGGGATTGATGCCCCAGCAGGTCGGCGCCTACCGAGGACCGGGATCGACCTCCGGTCTGGAGGGGTTCCGCTTCGGCCGGGCTCGCGCGCACCGGGCGCCGTTCCGCGTCGAGATCGGGAACTGGGGCTGGACCTGGGCCCTCGGCCCGCCCGAGGGCCGGGTCGCCGAGCTGCTCCGCTCCGGCGGCCCGCACCGCCGCGGCCTGCTCGGCAGGGAGTTGCGTGATGCGCTCGCCGACCGGGTCGGCCGCGAGTTCGCCTTCCAGTTCGAGATGGAGCAGGACGCCGACCCCGCCAACCGCGTCGCTATCGATCCCCGCCACCGCGACCGCCTCGGGATCCCCCGACCGGTCATTCACTACGATCTCTCCGGGTGGGTGCGGCGCGGCGTCGCCGCCGCGAAGCACGTCTCCGACCGACTGTTCACCCTGCTGGGAGCGGAGGACCACACCCGCTTCGAGCCCGGCCCCGCGTGGCCCGGCTACTTCGAACACGAGGGCCGCGGCTACGGCTACCGCGCCGCAGGCCACGGCGCGGGCACCCACATCATGGGCGACTCGCCCTCCTCGTCCGTGGTCGACCAGTGGCAACGGTGCTGGGACCACCCCGGGCTCTACGCGGTCGGCTGCGGCTCCATGCCGACCGTCGCCACCTCGAACCCCTCCCTGACCATGGCCGCCCTCGCGCTCCGCAGCGCCGAGCGGATCCACCTGGACCTGAGCTCACGCCGCCGCGTCGTCACCGCGGGCGCGCACCCGATCGAAGGAGACCTCGCGTCGTGAACGACCGCCGCCCGCTGCCGCTGCCGCCCGTCGCCGCACCGTTCCAGCTTCCGTTCCACTACGGCGCGCTGCACAACATCGGTGTCGACTTCCTGACCGACGCCGAGCCGGCCCGCAAACTCCTCGCCCAGCGACACCCGGCCCTGGCCGCGGCCGACTTCGGTGGACGGGCCTGCGTGTCGGTCAACTACCAGCTCTACTTCGCGCAGTATCCCAACGGCGGAGGCATCACCCAGGAGATCGAGATCAACCTGATCGCACACCCCGCGGGCGAGGAACACCGTGTCGCCGCGATCGGCTACCAGGACTACGCCCGCGGGATCGACCAGACCAAACTGCTCGGCATCGCCCGGCTCCACGTCCTGTGCGACAACCCGCTCGCCATCGACGCGGGACGCCTGTTGTACGCGGAACCCAAGCACCCGGGCTCGTTCGAGACCGTCATGCCGTCCCTCAACGGCCCGACCGACCACCACGCGTGGTCCATCATCTGCAAGACCCCCGAGGGCGCTCCGCTGCTGACTCTCGACGCCGACCTCGCCGGACTCGACGGGGAGCCCGTCAACAGCGCCCCCGTCACCGGCTACGGCACCGACGCCGAACAGCGCCTGCTCGCCGGACCGATGAACGTCTACCACCCTTACCGCTACCACCCGCTCGACACCGCCACGGCCGACCGCGTCCGACTGACCGTCACCGCCCCCGACCACCCGGCCGGCGCCGATCTTCAGCTGCTTCTCGGGGACGCCGCGGCGGTCGGCGCCTGGACGTACCAGTCCGCGCCCGTCGCGGCCCACAACCGCCCCTACTACCTCCCGTCCCGGTAGTGAACCCTCCGGTGCGGTCCGGGCAGTCCGGACCACACCGGACCGCACCGGTGCGAGGCATGGGGCCCGGGCACCACCCGAGTGGATTCCGCTACTCCAGCGGCGTGAGGTCGGTGCGCTCCAGTGCTCTCAACTGCGCGAAGTGCTCGCGGACCTGCGCCCGCCGCCCGCGGTCCATGGCGAGGTTCACGAGTTCGTGGGGGTCCTCCTGGAGGTCGTAGAGTTCGTGGTCGTTGTCGTCGAAGTCGGCGTCGGGGCCGAAGCGCATCTGTGACGGCACGAGCTGCTGGGGACCGTCGGCGGGCATGCCTCCGCCCACGCCGAAGTAGCGTGCGTACTTGTAGCGCCCGTCGAACATGCCGCGGATCGCGTACCGCGTCTGCTGGATCTGCCGGGTGTGCACGGCGTCATGGGCGAAGAGCACGTAGTCGCGGACCGAGGCGGCCGGGTCGCGGAACAGCGGGGAGAGATCGGTCCCCCGGAACGAGGCCTCCGGTCGCGCGCCGGCGAGCGAGCAGATCGTCGTGGCCAGGTCGACGTGCGAGGCCAGGGCGTTCGTCACGGTGCCGGCCCGGGTGACACCGGGGATCTTCACGTAGCAGGGCACGCGCATGATCTCGTCATAGACGAACGGCCCCTTGGAGCGCAGCCCGTGCGAGCCGCACATGTCGCCGTGGTCGGAGGTGAAGACGACGACGGTGTCGTCCCAGCCCCCTGAGGCCTCCAGCGCGCCGAGCACCGTGCCGAGGCTCTCGTCAGCGAGGCGGTGCAGTTGGACGTAGTAGTCGAGTTGGCGCAGCCAGGCGCGCTTGTCGGCGGGGTCGATCCGGCCCCACAGGCTGTGCTGCTGGTCGTACCGCCACTGCCGCTGGGTGTCGGGCTTGGTGTGCAGGTCGTCCTCGAAGTTGGCGGGAAGGTCGCTGAACACCCGCTCGTAGGGCTGCTCGTAGGGCGGGACGGCCTGTCCCCCGCCCCAGTCGCCGCCGTCGAGGAACTGGCGCACGAAGTCCAGCATCGCCGGGTTCGCGCGCTGGTACTCCGGCTGGTCGATCGGGTACCACATGACGTCGTGCGGGTTGACCAGCGCGACGGTGAGGAACCACGGGTCCGGCGCGTCGGCGTTCTGTCGCAGCCAGTGCGCGGCGTTGCGGGCGATGATCGGGTCGAAGTGCACGCCGGTGCCGGCCATGCCCATGAAGTGGTGGTCGTTGCCGTCCCAGTCGCCGTATCCGTAGGCCTCCATGTTCGGGTGTGCCGAGGCGGACAGGTGCCACTTGCCGAGGTAGGAGGTGCGGTAGCCGGCTTTCCGCAGGGCGCTGCCGATGGTCGGGACGCCCGGGTCCAGCTGCGGCTGCCAGGGAAGGATCACGTTCTCCGCGACCTGGTGCTGGGTGACGTACTGGCCGGTCATCATGGTGGCGCGCGACGGCGAGCACGGGGACGAGTGGGTCCAGTAGTTGGTGAACTCCAATCCTTCGGCGAGCAGTCGCTCGCGCCAGGGCAGCCGCACCGTGGGCGGGATCCAGCCGCGTTGCCGCTCCTGGTCGGAGACGACCAGGAGGATGTTGGGCTTCTTCACGCGTGAGCTCCTGACGCGGTCGCGAGAGCAACGTTGACGCACCGTCAGTTCTAACGCGAGTGCGTTAATCGTGCAAGATGCTCCACACTGGCCCGTGTGACTCCCGCATCCGACACCCGCGTGCGCCTGATCGAGGTGGCCGAGCAGCTCTTCGCCGAGCGCGGCATCCATGCCGTGTCCCTGCGCGAGATCGCGTCGGCCGCCGGCCAGCGCAACACCTCGGCCGTGGCCTACCACTTCGGCACCAAGCAGGCCCTGGTCGAGGCCGTCTACCAGCACCGCATGGCACCGACGAGCGAACGGCAACTGCGGCAGCTGGAACAGCTCGACGCAGAAGGGCGGGGCAAGGACCTGCGCGCGCTGGTCGAACTGCTCGTGCACTCCATGGCCGAGCGGCTGGACAGCCCCGAGCGGCCCAGCCGGTTCCTGCGGTTCGTCGTCAACGCCCTCTACGTGGAGGAGATAGCGCCGTACGACCTGGCCGCCCAGGAGTGGACGCACGGTATTGCGCTGATCCGGGCACGCATCGAGCAGGGTATGTCCGCGCTCTCGCTCTCCCCACGGGTCCGGGCCAACCGGTGGGAGTTCTTCGTCGGGCTCGTGCTGCACACCCTGGCCCAGCGCGAGCGACTCCTCGACACCTGTGCCGGCAGGAGCGGCACCACGCGCAGGAAACTCCCCAGCCAGAGCCTGCTGGTGGCGGACCTGGTCGACTCCGCCCTCGCCCTGCTGACCGCCGAGAGCTTCCCGACCATTCGGTGACTCCTCGTCAGTCTTCCCTGACCAGCACCTGGTTGACGGTCAGTCCGGCGGTCCCGCCGCTACCCACTCACGCCCGGTCCTCGGCAATC
Source organism: Streptacidiphilus sp. BW17 (assembly GCF_041262485.1). Lineage (NCBI taxonomy): Bacteria > Bacillati > Actinomycetota > Actinomycetes > Kitasatosporales > Streptomycetaceae > Streptacidiphilus > Streptacidiphilus sp. BW17. The sequence continues at coordinate 215,092 of NZ_JBGCCR010000008.1, read as the reverse complement.
GCCTGGTAGACGGGCTTGAGTTCCAGCACCCGCTCCAGCCACTCGCCTCGTTCGCGTCCGGCCAGGTAGGCGGCCAGGTCTTCGGCGTGTGTCTGCCACCCGGCACCGTAGGCGGGGACGTATTCGAGCGGGAGGCCGCGTTCCTCGATGATCAGTCGGGTTCGACTGCCGACGGACGTGAGGTTCGCTTCCACGATGGTTTCGTTGGGCGTGCCCGGTTCGAAGGTAACCCGCAGGCGCCGGGGGGCGTCGCACACGTCGATGCGTCCGGGGCCCTCGTTGTCGCTGGTGAACTTCGCATGGATACGACCACCGAGGCGCAGCTCCCCGTCGACCACGGCGAGCCAGCGTGCCAGTCGGTCGGGGTCGGTCACCGCCGACCACAGGTCGTCGATGTCGGTGTCGTAGAAGTCTTCCATCGTCACCGCGCCCCTGCCGTCGTCGAGACGGCGCAGGCTGCCGATGATGCGGGGGTCGCGCCCGGTGGCACTGGTCATTGTTTGGCCTTTCGCTCTTGTTTTCCACGTGCGATTTCCGTGTGGAGATCACCCATGCGCCGTTCCCACAAGGCGCGATAGCGGCCTAGCCACTCGTCGAGCTCGGCCAGCGGCTCCAGGCGCAGGCTGTAGACCCGCCACTGCGCTTCCTGGCGCACCTCCACCAGGCCCGCCTCCCGCAGCACCCGCAGATGCCGGGAGACGCCGGGCCGGGCGATCGGCAGCACGGAGGCCAGTTCGTTCACGGTGGCCGGGTGATCCCGCAACACTTCCAGTACCGTCCGCCGACTCTCGTCGGACAGCGCGTGCAGCACAACGTCCATGGCAGCCAACGTACCCACTTGGGTACGTACCCGTCAAGGTACATGCGCGCCGACGCGCACCGAGGCTTCCAGCCAAGGCAATGGCGACAGGCGCGACACTCCGCCGAAGACCCCGGGGCGATGCCCGTGCCCACTCCTCCGGCCCCGCCGATGACGGGCATCACTCGTTTGGGCAGATCCGTTGCGGGCAGCCGTCCGCTCCCGTACCTTCACACCTAACAAATGTTTGGTTGAAAGGTAGCTGGTCGTCTCATGGCTGTCTCCACCTCGACGCCCGACAAGGGCGTGGCCGTCGTCACGGTCGATTTCCCACCCGTCAACGCCCTTCCGGTGCAGGGCTGGTACGACCTCGCCGCCGCCGTGCGGGCCGCGGGCGCGGACCAGGAGGTGCGCTGCGTCGTCCTGGCCGCCGCCGGGCGCGGCTTCAACGCGGGCGTCGACATCAAGGAGATGCAGCGCTCCGCCGGTCACGACGCGCTGATCGGCGCCAACCGCGGCTGCTACGAGGCGTTCGCCGCCGTCTACGAGTGCGAGGTGCCGGTGGTCGCCGCCGTCCAGGGCTTCTGCCTGGGCGGCGGCATCGGCCTGGTGGGCAACGCGGACGCGATCGTGGCCAGCGACGACGCCGTCTTCGGCCTGCCGGAGCTCGACCGCGGCGCGCTCGGCGCGGCCACCCACCTCGCCCGGCTGGTCCCGCAGCACCTGATGCGCACCCTGTACTACACCTCACGCACCGTCAGCGCCGAGGAGCTGCACCGGCACGGTTCGGTGTGGCTGGTCGTGCCGCGCGACGAGCTGGCGGCCTCCGCGCTGGAGCTGGCCCGGGAGATCGCCGCCAAGGACGGCTACCTGATCCGCCTCGCCAAGGCGGCGATCAACGGGATCGATCCGGTGGACGTCCACCGGAGCTACCGCTTCGAGCAGGGGTTCACCTTCGAGGCCAACCTGAGCGGGGTGGCCGACCGCCACCGGGACGCCTTCGTGACCGGCGAGGCCAAGGGGGAGGAACGTTGAGCGGCAAGATCATGACGCCGGATCAGGTGGTCGCCCGCCTGGAGAGCGGGATGACCGTCGGCATCGGCGGCTGGGGGTCCAGGCGCAAGCCGATGGCCCTGGTCCGCGCCCTGCTCCAGTCCGAGGTCACCGACCTCACCGTCGTCTCCTACGGCGGCCCCGACGTCGGGCTGCTCGCCGCGGCGGGCCGGATCCGCAAGCTGGTGGCCGCCTTCGCTACCCTGGACTCGATCCCGCTGGAGCCGCACTTCCGCGCGGCCCGCGAGCGCGGCGCCTTCGAACTGGTCGAGCTGGACGAGTCGATGTTCATGTGGGGCCTGACCGCCGCCGCCCACCGACTGCCCTTCATGCCCGCCAGGGCTGGTCTCGGCTCCGACGTCATGCGGGTCAACCCCCAGCTGCGGACGGTGACTTCGCCGTACGCGGACGGCGAGGAGCTGGTCGCCGTCCCCGCCCTGGAACTCGACGCGGCGCTGGTCCACGTCAACGCCGCCGACGCCCGAGGCAACGGCCAGTACCTCGGCCCGGACCCGTACTTCGACGACCTGTTCTGCGCGGCGGCCCGCGAGGCGTACGTGTCCTGCGAACGCATCGTCGACACCGCCGACCTGCTGAAGTCGGGCGCGCCGCAGACCCTGCTGATCAAGCGCTCCGACGTCACCGGCGTGGTCGAGACCCCGAACGGCGCCCACTTCACCTCCTGCCTGCCCGACTACGAGCGCGACGAGGCCTTCCAACGCGCCTACGCCGCAGCCGCCGCCGACCCGCAGGCCTGGGCGGCGTTCGCCGAACGCTTCCTGTCCGGGGACGAGGACGCCTACCAGGCCGCCGTCAGTGCTTTCCGTCAAGAGGAGCAGAATTGATGACCACTCGCGCCGAGTACTGCGTGGTGGCCTGCGCCGAGGCCTGGCGCGGCGACGGCGAGATCCTGGCCACGCCGATGGGCACCGTGCCCGCCGTCGGCGCCCGGCTCGCCCGGCTTACCTTCTCCCCCGACCTGCTGCTCACCGACGGCGAGGCGATGTTCATCGGCGACACCCCTGCGGTCGGCGCCAAGGCCGAGGTCGTCGAGGGCTGGCTGCCCTACCGCCTGCACCTGTCCATGGTGGCGGGCGGGCGGCGGCACGTGATGATGGGCGCCAGCCAGATCGACCGGCACGGCAACCAGAACATCTCCTGCATCGGCGACTGGGCCCGACCCGACCGTCAACTGCTCGGCGTGCGGGGGGCTCCGGTCAACACCGTCAACAACCCGACCAGTTACTGGGTGCCCAAGCACTCCCCGCGGGTCTTCGTGGACAAGGTCGACATGGTCTGCGGCGTCGGGTACGACCGCGCGGCTGCCGCGGGGCCGGCCGCGAGCCGCTTCCACGAGATCCGACGGGTCGTCAGCGACCTCGGCGTCTTCGACTTCGAGACCCCGGACCGCACCATGCGCCTCCGCTCGCTGCACCCCGGGGTGAGCGTCGAGCAGGTTCAGGCAGCCACCGCCTTCCCGCTGGTCGTGCCGGACGAGGTGCCGGCCACCCGGGAGCCCACCGAGGCCGAGCTGCACCTGATCCGCGAGGTGATCGACCCGAAGCGGCTGCGCGATCGCGAGGTCCGGTCGTGAGCACCGACAGCGCACGCAGCGCCGCGAGCTTCGGGACCGCGCTGACCGAGCTCGTCGGCGTCCGCCACCCCCTCGTGCAGACCGGCATGGGCTGGGTCGCCGGGCCGCGCCTGGTATCCGCCACCGCGAACGCCGGGGCACTCGGCAACCTCGCCTCCGCCACCATGACGACCGATCATCTCCGCACCGCAGTGCGCGAGGTCAAGGAGCGCACCGACGCACCGTTCGGCGTCAACCTGCGCGCGGACGCAAGCGACGCCAGGGACCGCGTGCGGATCATCATCGAGGAGGGCGTTCGGGTCGCCTCCTTCGCACTGGCCCCCTCCCGCGAGCTGATCGCGGAGCTCAAGGACGCGGGCGTCGTCGTCATCCCCTCCATCGGCGCCCGGCGGCACGCCGAGAAGGTCGCCGCCTGGGGCGCGGACGCCGTGGTGGTGCAGGGCGGTGAGGGCGGCGGCCACACCGGCGCCGTCGCCACCACCGTGCTGCTGCCGCAGGTGGTCGACGCGGTGGACATCCCGGTGATCGCGGCCGGCGGCTTCCACGACGGACGCGGGCTGGTGGCCGCGCTGGCGTACGGCGCCGCCGGGGTCGCCATGGGCACCCGGTTCCTGCTCACCTCGGACTCCACCGTCCCGGACGCCGTCAAGGCCCGCTACCTCGCCGCGTCCGTGCAGGACGTCACCGTCACCACCAAGGTGGACGGCCTCCCCCACCGGATGCTGCGCACCGACCTGGTCGACGGCCTGGAGCGCTCCGGCCGGACCAGCGCCCTGCTCCGCGCGGTGCGGCACGCCGCGGCGTTCCGCAGGATCTCCGGCATGAGCTGGTCGGCCATGGTCCGCGACGGCCTGGCGATGAAGCACGGAAAAGATCTGACGTGGAGTCAGATCTTGCTGGCCGCCAACACCCCGATGATGCTCAAGGCCGCCATGGTGGACGGCCGTCCCGACCTCGGGGTGATGGCCGCCGGCCAGGTGGCGGGTCTGATCGAGGATCTTCCGTCCTGCAAGGAGCTGGTGGAACGCATCATGACCCAGGCCGCGGACACAGTCGCCGCCCTGGCATGTCCGCCACAGTTGCCAGCGTGCCGCGCAGCGTCCAACCCAGTCCGCCGGCCCGACGGCCCGGTGCTCCCACCCGGATGAACGGGTCGCGGCATCATCTGACGTGATGTCAGTTCACGGCAGCGGCCGGGCCGACGCCGTCAAAGTCGCGCGCGCTTGGCGCGGGGTGAGCGGTCCGTGCCCGTCAGCGCAGTGGACGACGACTTCGAGCGGCGCCTCGCAGTCACGGTGGCTGACTTCCAGGGGCGGGCCGTCCGGATCCGCGGCCCAGCGGTCCCCCCACTGCTTGAGGGCGATGATCGCCGGCCACAGGTCCCAGCCCTTCTCGGTAAGTCGGTACTCGTGGCGGGTGCGGCTGCCGGGCTCGCGATAGGGGACGGCCGTCAGGATGCCGGCGGAGACGAGCTTGCGCAGCCGGTCCGAGAGCACGGCCTCGGAGAGCCCGACGTGCCGGCGGAAGTCGTCGAAGCGGCGCACGCCGTTCATCGCGTCCCGCAGGACGAGCAGGGCCCACCGCTCGCCGACGAGGTCGACGGCCCGCTGGACGGTGCAGTTCTCGGTGCTCGTCTCCAGCCACGTCATGGACCCATCCTAGGCTGACTTCGGGATTGACATCCAGATGCGCGGATGGCTAGCTTCGAAAAGTGAAGTCAGCTGAAGAGGGGCAGGACATGACCAGGTCGCGCACGTATGGCTGGCAGGATCCCGGTATCACCGCGTCGGCCGTCGGGGACGGGAGCGGGCTGGAGTTCCTGCGGCGGCTCCTCGCCGGCGAGCTGCCGCCGCCTCCGCTCGCCGAGACCCTGGGATTCACCCTGGACCAGGTCGAGTTCGGCCGCGCGGTGTTCGTCCTGGAGCCGGGCGAGGAGCACTACAACCCCATCGGCAGCGTCCACGGCGGCGTCTACGCCTCGCTGCTGGACTCGGCCGCCGGCTGCGCGGTCCAGTCCGTGCTCCCGGCCGGCACGGGCTACACCTCGCTCGACCTGAACGTGAAGTTCCTGCGCCCGATCACCGTCGGCACTGGCAAGATCCGCGCGGTCGGCACCGTCCTCAACCAGGGACGGCGCACCGCCCTCGCCCAGGCCGAACTCCTCGACTCCGAGGACCGGCTGCTCGCCCACGCCACCAGCAGCTGCATGCTCTTCCCGGTGCCCCGAACCTGAGCCGAGGGAGCGAACGTCAATGCCGGCCGCCGGACGGCCTGCTCCTTCACGGATGCTGGCTGCTGACCGAGACCGTCTCCCCCGTCATGTACGACGAGTAGCCGCTGGCCAGGAAGACGATGACGTTGGCGATCTCCCAGGGCTCGGCGTAGCGGCCGAACGCCTCCCGGGCGGTGAGCTCCTCCAGCAGTTCCCGGGTGGTGACCTTGACGAGGTGCGGGTGCATGGCCAGGCTCGGCGACACGGCGTTGACGCGCACCCCGTAGCCCGCCGCCTCCACGGCCGCGCAGCGGGTCAGCGCCATGACGCCGGCCTTGGCGGCGGCGTAGTGGGCCTGACCGGCCTGGGCCCGCCAGCCGATCACGGAGGCGTTGTTGACGATCACTCCGCCGTCGCCTGCGGCCTTCATCCGCCGCAGCGCGGCACGCGTGCAGCGGAAGGTGCCGTTCAGGGTGACGTCGATGACCCGGTCCCACTGTTCGTCGGTCATGTCTACGAGTTCGGCGGTGCCGCCGAGGCCGGCGTTGTTGACGACGATGTCGAGGCGGCCGTGGCGTTCCTCCGCGAGGTCGTACAGTGCGGCGACCTGCTCCTCGTCGGTGACGTCGCAGCTGCGTCCGGCCACCCGGTCCGCGCCGAACTCCGCCGCGAGTTGGTCGACCGTCTCCTTGGTGCGGCGGGCGTGTGCGTCGCCGATGACGATGTCCGCGCCCTCCTCCAGCAGTCGGCGGGCGGTCGCACCGCCGATGCCGGCTCCGGCGGCGGCGGTGACCACGGCGGTGCGGCCGGTCAGCAAGCCGTGTGCGGGAACGTACTCGGGGGTCGTGGGCGTCATGCGCGAGCCTCCCTCGGCAGGCCGAGCACGCGCTCGGCGATGATGGTGCGCTGGATCTCGTCGGTACCGGCGTAGACGGTGTCCGGACGGGAGAAGAGGAGGTAGACCTCGTTGAACTCGCTGGTCCCCGTGAGCTGAACGATCGGCCGCACCTCGACGCCCGGCTGGTGCATGGGCACCAGCAAGTAGGACGGTCCCTGGTCGCGGCGTGATCGGGCGGCGGTCCGGGCGATGACGAAGCACCAGTCGGACTCGTCTGCCAGCGAGGTCCAGATCCTCTGGCCCGTCACCACCCGTGCATCGCGGACGAGTTCGGCGCGGGTGCTCGCCGATGTGGTTGACCCGGGCGGGCGCGTCGGCAAGCGCGTACTCACCGGCGAGGTTGCCCTTCAGCCAGTCCCGGATCTCGGCCCGGAAGGCGTCGACTGTGGTCATACTCAGCCCCTTGGCTCTCGAACGTGGCTCGCGACGCCCTAGGGGCACGCTAACCTACCAAACAGTTGTTAGAGAAGAGGGCGCAGGCTGGACGTCGCAGCCCGCCCCGATGGCGTAACCGGCTCAGGCCGCCGGCAGACCGAGGTCCATCGTCCCGACGGACGTGCCGTCCGCCAACCCCGGCAACAGCTCGGCGCAGGCCTCCGCGTCGCCGGAGGCGAGCAGCGCCTCCGGCGTGAACACCGCCGAACCGACGCAGGGCGAAACCTGTTTGCAGACCACGGCAACCCCTGCTTAGCTATGCCGAGACCGTGCAGGAGAACGAGGAGGTGGTACCCGTGAACACACAAACGACATGGGTGCTCCCCTCTGGGGTCATGGTCGGGCGATAGGTCGTCCGGGAGCGCCGTTTTTACGAGCACTCCCGAAAGGCACGACCATGGAATTCACTTCCGAGCAGCGTCTCGACGGCGTCGTCGAGCGCGAGTTCACCCTCGGCGAGATCCCCGGCACCCTGTGGATGCCCGGATCCGCCTCCGCACCGGTACCGCTGGTCCTGATGGCCCACAACAACGGCCTGCCCAAGAACGAACCCCGGCTGGTCGCCCGGGCCCGGCACACCGCGGCGAACGGCTACGCGGTGGCCTCCATCGACGCAGCTGGATGCGGTAGTCGGCCCCGTTCAGCCGCCGACGACCAGGCCCGCGCGGACCTCCGCAGGGCGATGCAGGCCGGCGAGCCGGTTGACGAGATCTTCGAGTCCTTCATCGGCCCGCTGGTCGACAAGGCGGTCCCGGACTGGCGGACCACCCTGGACGCCCTCCTTGAACTGCCCGAGATCGACGGCCCGGTCGGGTACTCGGGGTGGACCGCCGTCGGCATTCGGCTGGCGGTGGCCGAGCCGCGCATCGCGGCCGCGGGTTTCTTCGCCGGGGGTTACGTGCCCCGCGCCCAGCGCGAGGAAGCCCGGCAGCTCACCATTCCGCTGCTGTTCCTGCTGCAGTGGGACGACGAGGGGAACCCTCGGCAGCGCGCCCTGGACCTGTTCGACGCCTTCGGCAGCAAGGAGAAGACGCTGCACGCCAACATGGGCGGGCACACGGGCACCCCGTGGTTCGAGCTGAAGGACGGGAACCAGTTCTTCGGTCGGCATCTGAGGTGAGGCCGGGCCGTCAGGCCGACCGCAGACCCTAGGCGGTAAGCGGGCGGCGCTAGACGGCGTCGACCAGGATGCCGCTCGTCGAGGACAGGTCCCGGCCCTCCTCGACGAGCGGCATCCTGCCGTGTCGCGGATCAGTCGGCGCAGACCGACGGCAGGGCGCGGAGCAGAGCGGCGTAGTGAAGGGCGTCGAGGCTCTGCTGGTGCCGGGCGTGGACCGCCGCTGCGGTCAACTGCCCGTCGCAGGAGGGCGCCTGGCGGCTGGCTTCGGCCGCGGCGATGGCCTGGACGAGTTCGGTGCCGATGGTGTCGAGCTCGACCCGGATGGTGGCCAGGCTGGGCCTGATGGTCGGGACGAGCGACGGGTCGGCGTCCCACTCGGCGTACAGGGCGCGCTGGACGACCTTGTTGGCCTCGATCTGGTCGCGGAAGATCTTCGCGACCGGCGCGGGGTCGATACCCAGAGCCGTGGCCTGCTGCTCGGCGGTGGCGATCTCGGCCGCCTCGCGCGCCGGGTCGTCGATCGGGCTGCCGGTCCCGTATTTGGCCGCCGCCACCTGGTCGCCCACCTCGACCCGCTGCGCGGACAGCGCCGCGATGGTCTCCAACGGCGTCGTCCTCGGCGCGGCGGCAGCGGAGCCCGCTCCGAGCCCGACCCCCGCTGCCGCGGTGGTGAGCAGCAGTGCCGCACCGACGACGGTGGCCGTCGATCGCCTCGACGTGATGAACAGTCGCACAGGAATCCCCCAGTCGTGTACGGAATGTCGCGCCGATCCTACCGGCGGGAATCGCGGCAACGCGGCGATTCGGCGGGATTTGCCTTCCCGCGCAGACACTGCCCCGATGCCGGCCCGCCGAGTGTCGCCGCGGCACCCCGGGTGGGCAGGAATCGGGGAATCGAGTGATCATAGGGACACGTCTCCGACCGCGGTCCGGCGCTGCACGAGCGCCTGGAGGTTTCACCATGGGTGCCTCGTCTCCGACTCCTGAGTCCTCCGAACCGTCTGATTCGTCGTGGGGCCTGGGCGCGTCCGTCGTGCCCGGTGAGGTCTCCGGTTCCGGTTCGGGCGAGAAGGGTCTGCGGGGCAACGCCCTCGGCCTGTTCTCCTCGGTGGCGATCGGCCTGGCGTCGACCGCACCCGCCTACAGCCTGGCGGCGACGCTCGGACTGATCGTCGTCGGCGTCGGTCTGCAGGCGCCGATCATCACCATCCTGGCGTTCATCCCGATGCTGCTGATCGCCTATGCCTACAAGGAGATGAACGCGGTCGACCCGGACTGCGGCACCACCTTCACCTGGGCCGCCCGGGCCTTCGGGCCCCGCACCGGGTGGATGGGCGGCTGGGGCATCATCATCGCCGACATCATCGTCATGGCCAATCTGGCCCAGATCGCCGGCATCTACGGCTTCCAGCTCGTGGGCCACGCGAACCTCGCTTCGAGCACGCTGTGGACGACCGTGGCCGGGGTCGTCTGGATCGTCCTGATGACCTTCATCTGCTACATCGGCATCGAGATCTCCGCGGCGCTGCAGCGCGTCCTGCTCTGCGTCGAGGTCGCCATGCTGGCGCTCCTTTCGGTGACCGCGCTGGTCAAGGTCTACAGCAGCCACGCGCCCGCGACGGCGATCCGCGTCTCGGGCTCGTGGTTCAACCCCTTCCAGGTGTCCTCCCCGAGCGCGCTGACCGCCGGCGTCCTCGCCGCGGTCTTCATCTACTGGGGCTGGGACACGGCCGTCTCGGTCAACGAAGAGACCGCCGACAAGTCGCGCACCCCCGGCCGGGCGGCGGTGCTCTCGACGGTCATCCTGCTGTTGATCTACGCCCTGGTCTCCACCTCGGCGCAGGCTTTCGCGGGCGTTGGCGACAAGGGCATCGGGCTGACCAACCCGGACAACTCCGGCGACGTGCTCTCCGGCCTCGGCGGAGCCGTCTTCGGCACCTCGGGGCTCGGCTGGTTCCTGTCCAAGCTGCTGATCTTCATGGTGCTCACCTCAGCCGCCGCCTCGACCCAGACCACGATCCTGCCGACCGCGCGCACCAGTTTCTCCATGGCCTTGCACAAGGCCATCCCCTCGCAATTCGGCCGGGTGCACCCGCGCTTCGCCACCCCGACATGGTCCACGGTGGGGATGGGCCTGGTCTCCATCGCCTTCTACGTCCTGCTGACCCGGATCAGCAGCAACGTTCTCGCGGACTCGATCTCCTCGGTCGGCCTCGGCATCGCGTTCTACTACGGACTGACCGGTTTCGCCTGCGCCTGGTACTTCCGCAAGGTGCTGCGCCGCAGCGCCCGCGATCTCTGGTTCAAGGGCATCCTGCCGCTGCTCGGCGGCGTCATACTGCTGTACTTCTTCTGCTACGCCGCCTTCGACGTCTACGCCGACCCGAACTACGGCCACACCACCATGACGCTGCCCGTGGTCGGCAAGGTCGGCGGCGTCTCCGTGATCGGCATCGGCGCGCTGGTGCTCGGCCTCGTGCTGATGCTCATCCAGTGGGCCGTCCAGGGCTCCTGGTTCCGCAACCCCGACGTGCCGGTCGGCGCGGCCACGGTGGAAGAGCTGGAAGCCGCAGAGTCCGCACCGCCGGACTGAGCGACCACGATGCGATGCGGCGGGTCATCGCGCAGACCGCGGGCCCCACCGAAGAGGTCCACGTGGTAAGAGTTCCTCATGCCGCAGATCACCGTTGAGTACTCCGCCGAGCTGACCGATGCTTTCGACCGGCGAGGTTTCACCCTCGCCCTGCACCCTCTGGCGGCGGACCTGCTCGACGGTCCGCTGGACGACTTCAAGACCAGGTTCTACGCAAGCGGGGAGAGCGTCATCGGGGAGGGCTCCGGGAGTAACGCGATGATCCACGTGGAGCTTGCGATCCTGTCGGGGCGCACGCCCGAGACCAAGCAAGAGCTTGGCCGCACCGCCCTGGAGACAGCCAGCCGCTACCTTGCGCCGGTGCCCGGCTTGACCGTCCAGGTGACAGTCGAGGTACGCGACATCGACCGGGTCAACTACCACAAGCGTGTCGTGGTGTGACGGGGACGGTTCTGTGTGGCGGACCGTCAGCGGCCTGGGCGGCGCTGTGCGATCGACTCGATCGCACAGCGAACACAGGCGCAGGGCGCGGCGGTGCGAGGGCCGTTGCACGGGCTGGCCGCTTCATCCCACGCACCGCGGCGAGGATCACCCCATGCACACGAGCGCCCGGCAGGGGGGCCGTTGGCCCCAGCCACCGTCGAAGGCGGTCGAGGACGTCGAGGTTCGCTAACCCGAAAGCCCCGCCGCACGGCGAGTGCCGCCAGGAGACGGCACTCGCCGATTCGGTCAGCGGGTGGAATCGGAGGCCGCCGCGCGCCGACGTTGCACGATCGGGGCGGCCGTCAGCACGACGGCTGCGGCCACCAGCGAGAGCACCATCTGCATCCGGCCGGCGGACGTGGTGAACATGTATGCCATCACGAAGCAGATCAGTCCGATGGTGGCCCAGGTCAGGTACGGGTAGAGCCACATCCGGACGGTCAGCTTCTCGGGCGACTCGCGCTCGATGATCTTCCGCATCCGCAGCTGGGACAGACAGATCACCAGCCAGACGAACAGCGCCACGGCGCCGGAGGAGTTCAGCAGGAAGCTGAACACCGTGTCAGGCGAGGTGTAGTTGAAGAACACCGCGACGAAGCCGAAGACCACCGAGGCGAGGATCGCCGCGTGCGGCACACCACGTCGGCTGACCTTGGCGAAGGCACGCGGGGCGTCACCGCGCTGCCCGAGCGAGAAGGCCATCCGGGAGGCGGTGTACAGGCCCGAGTTGAGGCACGAGAGCACGGCCGTGAGCACGATGACGTTCATCAGCTGCGCGGCGCCCGGGATGCCGACGTGCTCCAGGACCGCGACGTACGGGCTGCCCTTGACGGAGGCCGCGTCCCACGGGAGCAGGGTGACCACGATGAGGATCGAGCCCAGGTAGAAGACGCCGATCCGCCAGATCACGCTGTTGGTCGCCTTCGTCACGGCGCGGCGCGGGTCCGCGGTCTCGCCCGCCGCCAGCGTGACGATCTCGCTGCCCATGAAGGAGAAGACGACGGTCAGCATGCCGGTGAACACGGCGCCGACGCCGTGCGGCAGGAAGCCGCCGTGTCCGGTCAGGTTGTCCGTGCCGACCGCGTGGGTGCCGGGCAGCACGCCGAAGATCGCCAGGACGCCGACCACGATGAAGGCCGCGATCGCCACGACCTTGATCCCGGCGAACCAGAACTCGAACTCGCCGTACGAGGAGACCGAGCCCAGGTTGCTGACGGTCAGCACGGCGATCACGAGCAGGGCGAAGGCCCACTGCGGGACGCCGGGCAGCCAGCCGTGCAGGATCTTCGCACCGGCGGTCGCCTCGACCGCCAGCACCACCACCCAGAAGAACCAGTACAGCCAGCCGATGGCAAAGCCGGCCCAGCGGCCGAGTGCCCGGTCGGCGTAGGCGGAGAACGACCCGCTCTGCGGGTTGGCGGCGGCCATCTCGCCGAGCATCCGCATCACCAGCACGACCAGCACACCGGCCAGCGCGTACGAGAGCAGAATGCCCGGGCCGGCCGCCGCGATGCCGGCGCCGGAGCCGACGAACAGACCGGCGCCGATCACTCCGCCGATGGCAATCATGGACAGGTGGCGGCTCTTCAGCCCCGCCTGAAGGTGACCGCCTCCGGCCGCCTCGGTGGAGGCGGTCGGAGGAACCGGCCTTGAGGTCTCGGTACTCATGGATTGTGCTACCTCTCCTGCACGATGTGGTGTTCCGTGCAAACTCAGGAAAAGTAGCCCGACTATCCCCTAGATGTAACCCTCTGACCCAAATCGACAACATATGTTGAGGGTTATCTGAGGTTCCGCCCCTTCGGACGCCAGCGCGCCCCGGCGTCCTGGGCGCGCCGGCGTCCGGTCAGCGGGTGGCGAGGAGCTCGAGCGTGTCGATCACGCGGTTCGAGAAGCCCCACTCGTTGTCGTACCACGCGACCACCTTGACGTGGCGGCCGTCGACGCGGGTGAGGGCCGAGTCGAAGATCGACGAGGCGGGATTGCCCGTGATGTCGGACGACACGAGCGGGTCGTCCGAGTACTCCAGGATGCCGGCGAGCGGCCCCTGTGCTGCGGCGCGGTAGGCCGCCAGCACGTCGTCGCGGGTCACGTCGCGGGCGACGGTGGTGTTGAGTTCGACGATCGAGCCCACCGGCACCGGTACGCGGATCGAGTCGCCCGAGAGCTTGCCCTCGAGCTTCGGCAGCACCAGTCCGATCGCCTTGGCGGCGCCGGTCGTGGTCGGCACGATGTTGACGCCGGCGGCTCGGGCGCGACGGGGGTCGCGGTGCGGGCCGTCCTGCAGGTTCTGCTCCTGCGTGTAGGCGTGCACCGTCGTCATGAACCCGTGTTCGATACCGGCGAGTTCGTCGAGGACCGCGGCCAGCGGCGCGAGCGCGTTGGTGGTGCAGGAGGCGTTCGAGACGATCGTGTGCAGGTCCGGGTCGTAGGCGTCGGTGTTGACCCCGAAAGCGAGCGTGACGTCGGCGCCGTCCGACGGCGCGCTGACGAGCACCTTCTTCGCGCCCGCGTCGAGGTGCGCCCGGGCGGCCTTGGCCGAGGTGAAGCGGCCGGTGGCCTCCAGAACGATGTCGACGCCGAGTTCGGCCCAGGGCAGCTGGTCCGGTTCGCGCTCGGCCAGCACCGTGATCCGACGGCCGTCGACGACGAGGACGTTCCCGTCGACGCTCACCGGGCGCCCGAGCCGGCCGGCCGTGCTGTCGTAGGCGAGCAGGCGGGCGAGAGCGGCGGGCTCCGTCAGGTCGTTGACGGCGACGATCTCGAGGGCGCTGTCGCGCTCCAGCAGTGCGCGCAGCACGTTGCGCCCGATGCGGCCGAATCCGTTGATGGCGATGCGAGTCATTGAGTGATGTCCCTTCCCTTCCACTCCAGCCTCGCCTGCAGCTCAGACCGCTGACAGTGGCGGGATCGCCACGGTTCAAAAGGATCCCGCCAAGGATCCCGCCAACCCGGATTCCGCCCACCCGACCGCAGCGCGGTGTCCGGGCAGGCGGGTCACTCGCCCCGGGTGAAGGTGCGCCGGTACTCGCTCGGCGTGGTGCCGAGGATGCGCTGGAAGTGCAGGCGCAGATTCGCGCCGGTGCCGAGCCCGACGTCGGCGGCGATCTGTTCGACGCTGCGCTCCGAGCGCTCGAGCAGTGCGCGGGCCAGGTCGATGCGGGCGCGCATCACCCACTGCATCGGCGTGTAGCCGGTCTCCTCGACGAAGCGCCGGGAGAACGTGCGCGGCGAGACCCCCGCCTGCCGCGCCAGTATGTCGAGGGTGAGGGGCTCGCCGAGCCGGTGCAGCGCCCACTCCCGGGTCACGGCGAACCGCTCGCCGAGCGGCTCGGGGACGCTGCGCGGCACGTACTGGGCCTGGCCGCCGCTGCGGTAGGGAGCCGCGACCAGACGCCGGGCCGCGTGGTTGGACGCCGCCACTCCGAGGTCGCCGCGCAGGATGTGCAGGCACAGGTCGATGCCGGAGGCGGCGCCGGCGGAGGTGAGCACGCTGCCCTCGTCGACGAACAGCACGTTCTCGTCGACCCGGACGAGCGGATGCCTGGCCGCGAGGGCCCGCGTGTAGTGCCAGTGCGTCGTGGCGCGCCTGCCGTCGAGCAGGCCCGTGGCCGCGAGCGCGAACGCCCCCGTCGAGATGGCGGCCAGCCGCGCGCCCCGGTCGTGGGCGGCCAGCAGGGCGTCGACGACGGCCCGCGGCGGGTCGTCGCGGTCCGGGAACCGGTAGCCGGGGACGAAGACGACGTCGGCCCACGCAAGCGCGTCGAGCCCGTGGGCGACGTAGTACGCGAGGCCGTCGCCCCCGGTCACGAGGCCGGGCATCGCCCCGCAGACCCGCACCTCGTACGGCATGCTCGCGCGGGTCGTGAAGACCTGCGCGGGAATTCCGACATCGAGCGGCTTCGCCCCCTCGAGCACGAGGACGGCGACGCGATGAAGGCGGGAGGCTGACACAGGAAGAGGGTACGGCGGTCGCCCGGCTCCGCCGTCAACGCCTCGTACCGCGACAACTCCTGCCCCCGCAACGCGACTCCTCCGGCCTCGCCTCAGCCGGACCGGAAAGGCACTCCCGGGTCGGCTGAGGGAGGATCATCCGCTCCGCCGCGTCACTTGACGGGCGTGAGGTGCAGGATCATGTACTCGTAAGCCTGGTCCTGCGGGGACGGGTTGACGTAGGCGTCGGCCTGGGTGGGCCAGCCGGTGAAGTTCGCCGTGCTGAACTCGTACCAGGACGCGCCGTAGAGGACCGGAATCGCCGGCACGTCCGTCGAGAGCTGCTGCTGCAGGCTGTTCAGCGCGGCCTGCTGTGCCGCCGGGGTGGTGGCGTTCTCGTACGCCTGGACCGCTGCGTCTGCTGCGCTGCTCCGGTAGTGGCTGAAGTCGCCCGCCGACGGCTGACCGATGGGCGCGGACATGGTGGAGTCGATCATGAACTGGAGCCGCTGGAAGGCCGTGGTGCCCTGGCCCCAGTGCAGCGCCACGTCGTACTTGCCCGTGGTGATCGCGGTGTTCCAGCCGTTGTAGTCCATGTCACCGTTGATCTGCACGTCGAAGCCCAGCCCGTTCAGGGTCTGCTGCATGGACTTGGCGTCGCACCAGTAGTCGGTGAACGAGTTGGGGTCGATGATCGTGAACGAGATGGTCTTCCCGTTCTTGGTCCACTTCCCTCCGGCCTTGGCGTAGCCGTCGGCGGTCAGCAGGGACTGGACGGTGGCCGGGTCGGAGGAGGACTTCAGGTCGTTGGCGGTGGCCGGGTCGAGCGAGGACTGGTCCAGCGGCAGGGTCAGGCCACCGGACGAGGAGGCGGGCAGTTCGTAGTCGGTCTCGCACTGGCTGGCCATGGAGGCCCGGTCGATGGCCGCGCTGATGGCCTTGCGCACCGCCACGTCCGCGAGTGCGGGCGCGGTCGGGCTCTGGGTGTTCATCAGCAGCGCGACCGTGTTCCCGGCCGGGAAGTACGGCGCGGAGGACTGGAACAGGTGGTTGGTCTGCGGGTCCTTGGCGACGAACGAGGTCAGCACGTTGTTGATGTCGTTGCCGGCCAGGTCGAGCTGTCCCTGGGCGAGTGCGGTGGTGGCAGCGTCGTTACTGGCGTAGTTGGCCACGGCCACCTCGGGGACCTTGGCCTTGCCGCCCCAGTAGCCGGGGTTGGCCTTGTAGCTGACCTTCTGTGCGGTGAAGGCGTCGACGAGGTAGGGCCCGGTACCGATCGCCTGCGCGGACGGGATGACCGCGGTCGCCGGGTCGGAGACGGAGGACCACTGTGCCTTGGACACGATCAGCTGGTTGCCGATGGCCTGGGCGCCGGCCAGCTCCGGCGTGGCGAAGCTGAGGACCACTGTGTTCGCGTCCGGGGTGGTGATCGAGGAGGCCTTCGGCACGCCCTGCGTGTTGGCTGCGGCGTTGGCGGTCACCAGCTGGTAGGTGAAGGCGACGTCGGCGGAGGTGAAGGCGGATCCGTTGGACCACTTGACGCCGGGGCGCAGGTGGATGGTCGCGGTCCTGCCGTCGGTCGACCAGGTGATGCTGTTCGCGAGCCAAGGGGTGGGCGCCTGGCTCGGGTTGAGGGTGTCGTACTGCAGCAGCGGCTCGTAGATCAGCGAGTCGGTGTTCTGGGTGCGGCCGAGGGAGTTGCCGTCGAAGGGGTTGAAGTCCTCGGTGAAGGCGGTGGCGCCGGTGTTGTCCTCCAGATAGAGGGTCTCCGCCGCGACGTTGCCGCTCCCGCCCGAGCCGCCGGCCTTGGGGGAGGAACTGCCGCTGCAGGCCGTCAGGCCCATGCCGAGTGCGGCCATGACGGCCAGTCCCTTGATGGTGGTGCTGCGTCTCATTGTCGTACGCTCCTTGTGTCCGACCGGCGGGCGCCGGCTGTGGTGAGCGACCAGGTCCAGGTCCGTGAGCAGTGGTGCAGTGCGGTGACCCGACCGGTGCGAGCCGGACGGGTCACAGCTGTCGGAGGCGGATGACGCCTCGGGCGAGTTGGCCCTCGCCCGGGGCTCCGCGTCCGTCCTGCGGCAGAGGCCGCGCGGCTGTGGCGGCCCGGCTCAGACCGGGCCCGTGGTGTCCCCCTCAGCGGACGTCGGTGCTGTCTGCGTCTCCCGCCGACCGGACCGGCTCGGCGGCCGGCTCGGCGGCCGGCTCGGCGGCCGGATCGACGTCCGGGCTCGTCGCGTGCTCGGGGCCGAGCAGCCAGCAGGCGGCAACCTGCCGACCGTCGCCCGCACTTGGCACCTCCAGGGTCGGCGGTGCCTGCTGCGAGCAGAGCGGCATCGCGAAGGGGCAACGCGGGTGGAAGCGGCAGCCGCTGGGCGGGGAGACCAGACTGGGCGGCGCGCCCCGCCCGCGCAGGACCGGGGGTTCGGCCCGCTCCGGGTCAGGGGCGGCACTGAGCAGCAGCTGGGTGTACGGGTGGGCCGGTGCGTCGGTGACCCGCACCGCGTCGCCCGACTCGACGATCTGCCCCGCGTACATCACCACGATCGAGTCGGCGAGGTAGCGGGCCGAGGCGATGTCATGGGTCACGTAGAGGATCGCCAACTGCTCCCGCTCACGCAGCTCGTGGAGCAGGTTCAGCACGCCCAGCCGGATCGACACGTCGAGCATGGAGACCGGCTCGTCCGCCAGCAGCACCTCCGGCCCGACAGCCAGGCCGCGTGCGATGGCGACGCGTTGGCGCTGCCCGCCGGAGAGCTCGTGCGGGTACTTGTCCACGTAGTTCTCGGCGGGAGTGAGCGAGACGCGCTCCAGAAGTTCGAGCACCTGCCGCTCCAGCGCCTCGCGGCCGAGGCGGCGCCCGGCGTGGAGCTTGAGCGGTCGCTCCAGGTGGTAGCGGACGGTGTGCACGGAGTTGAGCGAGGAGAACGGGTCCTGCAGCACCAGGTGCACCCGGCTGGCGTAGGCGCGGCGGGACCGGGCGTCGCCGCGCACCCGCTCACCGTCCAGCAGCAGCTCGCCCGAGGTCGGGGTGATCAGCTGGGTCAGCAGCCGGGCCAGGGTGGACTTGCCGGAGCCGCTCTCACCGACCACCGCGGTGACTGTGCCGCGCGGCAGGGCGAGGGAGATGTCCTCGACGGCGTGCACGATCCCGGCACCGCGGCCGAGGCCGCCGTGGACCGTGAAGTGCTTGGTCAGGTTGCGCGCCTCCAGAGCCGGAGTCCCCGGGCGCTCCGGCCCGTGAACCACCGGACCGGGACGGACGGCGCTTCCGGCGCTTCCGGTGGTCCCTGCGCTCACGGTGTCGGTCATGAGGAGCTCCCGAGGGATGAGGTGCTTGCGGTCGTGTCGGCCGTCCCGCCGACCACGGACGCAGCCTCGACGGTCAGCGCGGCGGACGCCCGGACGGGCGAGGGGATCAGGGTCGGCGAGGGGAGGGAGAGGGCCTCCGGGGCGGGCTGCTGCCCGTCCTGCTGCCAGCAGGCGCTGACCCGGCTGGTCGACGGTGTCGCGTCCACGCGCTGCTGACTGGTCGTCAGGTCGACTGCCGGGGTGACCAGCGGCGGGAGGTCCTCGGCACAGCGGTCCTTCGCGAAGGGACAGCGCGGGTGGAAGGCGCAGCCGCCCGGCATCGAGCGCAGGCTCGGCGGGGAGCCGGGAATACCCTCCATCCGGACCCGCTCGCCGTGCAGGCTCGGGAAGGAGCCCTTGAGGCCGAGGCTGTACGGGTGGCGCGGGGCGCGGAACAGCTCGGCCGCGCTGGCGCGCTCCACGATCCGCCCGGCGTACATCACGGCGATCGAGTCGGCCAGCTCCAGCAGGAGCGACAGGTCGTGCGTGATGAAGACGACCGCGAAGCCGAGGCGTTCGCGCAGCCGCATCAGCTCTTCGAGGATCTCGCGCTGCGTCACCACGTCGAGCGCGGTGGTGGGTTCGTCCATGATGACGACCTGCGGCTCCAGCGCCAGCGACATCGCGATCATCACGCGCTGCCGCATGCCGCCGGAGAGCTCGTGCGGGTAGCTGCGCAGCCGGTCGGCGCTGATGCCGACCATCCGCAGCAGCTCCACCGCGCGCTCGCGCCGCTGGGTGGCACTCATCTGCCGCCGGTGCGCCTTGAGCACGTCGGTCAGCTGGGCGTCGATCCGGGCGACCGGGTTCAGCGCGTGCATGGCGCTCTGGAACACGACGGCCAGCTCCGACCAGCGGATCCGGCCCAGCTCCTTGACGTCGGCGGCCAGGATGTCGACGGTCTCTGCGGGTCCGGCGTCGGCGCCCTGCGGCCGGGAGTGGAACAGCACCTCGCCGCCGGTGATCACGCCGGGTGCGCGCAGCAGCCGGGTGAGCGCATAGGCGAGCGTCGACTTGCCCGATCCGCTCTCTCCGGCCAGGCCGAGCACCTCGCCGCGGTGCAACAAGAGGTCGACTCCGCTGACGGCGCGGACCGCGTCGGGACCGTAGCCGTAGTCCACGTCGAGACCGCGGACCTCGAGGACGACCTCGCGCCCGGTCTCCGCCCGGGGCGGGCTGACGGTCTGGGGCTGCGTCACGGTCGGGTTCCTTCCTCGGCGCGGACGACGGGGGTCAGGCCGAGCTGGAAGCGCGGTCCCCGGTTGCGCAGGCCCCGGCGGGTGCTGCGCATACGCGGGTTGACGATCTCGTCGATGCCGAAGTTGAGCAGTGCCAGGGCGATGCCGACGAAGGCGATGCAGAGGGCCGGCGGCCCGTACCACCACCAGGTGCCGCTGGTGGTGGCGCTGAACTGCTGGGCGGTGTTGAGCATGGTGCCCCACGAGGCGTTGGTCGGGTTGATCAGACCGAGCCAGGCGAGGGAGGCGTAGGCACCGACGCCGTAGATCACGGTGAAGATGAAGGACGAGGCCAGAATCGGCAGCAGGTTGGGGAGGATCTCGAAGAGGATGATCCTGCTCCGGCCCTCGCCGATGACCCGGGCCGACTCGACGTAGTCCTGGCTGCGCAGGGCCAGCGTCTGCGCCCGAAGTACCCGGGCTCCCCAGGCCCAGGCGCTCAGGGCGATGACCGCGCCGATCAGCAGCGGGTTGCCGGTGTCGCTGTCCGGCATCATCTTCATGACGACCATGAGGATCAGCAGACCGGGCAGGGCCAGGAAGATGTTGGTCAGGATCGACAGCACCTCGTCCGCCTTGCCGCCGAGGTAGCCGGCGCTGACCCCGACGAGCACGGACAGCACGGTGGCGACGATCCCGGCCACGAAGGCGATCAGCAGCGTGTCCCGGCCGCCGGCCAGGAGCTGTGAGAACAGGTCGTGCTGCTGGACGTCGGTGCCGAGCCAGAACTGTGCCGACGGCGGATGCGGGACGTTGTCCAGCGTGGACGCCTGCCAGTCGGGCGCGTGCGGGGCCACCATCGGCCCGAAGACCGCGAGCAGCACAAAGATGACCAGCATCAGCGAACCGATCGTCACCTTGGGCGAGCGCAGCCAGCGGGAGCGGCTGCCGCCGGAGGCGGAGCGCGGGCGACCTCGTCGCGGTCGGAGTGTCGGGGACACGGCTCAGGCCGCCCTTCTCGCGCGGGGGTCGAGCGCGACGTAGACGATGTCCGCGAGCAGGTTCGCACCGAGCACGGTGAAGGTGACGACCAGCAGGATTCCCTGCATCACGGGGTAGTCGGCGGCCTGGGCGGCGTTGAAGATCTCGCGCCCGACGCCGGCGTAGTTGAAGACGATCTCGGTGACGATGGAGCCGGTGACCACCAGGCTGATGGACAGCGCGAAGTTGGAGATGCTGGGCAGCAGTGCGTTCCGGGCCGCCACCGCGACCACGCGCCACTGGGGCAGGCCCTTGGCGGCGGCGACCAGGACGTAGTCCTCGTCCATGGTCGTGATCATCATGTTGCGCATCCCGATGATCCACCCGGCGATGGAGGCCAACGCCACGGTGGCGGCGGGCAGGGCGCCGTGTTCGATCACGTTGCCGATGAAGGGCAGGTTCCACCCCGGTGTCACCGTCGCGTAGCGGCCGGTGTCGTAGGCTCCGCCGGTCGGGAGGACCCCCCAGTAGAAGCCGAAACTCAGCATCAGCAGCGAGGCGAGGATGAAGTACGGGACCGCCTGGAAGAAGGTGGCCGCCGGCAACAGCGAGTCCAGCAGCCCACTGCGCCGCCAGCCCGCCAGGACGCCGATCAACGTGCCGACCAGAAAGGCGATCACGGTGGCCGAGCCGACCAGGCCGATCGTCCAGGGCAGGTCGTTGGCCAGCACCGTGGAAACCGGTGTGGACAGCGAGCTGGAGACACCCAGGTCGCCGTGGGCCAGGTTGCCCAGATACGTTAGGTACTGCCCGACCAGGCTCTGGTGTCCCCCGCCGTACTGGGCCTCCAGGGCCTGGAGCTGAGCCTGGGTCAGCGAGGCGGTGTTCATCTTGGCAAGGAAGTTCTGCAAGGCGCTGCCCGGCACCATCCGGGGGATGAAGAAGTTCAGGGTGATCGCCGCGACGGCGGCTATCAGGTAGAACCAGAGCCTTCTCAGGAGAGCTCGCATGCTGGTCTCCCGTCAGACGAGCCGACGCCGGGCAGGCGTCGCGGGGTCGGGCGGACAGCCGCAGCTCTCGCGGCGGATCACGCGGGTGGGCAGGACGACGTCGGCGCGGGTGGGGGCCGTGGCCGGCTGAGATGTAGTGATCATGGAGTGCAGGACCTCGAAGGCTCGCGCGCCGATCTCCTGGATCGGCTGCCGCACGGTGGTGAGCTGGGGACGCAGGTGGCGGGCGAAGGGCAGGTCGTTGAAGCCGGTGACGGCGACGTCGCCGGGGACGTCGAGCCCGTGCTCGGCCAGGGCGTGGATCACACCGAGCGCGGTCTGGTCGTTGGCGCAGGCGATGGCACGTGGCAGTTCCTCGTCCCGGGCGATCAGCCCGCGGACGATCTCGACGCCGCGGGCGGCCGAGTAGTCGCCCTGCCAGGCGGGACGTAGGACCGCCTTCGGCTCCTCACAAGAGTCCAAGCGCTGTGAATTCCGCGTCAGTTCACCGGCACGGGTATCGCCCCCTTCCGTGCCGCCTCGCCGTACCAGTAGGCGCTCGACTTGGGCGTACGACGCTGTGTGGCGTAGTCGACGTAGACCATGCCGAACCGCTTCGAGTAGCCGTAAGCCCATTCGAAGTTGTCCAGCAGGGACCAGGCGAAGTAGCCGCGGACGTCGATTCCGGCCGCCACCGCCCGGTGGACGGCGGCGAGGTGTTCCCGCAGGTAGGCGACCCGCTCCGGATCGCGCACCTCGCCGTCGGGGTTCGGATAGTCCTCGCAGGCCATGCCGTTCTCGGTGATCAGAATCGGGAGGTCGGGCCGTTCCTCGCGCACCCGGGAGAGCAGGTCGAAGAGCCCGGTGGCGTCGATCGCCCACCCCATACTGCTGACCGGTCCCGTCGGCTGGTGGAAGGCCACGGACTCGGAGCCCGGCCAGGGCGAGCCCTCGCCGGTCCCGTGCACCGCGCTGGTGCCCGGGCGGCCATCTGCGGAAACCCAGGCGGGGGTGTAGTAGTTGATCCCGAGCGCGCCGATCGGGGCGTGGGCCGTCGCGGTGTCGCCGGGTCGGACAAGCCGCTCCCAGTCGACCAGGTGGGCCGTGTCGCGCAAGAGGTCGTCGTCGTACCGGCCGTGGAGCATGGGGCCGAGGAAGACCCGGTTGCCCACCGCGTCGATGCGCCGGGCCGCCTCCACGTCCGCCGCGCTGTCGGTGAGCGGTCGGATCTGGTGCAGGTTGAGGCTGACCGACAGCGAAGCGTCCGGCACTGCCGCGCGCACCGCGGCGGCGGCCAGGCCGTGGCCGAGGTTCAGATGGTGCGCCGCACGCAGCGCCGCGGCCGGATCCGTCCGGCCGGGCGCGTGGACGCCGGACCCGTACCCGAGGAAGGCCGAGCACCAAGGCTCGTTCAACGTCGTCCAGTTCTTCACCCGGTCGCCCAGCGCACCGGCGGCCAGGGCCGCGTACTCACCGAACCGCTCGGCGGTCGCCCGGACCGGCCAACCGCCCGCATCCTCCAACTCCTGTGGCAGGTCCCAGTGGTAGAGCGTGGCCACGGGGGTGATCCCCGCCTCCAGCAGGTTGTCCACCAGCTGGCGGTAGAAGTCGAGCCCGCGCTCGACCGCAGGCCCGTGCCCGGTCGGCTGTACCCGGGGCCACGCGATCGAGAACCGGTACGCCGTGAGCCCGAGCTCGCGCATCAGGGCCACGTCCTCGCGGAAGCGGCGGTAGTGGTCCACTGCGACCTCCCCCGTGTCGCCGTGGTGCACCTTGCCCGGCGTGGCGCAGAAGGTGTCCCAGATCGAGGAGGTGCGGCCGTCCTCGGAGGCGGCGCCCTCGATCTGGTAGGCCGAGGTGGCCGCACCCCAGAGGAATCCGGGCGGGAAGTGCAGCAGCCCGTCGTCAGCGGGAGAGGCGCGGGTCGCCGACGGTGGAGCGGGCGGGCGGAGGGATGGCATGGCACCGGTGGAACTCATCGCAGCTGACTCCCTGGACGGACGACGGAGGCGGAACCGGAACGGACTGCCGTGGGACCGAGGAGTGGAGACCATCAGATGGGAGCGCTCCCATATCGCTCGGTGCCGGAAGCCTGAATCTTCTCGTGCGCCACTGTCAAGACCCGCGCAGAAACCTGTCCGATACATCTGGGAGCGATCCCAATCAGATCGCGCTAGGGTGGTGACCCCGCGAGCAGCGGCCGTCCCTGTGCACACCCCGGCGCAGGAAGAGCGAGCGCGTCATGAGCCCGGGGACGAAGGGAACGGAATGAGCACCAGGTCGGCCGAGCGCGGCGACGGACGCCCCACACTCGAGGCCGTCGCGGCACGGGCCGGTGTCGGTCGTGGCACGGTCTCACGCGTCGTCAACGGGTCGGCAGGGGTCAGCCCGCGGGCGCGCAAGGCCGTCGAGCAGGCGATCGCCGAACTCGGCTACGTCCCGAACCTGGCCGCCCGCTCCCTGGTCACGAGCCGGACCGACGCCATCGCCCTCATCGTTCCCGAGACCGAGACGCGGCTCGCGTCCGAGCCCTTCTTCGCGTCGATCATCCGCGGCGTGGCCAGCGAGATCTCGGACACCGACCTGCAGTTGCTGCTGATCCTGGTCAGCACCGAGCGCGAGCGCCGCCGCCTGGCCGGCTTCCTCGACGGACGTCGCGTCGACGGCGTGCTGCTGGTCTCCGTCCACACGGACGACCCCGTGGTCGAGCTGCTGGAACAGTCAGGCCTGCCCACGGTCCTCGGCGGACGCCGCTCCGACCTGGAACCGCTCAGCTACGTGGACTCGGACAACCTTCGCGGCGCCTGGGCCGCCGTACGCCATCTCCTGGACCTCGGGCGTCGGCGGGTGGCGACGATCACCGGCCCGCTCGACATGGAAGCCTCCGGCGTCCGTCTGGAGGGCTACCGTCGGGCACTCCGCGAGGCCGAGCTCGCCGTCGACCCGGGACTGATCGCCCACGGCGACTTCTCCGAGAGCTCCGGCGAACAGGCCATGGCCGAACTGCTCGCACGCGAACCCGCCCTCGACGCCGTCTTCTGCGCCTCGGATCTGATGGCCGCAGGCGCGATGCGCACCCTGCGCCGGGCGGGCCGCCGGATTCCGGCCGACGTCGCACTGGTGGGCTTCGACGACTCCCCCATCGCCCGGCATACCGAACCCCCCATGACCACGGTGCGTCAGCCGAGCGAGGAGATGGGACGCGCCATGGCCCGGCTCCTGCTGGAGCAGATCGCCGCCCCGAGCCGCAGCCACCGGCAGATCATCCTCTCCACCGAGCTCGTGGTCCGCGAGTCCGCGTAGGCCCTGTCGTCAAACTCCCGCCGGGCCCGGCTTGCCTGGCACGCCCTTCTGCCGCGTTGTCGGATCGCCCAAGTACGGCCCAGTACGAGGGCGACCCTCCGCCTTGCAGCTGGCCGCACCAGACAACCCGGGCTGATCCGACGCGAGTTTGACGACAGGGCCTAGCCGGTCGCGTCTCGGATTCAAGAGGGTTCGGGTTCACGAAGGAGGCGACGCGCCTCACCCCGCTGCCTTGGTGACGATCGCGTCCATTTCCTCCGCGCTGAAGGCCCGCATGCTCACCGTCCGGACGTTGCCGACACCGCTGATCTGCAGCAGGGCGGCGGTGGCCGTCTCGTCGTCCGGCGCCTCGACGGTGATCACAAGGTCGTAGGGTCCGACAGTCCAGTAGACCGAGATCACATTCCCGCCCAGCCGCTCCAGCGCCGCGCCGAAGGCCGCGGCCCGCTCGGTCGTGTCCCGATAGCCCCGGACGCCCTGGTCGGTCCAGCTCACAAGGCTGATGAAGGTGGCCATGGATGTTCACTCCTCTCCCACCCTTCCATCGTCGTCCCTCGCCGCCGGCCGGGCGAGTGCGCGGGCCCGGGCCAGTGGCCCGCGCACGGCGCGGTCGGTCCCGTCGGCATGACCGGGTGCACGCTGCGCGGGCGGTCGGGAACGTGGCACAATCTGCGCGCCCGCCCGCAGCATGGGTCGCCGAGAGTTCTGGCACGAGGGGCATCAGCGTCACCACCAGGGGGTTGCCATGTTCTTCAAGCACAAGCATCTGCTCAAGGACCTGCGTGAGCACGGACGCGAGGGGAACGCCGAGATCCTCTCCATGCGGACCATCGGGGAGGGCGGCAACATGCGCTCCGCGTGGTCGTCGGACGAGGACCTCACCACCACCTGGTTCGACTGCTGGATGAAGCTCCTCGTACAGCCGGTCGACCGCTCGCAGCCGCCCTTCGAGGCGACCGTGAAGTCCCGGGTGCACACCCTCAAGTGGCAGGGCAGCCACGTACCGGTCTGGTACGACCCGGAGGACCACTCCCGTGTCGTGGTCGACTACGAGGCCGACGTCGAGAACAAGATGCACCTCGCCGCCCACTCCGACCTGCTGATGCATCGTCACGACAGTCGGCTGGGGCTGGCCTGGACCCCGCTCTCCGGGGAGCTCGTGCCGGTGGAGGTCACTGCGGCCACGGGCAAGGGGCGGCTCACGGTCCCACGGAAGTGGTCGGCACTGCTGGAGGAGCCCGCGCAGGCGGCCTTCGCCTACGTCCGGGCCAACACCGCCCGGCTCCTGCCGGAGCTGGATGCGTCCTGGTTCACCAAGAACGACGTGCAGGTGGTCCAGGCCTACGGCAACGTCCCGGTCGGCGCGACCGTCGCCGACGGGCATGCCGCCGGCGCGGCAGTGGTCGCGGCCCTGGTCTCCTACCTCGGCGGCCACCTGGTGCGTCCCGAGGTGGCCGTGACCGGCGCGGTCACGGCCACCGGCGAGTTGGTGCCGATCGAGGGCTTCGGCGAGGCCCTGGACGCGGCCAAGCACAGCTACGCCACGGTGCTCGTCGCCCCGGCCGGCAACCAGGCGGAGGCGACGAAGATCGGGCAGCGGCGGCGCCAGGGCGTCGAGCTCGTCTTCGCCGGGCAGGTGGACGAGGCCCTGCACAAGGCCCTCGCCAGGCGTGCGTTGAAGGCACGCTAGCCGTCCCTGTGTCGGGCCCCGCGCAGAGGCGACCATGGCAGGACCCGACAGCGGTCCGTCGCGGAGCCTGCAGCTGTCGGGACCCGACACCAGTCTCACGCCGCATGCGGCCGGCGGTCCGAGCGGACACGCGGCCGTCACCCGGACGCGAGCAAACCCCGCCCCGGGGGGAGGTTGAGGGTGGCGAATGCGACGATCCGGTCCAGGGACGGCTTCCAGCCCTGTGTGGTGTCCACCACCAGGCAGGGAACGTCGAGGGCAATCGGGACCCACGACTCGATCGGCCGTTCCCCTTCCGCAATTCGGCGCAGGAGGTCAGCGTCTCCGTGCACCGCACGCGAGGGCACCTCGACAGATCTGCGGGCGACGCGCACGCGGGCGAATTCCGGATCGACAACGCAGCGCACGATCCGGATGCTTGCCAGGTCCGCCAGCGGCTCCAACCCCGGGCGCCACAGACGGTCCTGGAACGCAGCCTCCGCCACCAGGCTCCTGCCCGACTTCAGGAGCTCAGCCAGGGTCCGAAAAAACGTCTCCAGCGTCTTCAGGTCCACATGGTCGGCGGGCTCGGCACCAGCGGCGGCCAGGTTCTCCTTGATCTCGTCGCGGCAGACCGCAGGCCAGCCGAGCGCGTCGGACAGGGCGTGAGCCAACGTCGTCTTGCCGGCCCCGGGAGGGCCGCTGACGGCAACCAGTGTCGGGCGTCCCACAGTGCTGCCACCTCTCGTTCGACCAGGACACCATTCTCGACTCGGGCGCCGGTGTGGACCAGGGGCTGAGGTTGCCAAGGGGCCTCCGGCGCTCCGGGGCACGGTGAAGTGTCCGGCCACGGCGGAGGGCGTGAGCGGATCGTCCGTCACCACGATGATTCCGCGCTGGTCAGTAGGGTCGCCGGTCCGACCCGTCAGCGCCTGGACAGGTTCACCCGATCGGAGGCGCCAGGATGGCCGTGAGCTGGCATTCCGCGCGGCGCCGCCGGTCGGGGCGGGGTCTGTGGTGCGCATACGGTTCTTGACTGTCCGTTATGTCAGGGCTTGACTGCGAGCGACCAGCGCCGCCCCGTCCGGATCTTTGCTCCTCGCCGCCACCCAACCTGCCCCGTGAAGGGCCGGTTGCCGCCTGCGTCGGCCGTCGGCGCGGAATCCGGCGATCGCGGCTCCTCGCACCCACGTCCCAGCGGAGGACTGCGCATGTCCGAAACCCTCGACACCGAACGGCCTGGCGATCCGTCACCCCTGTCACGTCGCCGCCTGATCCAGAACGCCACCGCCGCAGGCGCCGTGACCGTGGCGGCGGGATTCGCCCTGAACGCCGGTACCACCGACGCCGCTGCCGCGGCACCGCGACCGGACACGGCGTTGTCGCACGACGCTCCCCGGCACACCGCTGCCGAGCCCTTCGTGGTCCGCGTGGTCGACGCCCGCACCGGTGAACTGGACATCTTCCACGGCGAGCGGCACCACCGGGTCCGCGACCCGAAGCTCGTCGCCGAACTGCTGCGCGCCGCGCGCTGACCCCAGTGTCCCTGGGGTGCCCCGGCCGGGGACTCCCCCGGCCGGACCCCACCTGTCCTCCGGCACCCATCACCCCATCTGCGAGGTTCTCCATGTCCTCCCACCGTGAAGCCCCCGAGATCGCCAAGGACCCGGTCGCCGACAGCACCGACCTGTACGCGTTCGTCAGCCCCGACTCCCCCGGCACCGTCACGCTGATCGCCAACTACATCCCGCTCCAGAACCCGGCGGGCGGCCCGAACTTCTACGAGTTCGGCGACGACGTGCTCTACGAGATCCACATCGACAACGACGGCGACGCCCGTCCGGACATCACGTACCAGTTCCGCTTCACCACCCACCTGCGGAACCAGGACACGTTCCTCTACAACACCGGCCCGATCACGTCCCTGGACTCGCCGAACTGGAACCGCTTCCAGACCTACACCGTCACCCGCGTCGAGCACGGCGGACGTCAGACGGTGCTGGGCAAGGACCTGATGTGCCCGCCGTGCAACATCGGCCCGCTGTCCACCCCCGACTACCCGGCCCTCGCGAACGAGGCCGTGCACCGCCTGGGCAGTCGGAAGGTCTTCGCCGGGCAGCGCGCGGAAGGGTTCTACGTCGACCTCGGCTCCATCTTCGACCTCGCCAACCTGCGCCCCTTCCAGTCGCTGCAGGTCTTCGCCAAGGCGATGAACTTCCAGAACGCCCCCGGCGTCGACAGCACCAAGGAACTCAACGTCCACAGCCTCGCCCTGCAGGTCCCCGTCGACGAACTGACCCAGGGTTGCTGGAACGGCAAGGACGTCGACAACCCGCACGCCGTCATCGGCGTGTGGACGACAGCGAGCCGCCGCGCCTCCCGCATCATCGAGCAGGGCCGCGGCAAGGACTCCGAGTCCGGTCCGTTCGTCCAGGTCTCGCGGCTGGGCAACCCGCTGTTCAACGAGGTCCTCGTCCCGATGGCCCGCAAGGACGAGTGGAACGCCCTGCCCCCGGCGGACGACAAGAGGTTCGCCTCCTACGTCGCCAAGCCCGAACTCGCCGGACTGCTGCCGGTGCTCTACCCGGGCGTCTTCCCGAACCTGGAGGCGCTCGACCAGTCCGGCAAGCCCCGCGCCGACCTGCTCGCGATCCTGCTCACCGGCATCCCCAAGGGCGTCGTCCCCGGCTTCGAGAACTTCACCGGCCCCACTGAAGCCGACATGCTGCGCCTCAACGTCGCGATCCCGCCCGCGGCAAAGCCGAACATCCTCGGCCTGATCGGCGGCGACCCGGCCGGATTCCCGAACGGGCGCCGGGTCTTCGACGACGTCGTGACCGTCGAACTGCGCGCCATCGCGGGCCTGACCTACGCGCTCGTCGACAAGTCCTTCACCCCGGACGCCGCAGCCGGCGAGATCACCGACGGCCTCGATAGCAGCTCACCCGAGAACCCCTACCTGAGCCGGTTCCCGTACCTCGGTGTCCCGTACGACGGCTACCACCACCCCGCCTCCTGAGCCCCGCGCCGTCGCCCACGGCCTCTTTTCCTGCTTGATCGCTTGATCGCTCCGGTGCCCCGCGCGGAAGGAACCTCCCAGTCGACGGGCACCGGAGCCCAACTCGCTTCCAAGGAACCGGTCATGACCCGCACAGAGATCCACGACCAGCCCGCCCTCGACCAGCACCAGCACCAGCACGGGCAGGGGCACACGCACCCGCCGCTGCCGGCCCCCTCCCGTCAGGGCAGCGTCGTCCTCGACATCGGCACCGGGACCGGAGCGTTGGTCATCCACACCACCAGCGCGGAGGACGAACTCGAGATCCACGTCAGCCCGACGGACCTGCCGGAACAGCGGACACACGCGGCCGTCCGCCCACGCCACCTCCCCGACCGGACCCTGTACGCCGCCGTCATCACCCCCCTCCCCGTCGGCCGCTACACCGTCTGGAGCCAGGACGACACACCGCACGGCACCGCCACCATCACCGAAGGACACGTCAGCGACTACCAGTGGACCTGTTGAACCCGGGCGTGGCGGCCGACGCCGATCACTTCGGCCGAGGATCGGGGACGTTCATCGGTGTTCAGGGGCGTTCGACAAATTGCAGGAAGCCGCCGAGCGAGAAGCAGAGAGCGCCGGTGAGGGTGCCCCAGTTGGCGATGTCGACGTTGATCAGGCTGCCGGTCGAGGGACGGGTGTAGGCGGCGAGCGCCGAGACCATGAAGAGGGCGGAGCCGAGCTGGTTCACTGCGACGATCCACCAGCCCAGGCTGCGCAGGCGCACACCGGGCCGGCCGTGACAGATCTCGACGAGTGCGAGGTGGCCGGAGATCAGGAAGAGCAGGCAGCCGACCACGTCGGGTCCCCAGATCAGCCGGTTGACCTGCTGGACGCTGAGCCCCTGAACGAAGGAATCCAGCAGGTTCACACCGAACACCAGCGTGCCGGCAAAGAGCAGGAACGTACTCAGCCAGTCCACCCGCGTCGGCTCGTAACTCCACCAGCGCCAGCCGAGGGTGACCAACCGTCCCTCGCCTCCCGGTAGGTGACGAGGCGAGTTGATGTCCTGGAGCAGCGAGACATAACCACCAGTGTTGAAGAACAGGCCTCCGGCAAAGTAGATCGACGCGCAGGTCGTGGCATCACCCGAGCCGAACTGCGCGACTCCGGCGCCGCCCGCGAAGAGGGCTCCGCCGATGACGAAGGCGGTCGCCGCAATGGCATTGAGCCTGCGCAGGCGGCTGAGGGCGACGTCGTCGGCGCTGGTGCTGCGGCTGGTCGTCGCACCGGGCGGGCGCACGGCGATCCGTCCGCGTCGACGGGCGAGTCGTGACTCCCACACAGCCGTGCCGCCGCCGGGAACACGCCAGGTGAGGCGGGTGGTGAACGGTCCCGCTCCCTCGGCGTGCTGTTCCGGCTTCTCCACGGGCCGAGCCTAGACCTACCGCCCGGACGTCCCACGAGCGAAACGCCGCAGGCGGCAGACGCCGAAACCGCGTGGAGCCGGGACTCAGGAGAGGCCTGCTTCTCTGCCGGTCGAGTCGGCCGACGCGGTCCGGCGGTACAGCCGAGTTACCAACGGCTCGTGCGGGCCGTCGGACTGACGGGCCAGCAGCCGGGCGCCGTACAGGGGGTCACCGAGGGCGTCCCGGACGACGAGCCGCGGGTGTCGCAGGGCCAGCGCGGCGTGGAGCGGGTCCAGGAGCGGTGCGCCCAGGTGCACCAGGCCGCCGGTCACGGCTACGGCGATGGGAGAGGGAACGGGTTCGGGAGCCTGAACGGGTTCGGCGCCCGTCCCCGTGGTCAGCCGGGCGGCAGTGGCGACGGTCGCGGCGAGCGCGGTGGCCGCGGCGTGCAGGATGGCGACGGCGGCGGGGTCACCGGCAGCGGCGCTCCGGGCCACGGCCGGGGCGAACCGGGCGGCGGACCGGGCCGGATTGCCGTCCTGCTCCAGCACGCCGGGCAGGCGGCCCAGATCGCCGAACAGGTCTGCGGCCTCCTGGCTCAGCGCCGTGGGCTCGCCCCTGCCGTCGCGGGCGCGCAGTGCGGCGCGCAGACCGGCCAGGCCGATCCAGGCGCCGCCCCCTTCGTCGCCGAGCCACGGACCCCATCCGTCGACGACGGAGAGGGCCCCCGTCTCGCCCACGCCGACGGCGACCGCACCCGTGCCGGCCGCGAGTACGACTCCGCTCGTCATGCCGAGGGCACCCGCGTGGGCGGTGACGGCGTCGCTGGTGACGGCCACCTGGTCGGTGGGGAGGGCGTCCAGCAGGGCCTCGGCCAGGGCGCGGGCGGCGTCCGGGGCGGCGACGGCTCCGGCCGCGCCGACGCAGAGCGCGGCGAGTCGGTCGGTTCCCGTCTCGGCGAGGAGGTCGGCGGACACCTTTCTGATCAGCGCCTCCGCCCGGGCCGCTCCCCCGGGGCTCGCCAGCCCCGGAGCGCCCGGCAGTTGACGGACCGCCAGGGCGGGGTCCGCACCACGCTTGGCGCGATCGGTGCCGGGCTCGGCAGGGTCGGACCACAGCCCGGCGCGGCAGCCGGTCTTGCCGAGGTCCACCGCGAGTACGGCTGCCATGACCCGTGCTCCGTTCGCTCGGACCCAGTGACCGGCCTGCGTTCCAGCGAGTATCGAAGAGGTGGACGGGCATGTCAATCATTTACCTGCATAAACAGAAGGCCGTATGTTTTTGACCGTCCCGGGGAGGCTGACTACGGTGGACCCCGCTCGGACGCGCTGCCGCCCGACCTGCGAAAGGACCATGCGCCGTGGATCTCAGTCTGCTGGGCACCGAATCCCCGCACTCCGGCACCGGAGACCTGGACCGGATGCCGGTGTCGGACCTCCTCGCCACCATGAACGACGAGGACGGCGCAGCGGTCAGGGCTGTCCGGGCCGTCCTTCCGGCCGTCGGGTCCGCCGTGGAGCTGATCGCCGCCTCGCTGCGACAGGGCGGCCGACTCGTCTACCTCGGGGCCGGGACCAGCGGCCGGATCGGCATGCTCGACGCGGTCGAGTGCCCGCCCACGTTCGGCACCGATCCGGCCCAGGTGGTCACCCTGCTCGCCGGCGGGCCGGGCGCGTTCACCACCGCCGTCGAGGGCGCCGAGGACGACCCGCAGGGCGCGGTCGTCGGCCTCGACGCGCTCGGCGTCGGCGCCCGGGACACCGTCGTCGGGCTCGCCGCCAGCGGCCGGACGCCCTACGTCGTGGGCGGGTTGCGGCACGCGCGCTCCCTCGGGGCGTCGACGGTGTCCGTCGCGTGCAACCCCCGGGCGCCGATCAGCGCCCACGCCGACGTCGCGATCGAGGTCGTGACCGGCCCCGAGGTGCTGACCGGCTCAACCCGGCTCAAGGCGGGCACCGCGCAGAAGCTGGTCTGCAACATGCTGTCCACCGCCGCGATGGTGCGGATCGGCAAGGTCTACGGGAACCTCATGGTCGACCTGCGCCCGACCAACGACAAGCTGCGCGACCGCGCCCGCCGCATCGTGGCCGAGGCCGCGCACACCGACCTCGACGCCGCCGAGCGGGCCCTGGCCGCCGCCGACGGCCACGCGAAGACGGCGATCATCATGCTGCTGACCCGATGTGACGCCGCGCAGGCCGGAGCGCTGCTGTCCGGGTCCGAGGGAGACGTGCGGACGGCCGTCGCCGCCGCCCCTGCCGACCGCACCTGAGGCGGAGGGCGGGGCTGACGGCGCGGCTGCGGCGGAGGGCGGAGGTTCAGGGCTCCGCGTGCCCGTGGACGGCCGTGTAGGTGCGTTCCAACGCGCGCATGGTGCGGCTGTAGTTGCGCTGCGCCACACCCACGAACAGGCAGTCGACGACCGTCAGCGCGGCGATCCGGCTGGCCATCGCCCCGGACCGGAAGGTGGTCTCGCGCACGGCCGTGGTCAGCACGTGGTCGGCCACCTCCGCGATCGGCGAGCGGGGGAAGTTGGTGATGGCGAGGGTGGCCGCGCCGTTGTCCCGCGCCTCGGCGAGCGCGGCCACCGTGTGCGCGGTGGACCCGGTGTGGGAGATGCCGATGGCGAGATCACCCCGGCCCAGCAGCGCTGCGGAGGTGAGCGCCCCGTCCGGATCCGGGAACGCGTTGACCCGGCGGCCTATCCGCTGCAGCTTCTGCTGCAGGTCCAGGGCGATCAGCGCGCTGGCCCCGGCTCCGTAGAGGTCGACCGCGTCGGCCGCGGCCACCGCGTCGATGGCCCGCTGCAGGGCGTCCAGATCCAGTTGCGCGGCGGTGTCCTCCACCGCGCGGGCGTCCGCGAAGGCGAGCTTGTTGACCACCTCCGCGAGCGGGTCGCGCGGGCCGATGTCGCTGCCGACGGCGGTCCAGCTCGCGGAGCCGTCCTCCTGCCCGGCCGCGGCGGCCAGCCCGATCCTGAGATCGGGGTAGCCCTTCAGGCCGACGGCACGGCAGAACCGCACCACGGTGGTCTCGGACGTGCGGCACTCGGCGGCCAACTCGCTGATGGTCTTGCCCGCCACCGCGCCTGGATCCGCGATCGCCGCCTCCGCCACCCGCCGTTCGGAGGGCGGCAGGGTCGGCAGCAGGGCCCTGATCCGGACCACCACGCTCTGCGGCGGCACGGAGGGCACAGCCGTCGCCTTCCGTGCGTCACGCCGCCGCCGTTCAGTCCCTTGCGTCATGGCGAAATCCTACGGACTCGCAGCCGACCAGGTCGACGGCCTTCGCACATGCCTGCCAGGCGGTCGGGGCGCGGGCGAAGCCGAGGTCGGTAATTTACGGCTGAACGACGGATACCGGAACCCGTTGACCCGTCCCGGAGCCCCGGCTAGCGTGTTCCGCCGTGAGGACCGCGACGCCCACCGCGATGCCGACCGTGACCACCGGCCTGGACCGGCTGCTGGCCGATCCGGACCTGCTGCCCGCCCGTCGCATCGCGCTGGCCACCAACGCCACCGGCCTCACCGCCGACCTGCGGCGCGGAGTGGACGCGCTGCGCGAACGCGGCTTCACCGTGACCGCGCTGCTGGCGCCCGAGCACGGCCTGCACGGCACGGCGCAGGCCGGCAGGTCCGAGGGCACCGGCAACGACCCGGCCACCGGCATCCCGATCGTCGACACCTACGAACTGCCCGCCGCCGACCTGGATGCGGCGATCGCCGCCACCGGACCCGAGGCCGTCGTCTTCGACATGCAGGACGTAGGTACTCGCTACTGGACCTACACCTCGACCATGCTGGACTGCATGGCTGCTGCCGCCCGCACCGGCGTCCCCTTCGCCGTCCTCGACCGCCCCAACCCGCTCGGCGGGACCACGGTCGAGGGCCCCGGCCTGGACCCGGCGTACCGGAGCTTCGTCGGGCGGCTGGACATCCCGCTGCGGCACGGCCTGACCGCCGGGGAGATCGCCCGGCTGGCCGCCCTGCGCTCGGCCGGGACGTCAACCCCGCTACCGGATCCGGTCGTGGTGACGGTCGGCGGCTGGAAGGACCGGTCGCCGGGCGCGTGCCACCCCTTCGTGCCGCCCTCCCCCAACCTGCCGACCGCGGACACCGCGCTGGTCTACCCCGCGACCGGGCTGGTCGAAGGAGTCAACGCGAGCGAGGGACGCGGCACGACCCGCCCGTTCGAGACCGTCGGCGCACCCTACGTCGACGACCGGCTGCTGCCCCTGCTGCGCGAGCAGGAGCTGCCCGGCGTGCTCTGGCGGGAGACCTGGTTCCGGCCGGTGTTCCACATGTACGCAGGCCAGGTGCTGCGCGGGGTCTCACTCCACGTCACCGACGCCGCGGCGTTCGCCCCCGTGCGGACGGGGCTGACCCTGCTGTGGGCGCTGGCCGGGCTCTACCCGGACGAGCTGCGCGTCCTGCCGCGCGGCTCCGGGACACCCGCGTCGGAGCAGGGCTGCGCGTTGGACCGGCTGTGGGGCTCGGACACCCTGCGCCGCGCGCTGGAGGAGGGACGCGACCCGCGCTCACTGAGCGGCCCGGCCACCACGGTCCACGCGACCTACCCGGCCGCCCTGTTCACGTCCGGGGAGGCAACCGAGGAGGCAACCCAGGCGGCACGCGAGAAGGCAACCGAGGAGGCACGCGAGGGGGCCTGCGCACCATGACCGACCCGCTCCACCGGATCACCGCCCTCGTCGACGCGGCCGTCGCCCGCCGGACCTGCTCGGCCGCCGCCGTCGCGGTGACCGTCCTCGGCGAGCCGGTGCTGCGGCACCGGACGGGCGTGCTCCAGCAGGTCGGCGACGACGGCACCGAACTACCCACGGACCGGCAGCAGTCGGTCGACCCCGACACCCTCTTCGACCTGGCCTCCGTCACCAAGGCCTACTCCGCCCACACGCTGCTCGGCCTCGTCGCGTCCGGCGCGCTGGCATTGGACGCGCCGCTGGCTGAGCAGCTGCCGGAGTACCGCGAGGGTGAGCGCGCCAAGGTGACGCTGCGTCAGCTACTGACCCACACCTCCGGCCTGCCCGCCGTCTGGGACGGCTGGCGTCCGGCGGCGGAGGGGCGCACCGCCCCGGGTGCCCAGGGCTCCTGGCCTCCCGACCGCCGCGCGCTCCTGGCCGACCTGGCCGCCACCCCGCTCACCGCCCCGCCCGGCACCCGCTGGGAGTACGCCTGCACCGGCTACCTCACCGCGATGCTGCTGGCGGAGCGCGCCACCGGCGAGCCGTGGGAGGCCCTGGTCCGACGGCACACGCTCACCCCGCTCGACCTCGCCGCGACCACCTTCCGGCCCGACCCCGCGCGCACCGCCGCGACCGAGCGCCAGCCGGAGTTCGCCCGGGGCACCGTCCGCGGGATCGTGCATGACGAGGCGTCATGGTCGTTGGGCGGAACGGCGGCCAACGCCGGGCTCTTCGCGACGCTGGAGGACGTGGTGCGGTTCGCCGAGGCCGTCCGCCGCGGTGAGGATGAGCGCACCGCCGCGTGGATGTGGGACGACCAGTTCCCCACCGTGCTCCCGCCCGACGGCGAACGCCCGTCCCACGGCGCATCATTGGGCCTGCGCATCGGCGAGACGGCGTGGATGGGCACAGCGGGCGTCGCCTCCCGTGGGCATACCGGCTTCACCGGCACCTCGCTGCTGACGGATCGCGACCGCGGCCTGACGGTGGTGCTGCTGACCAACCGCGTCCACCCGACACGTGACGGCGGCAGCGTGCACCCCCTGCGCGCCGCCGTCGCCGATGCCGCGCAGGCCTTCGCGGCGGCGACGTGCTGATGCTCCGTCATATACCGGGATTCCGGCGCCCGCAGGGGTCTCCTGCGGCCTAGCGTCTGTCCGGCGGGCCCAGCGCGAGCGTCATCCGGGCCCAGCGCGACGCGGGGCACGCGGATTCGCGTAAACCATTGACGCATTTTTTCCACCATCGGTAACCTTCCGACCACCTTCGGAGATTGGGACCGACCCGAACCCACCTACGGAAGGACCCTCGTTGTGGCCGCCGTCAACCAGCCTTCCGGGGCCACCCGCCGTCCCGGACGCGCTCTCCGGCGCGAGCGCGGGAGGGGGAGAGCCGGCGCCGCACCCTTCGTCGGCCACACCGTGCTGGTGCTCGCCTCCGCGGTCGTCCTGGTGCCGCTGCTGTTCGTGGTCTACCTCTCGATCAAGGACATCCCCGGCATCCTGGGCACGCCGCTGTCCCTGCCGACCAAGGTCCATCTGGAGAACTACTCGCAGTCCTGGTCCGAGGGCGATCTCGGCCAGTTCCTGCTCAACACCCTGATCGTGGCGGGTGCGACGGTCGCGGTGATCCTGCTGGTGTCCTCGCTGGCGGCGTTCGTCATCTCGCGCTACCGCTTCCGCGGCAACCAGTTGCTGTACCTGTTCTTCGTGTCGGGCCTGGCCCTGCCGATCCAGATCATCGCGCTGCCGATCTTCATCCTGATCGAGAACCTGCAGCTGCTGAACACCCTCACCGCGCTGGTGCTGGTCTTCGCCTCCGGCGGCATCTCCTACAGCGTCTTCATCCTGGTCAACTACATGCGCTCAATCCCGTTCGAGCTGCAGGAGGCGGCCGTGATGGACGGCGCCGGACCGCTGCGGATCTACTGGCACGTCGTCCTGCCCCTGGTGCGCCCGGCCCTCGGCATCGTCGCCGTCTTCCAGTTCCTCATGGCCTGGAAGGAGTTCTTCCTCCCGCTGCTGCTGATCCAGGATCCGCAGAACATGACGGTCCCCGTCGGCATCCTGTCGTTCGTCGGCGAGCACACCACCGCCTGGCAACTGCTGCTGGCCGGACTGGTGATCGTCTCGCTGCCCACGATCGTGGGATTCCTGCTGGTCGCACGGCAGTTCCGGCGCGGCCTGACGAGCGGCGGCGTGAAGATGTGACCCGCGCGTGCCTGTCCGGCCACCCCGCCCCAGTCCTTCTCCCCTGATCCGGGTCCTCGAAAGGATGCACCCCCACATGACCTCCACCCCCGGCGCCCGCCGCCGCAGCCCGCGCACCACGGCAGCGCTGCTCTCCTGCACGATCGTCGCAGCCACGCTCGGCCTCTCCGGTTGCGGCACCTCCGGCGGGTCCTCCGGCGAGCCGACCGTGACGGTGTGGTCCTGGCGGTCCCAGGACGCGCCGGTCTGGCAGACCGTGCAGCAGGACCTCAACAAACAGGGCGTCGACGTCCGGATCAACTTCCGCGCCATCAGCCCGACCTCCTACGACTCGGTGCTGCAGACCGCGATGAACGGCGGCGCCGGTCCGGACGTCTTCTACGACCGCGCCGGCGAGGGCACCATGAAGTACGCCGCCGCCAAGATGGCCGCCCCGCTGGACGGCAGCGTCGACACCTCGACGATCAGCAACACCGCGCTGGCCCCCACCCGGTACCAGGGCAGGACCTACGGCGTGCCGTTCGCCGTACAGACGATGGAGCTCTACTACAACACCCAGCTGCTCTCCGACAACGGCGTGGCCGTGCCGCAGACCTGGCAGCAACTGCTGTCGGCCATGGGGCAGCTGAAGTCCAAGGGGGTCACGCCCATGTACGCGATGGGCGTGCAGCAGTGGCTGCTCGCCCTGCAGATCGACGCGATCGGGGCGTCGACCCTCGACGACGCCACGGCCCAGGCCATCACCGCCAAGCAGGCCGACTACACCACGCCGCAGTTCGTCAACACGCTGGCCGCGTTCCAGCAGCTCGCGCCGTACCTGGAGCCGAACTGGCAGGCCGTCGGCTCGGCAGGCAACGAGCAGGAGACCCAGTTCGCGCTCGGCAAGGCCGCGTTCATCATCGACGGCGGCTTCGACACGGCGACGATCAACCAGGTCGACCCGTCGCTGAAGTACGGTCAGATGCTGGTGCCCTCGCCGGACGGCAAGCAGCCGCGCGAGGACTGGTACGCGGACGGCGACATCTCCCTCAACGCGAGCATCAGGTCCTCCGCCGATGCCGCCGCGGCCAAGAAGGTCGTCGCCTTCACCGCGACCAAGGCCTTCGGCGACGCGTTCACCCAGATCGCCGGTGAGATCTCGCCGGTCCAGGGCGTGCAGGTACCTTCCAGCTACCCGCTGAGCGTGCAGGCGGCGCAGTGGTACCAGACGCAGAGCGTCAACCCGGTCTTCGGCATCCGCTCGCCCATGGACACCCCGCCGGTCAGCTCGACGGACATCAGGACGAAGTCCGCGACCACCGATCCAGGCATCTTCACCGCCGAGCAGAACATCGCCGTGCCGCTGCTGGAGGGCAAGATCACGCCGCAACAGGCCGCCGCGCAGATCGACTCGCAGCTCACCTGGTACTTCGGCAAGAAGAACTGACGACCGCGATGGACGTTCCCACGACCGCCTCCGGCTCCGTCGACGCCTCGGTGTCGGCCACCGTCGAGGCCGCGGCAGACACCCCTCAGGCGCACCCGGCCAAAGGCGCCCCCCGGAGCGAGGTCGGCCGCTCCGCGCGCCGGCGGGGCGCGCGTCGTCAGCGCCTGGTGCTTGCCGGGCTGGTGCTGCCCTGCCTGGCGCTGTTCTCCGTGTTCGTCGTGTACCCGCTGCTCTCCGGCGTCCGGTACAGCTTCTACAACTGGGACGGCACCGGCCCGCTCAACGACTTCATCGGCCTGCGCAACTACGCGTACACGCTCTTCGACTCCCAGTTCGCGCCCGAGTTCTGGCACGCCGTCGAGCACAACCTGTACTTCTTCGCCATCTCGATGGTGCTCACGCTGGTGGTCGGCATCGCGCTGGCCTACCTCCTGCTGCTGCAGAGCGAGAAGGCGTCGCGGCGCTACTCGGTCATCCTGATGCTGCCGTTCACCCTGCCGCCGGTGGCCATCGCCTACGTGTGGACGGTGTACCTGGAGCCCGACACCGGTGTGGTCTACAGCGTCCTGCACACGCTGCACCTGGACGCGCTGGCCGCGCCGTTCCTCGGCTCCCCGACGCTGGCGCTGCCGACCATCGCGGTGATCACGGCGTGGGCCGGGATGGGCTTCCCGGTGCTGCTCTTCCTCGCCTCGCTGATGGACGTACCGCAGGACATGCTGGACGCCGCCGCCCTGGACGGCGCCGGACGGTTCCGCACGCTGTGGTCGGTGCTCATTCCCGCGATCCGGCCGACCATCCTCCTGGTCACCACCATGAACTTCATCGGCGCGTTCGGAACCTTCGACCTGATCTACATCCTCGAAGGCTCACAGGCCGGGCCGGACTACTCCACCGACGTCCTCGGCACGTTGTTCTACCGCACGGGCTTCGGGGGCTTCGGCACCACCGCCCAGTCCATGGGCCTGGCCACAGCCCTGGCCCTGCTCGGCTTCGTCATCGTGGTCGCGGTCTCCGCGGTCCTGCTGCGGCTGCAGAAGCGCTTCGCCGACTGAACTCCTCTCCGGTTGGAGGTATTTCAGGTGCCCGCATTCCGCGCACTGATGCGGTTCACGGTGGGAGCGGCGATGGTCGCGGTGGGCTGCGTCGCCACTGCGCCCACCGCGACCGCCGTCGCTGATCCGGCGTCAG
This sequence comes from Streptacidiphilus sp. BW17, assembly GCF_041262485.1. Lineage (NCBI taxonomy): Bacteria > Bacillati > Actinomycetota > Actinomycetes > Kitasatosporales > Streptomycetaceae > Streptacidiphilus > Streptacidiphilus sp. BW17. The sequence goes on along the minus strand of NZ_JBGCCR010000008.1, from coordinate 174,565 downwards.
CATCGGCGTCAACCTCGGCGTCGGTGCTGGAGCAGGCCTTCATGACGGGACGTCACCTGTCGTCCGACGCCGTAGCGGGGGTTCGTGCCGGCTCGGTGCGCACCGCCACCGACCCGGCGACGGGCACGCGGTGGGCGGAGGCCTCGTTCCTGCCCGCCGCCTCGGCCGGGGCCCAGGTGCAAGCGTCGTTCCAGGACGGCGCGGGCACCGGCCTCTTCACCAGTACGGACTCCGGGCGCAGTTGGCGCCTGGTGGGCGAGGCCGGGCCGCTGGAGTGCGGCCTCGGTCTCCCGCAGGCGGTGCGCACCGCCTGGGGCCTGGCCGGTCCGGCGGCCTGCGCCGCCCACACGGGCACCGCAGCCACGGCCAGAGCCGCCGGCACCACCGGCACCACCGGCGAAGGACTCGGCGGCTCGATCGCGCGGATCGCGCTCGGCCAGGTCGGGCTCGCCACCACCCCTGCGGTCACCTCCTTCGACGGTGTCGACTGCGACCCGTTCAGCACCCTGGACGGCGCCTTCTCGCCCAACTCCGACGGCTGCGGCTCCGACACCCGCTTCGGCGTGGAGAACGAGAACGAGTCCTGGTGCGCCGACTTCGCCAAGTGGGCCTGGATGCAGGCGGGTGTCACTCAGGACGTCGACACCCTCAACGCCGGGTCCGTCTCCTTCTACGCCTGGGCGCTCCAGCACGGGCAGACGCCAACGGTGGACGGCGGCACGGCCGCTCCCGGAGACGCCGTGGTGTTCTTCCCTCCCGGCCCGGTGAACGCGTCCCGCTTCGCCGACCATGTCGGCATCGTCTCCGCCACGCACCCGGACGGCACGGTCGACCTGGTGGACGGCGACTTCCTCGGCGCGAACGGCATCACCGCCGAGTACGACACCCATGTGTCGCTGACCAGTTGGGCCGCCGGGGTCTGGGGCGCGGGCGAGCAGTGGGTGATCGTCAAGCCGCCCGCCGTCCGCCAGGCGCCCGCCCCGGCGGTCTCGATCAGCGGCCCGCACGCCGCGGTCGCGGGAGCGCAGATCCACCTCGACGGGCACGCCGCGCAAACCGGCGGCACGGTCGCCCAGTACTACTGGACCTTCGGCGACGGCCGCGACACCAACACCGCCACGCAGTCGGTGGACCACGTCTTCCCCGGCCCCGGCGTCTACACCGTCACCCTCACCGCGACCTCCGACCTGGGCACCGCCGCCGTCAGGGCCTGGACCGTGGACGTGGCGGGCAGTTCCTCGACCGTCGTCGACGTCCCCGACCCCTCGCTCTGGTACTCCGCGCGCCTGCTGGACCAGTACCTGATCACCCCGGGCGCGGACGGCACCCTCGCCGCCGAGACCTCGGACGGCGTGGACTGGCTGCGTCAGACCGTCCCCGGGCAGCCCTCCCCCGTCGTCCCCGCGCACGCACCGGCGGTGGCCTCGCTCGGCTGGTCCGACCCGGCGGCAGCGGACGCCCGCACCCCGCACTCCTTCTACCGCGCGGCCGACGGCACGCTCGCCGAGACCTCACTGGGCAGCGGCGGCTGGACGGCGACCACCCTGCCCGGCTCCCCGGCTCCGGGCAGCGCGATCGTCGCGGCAGCCGTGAACGGCGACGGGAACGCCGCCGAGGGCGGTTCGCCCACCCCTGAGGTCTTCTTCTACGCCGCCGACGGGCGGCTCGCCGAAGCCGCCGAGCACAACGGCCGGTGGACCACCACCGTGCTCCCCGGCCCGGCCTTCCCCGACGCGGCGCGCGGGGCCCTCGCCCTCGCCGCGACCGGCGGCGGCGGCGCCGGCACCGCAGTCGTGCTCTTCCACCACTCGGGCGACGGGACCCTGGCGGTCACCCAGAACACCTCCGGCGCCTGGACGAGCGAGCGGATCGGCTCGGACTTCCCGATCGCCCACGACAGCGCGCTGACCGCGGTGACCGAGGCCTCCGACCGGGTCGCGGCCTTCTACACCGACACCGGGGGCCACCTCGCCGAGGCCGTCTCGACCGGGCGCGGCGGCTGGTCCGTCGCCGAGCTGCCCGGAGCACCCGCGCCCGGTACGCCGCTCATCGCGACCACCGCCCTGCTGCCGTCGGCCACCGCCGGCGCAGGCAGCACCGGCGCGACGGGCGTCGAGGTGTCCTACCTCACCGCCTCGGGCGCACCGGCTGTCACCGCCTGGGACGGCAGCGCCTGGTCCACCACCACGCTGCCCGGCACCGCCGAAGGGCTCGCCGGAATGAGCGCCTATCCGCAGTACGGCCACCCGCAGGAACTCTTTCTGTTCCAGGAGCCCGGCCTCACCGAGAGCGCCGGCCTGTCGGCGGACACGAGCACCGTCCTGGGCGCCGCGCCGGGCGCGGACTGGACCCTGTCCGCCCTGCCGTCCCAGCCGTCGGCCTGGCCCGACGAGGTCCTGCTCTACGCGGCCACCCCGGCCGACGCCGCCACCGCCCAGTCCGCCGCGGCAGCGGCCGGGCTGCCCGCGAGCCAGGTGACCCGGTCCTTCGCCTCCGCCTGGGCAGCCGCGCTGACGGGCCGTTACCTGGTGATCGCGGTCGGGTCCGCTGCCACGGACGCGCTGTACTTCAACGAATGCGGCTGGACCAACCCCTCCGGCGAGGACCCGGGGTCCACCCCGTTCTCCACGGTCGCCGGGCCTCTCGCGGGCCCCGCCCCGGCCGACTCCTACGAGAACGCCGCCGCGTCGACCGCCGCGCTGACCGCCGAACGGGCCACCGACCTGGCCTACTTCGCCGCCCACGGCACTCTCCCGCCGGGCGAACCGGCCGTCCCCGCGGCCGCCGCACCCACCCGGGCGTGCGGCGGCACCGTCGGCGGCCTCCAATGGCGGCGCGCTGGCAGATAACTGACGGCTGGTCAACTACCCAGCGAGATGGTCCAGGAGGTCGGCGCGGGGTCCTGGAGGTGTCCGTCGACCGGCGCGCTACCGGTCGGGCCGACATCGTCGTACGGGAACGCGTACCCGATGGACGCGTACTGGTGGACCAGGCGGGCGTAGTGGTTGGTGGTCGCGTCCGTGTAGTACTGGGCGGGCGTGACCCCGCTGGGCTGGTTCTCGCCCCCGGCCAGCAGCAGCGTGCTGCGGTTCAGCGCGGCGGCCAGGCGGGCGGCCACCGCGCCGCGGGCGTCGCCGCCGGAGTTGTAGAGCGGCCCGCTGTTGCAGCTGAAGATGTCCGCCGCGCTGGGCACGGTGAACGCCACGCCGTCGTCGTTCAGACCGGAGAAGGTGAGGACGCCGCCCGAGACCGTGCCGGAGAAGACGCCGAGGGACTGAGTGTCGACCGTCAGCGTCGTTCCCGCGAAGCGGCTCCAGACCTGGTCGAGGTAGGACGTCCAGTAGCCGCCGAAGTCGACGGTGGAGTGCGTGGGGGCCATGACGCGCAGCACGGTGCCGCCGCTGTCGGTGGCCACCAGGGTGTCCCACGGCGCACCGTCGCTCGCATGCTGGGCGACCAGCCCGGACGCGATCGAGGACAGCGCACCGTCGGGCAGCGGGCTGACGCTCTGGTTGCCGGCGCTTCCGGTGGACTGCATGGAGATCGGCGAGGCGACCAGGTCGACGTAGCTGATGTTGGCGTAGAGGTTGGCGCTGTTGTAGGTGAACTCGCAGAACGTCCAGTTGGTCTGCCAGTTGGGGTCCGAAGTGGTGAACCCCGGCTGGACGAGGCCGGGAACCCCGCCGCCGTTGGGCGGGTTGACGAAGAACTGGATCTTCTGGCCGACGGAGAACCAGACGCGACCGCCGATGACGTACTCGGAGAGCGGGACCGTGGTGGACGTGCCCGAAGCGCCCAGCGCGATGGAGTAGTCGGGCGCCGGCGTGAGGTTCGACGAGGGGCTCGGCAGCTGCTGGAAGGATCCGTCCGCCGCGACGAATCCGGGCCACCCGGTGCTGTCCGCACCGGAGATGTAGGCGTAGACGGTGTTCGAGCCGGAGTTGTTCTGCAGCGTGATCGGCAGCGACGCGGCGGCTGCAGCCGGTGCGGCGAGCCCCGGCAGCCAGGCCGGGGCGGTGAGTGCGGTCGCCGTGGCGGTGGCCGTGGCGGCGAGGAAGGTGCGTCGGGAGAGCATGCGTCACTCCAGGGGACGACGGGGCCCGCGTCCGCACGCGCGGAGGATTGGTGTAGACCTCAGGTCCACTCGTCGAGAGTCTGGTTCACCGTCGCGGACACGTCAAGACTTAGGACCGGCGATGCCGTGAGAATCCCTGGAGCGTTCAGGTTCTGAACGAACGACGGCAACGAACGACCGTCTACCGCCGGTCCTCGACAGGAAGCTCGTCCGGCAGCTCGAACTCGTCGCCACGGTCGTCGCCGTCGGTGCGGTCGTCGCCGTCGGTGCGGTCGCCGCGCACCAAAGGCGCGTCCGACAGGTCGTCCGGCTCCGCGAACGCCCGGAGGTCGTCGTCCGACCCCGGCTCCCGGGACGCTGCCCAGCCGTCTCGCGCCATCGTGTCCTCCTCCGTCGACCCCACCGATGCCCCGCCAGCTCAGCAGGGCCGTCGGCGCGTCGCACGCCGCGCACGCCCGTTCGCGGGAGGCCTGCCCACCGCTTAGCGTGACCTCACGAACACAATGTGCGAGGCAGGAGACCCTCATGGCTCCAGCGATGACGCCACGACTTTCCGTCGTCGTCCCGATCTACAACGTCGAGGACTACCTCCAGGAATGCCTGGACTCGATCGCCGGCCAGTCCCTGGACGCCTTCGAGTGCGTCATGGTCGACGACGGGTCCACCGACCGGTCCGCCGCGATCGCGCAGGCGTACGCGGAGGCGGACCCCCGCTTCCGGCTGGTGCGCCAGGAGAACCGGGGGCTGGGCGCAGCCAGGAACACCGGATGGCGCAACGTCAGCGACCGGGCCGAGTACCTCGCCTTCATGGACAGCGACGACACCCTGCCGCCCGACGCCTACCGCCGGATGGTCGCGTCGCTCGACCGGACCGGGTCGGACTTCGCCACCGGCAACGTGCTGCGGCTGACCGCCGACGGCTACGTGCCCTCCCGGGTCCACCAGGAACCGTTCCGCCGGGACCTGCCCGCCACGCACGTCACCCGCCTGCCCACGCTGGTCAGGGACCGTACCGCGTGGAACAAGGTCTACCGCCGCCGCTTCTTCGAGGACGCCGGCCTGCTCTACCCGGAAGGCATGCTCTACGAGGACGCGCCCGTCAGCATCCCGCTCCACTTCCTGGCCGCCGGCGTCGACGTCCTCCACGAGCCCGTCTACCACTGGCGGATCCGCCAGGAAGGCCAGCTGTCGATCACCCAGAAGCGCACCGACCCCCAGGGCCTGATCGACCGCGTCCGCTCCGTCGAGCTGGTCCGCGCCTGGCTGCTTGCCCGCGACCACGTGGATCCCGCCGACCGCGCGGCCCAGCTGCGCCTCTACGACGACAACACGCTCCGCGAGGAGCTCCCCATGTTCTTCGCCTGGGTCTGCCGCGGCGACCGCGCCTACCGCGCGGCCTACCAACAGCACGTCAGCCGACTGCTCCAGGAGGTCGACCCCGAGCACCTGGCCACGCTCAGTCCGCCCCTACGGCTCAAGTACCGGCTGACGTCGTGCGACCGCATCACCGCCCTGACCCTCGTCCAGCGGACGCAGCAGCACTACTGGCGACTGCGCAGGCTACTGACCCGCACCGCCCCGGTAAGAATCCTGCGCCTTCGAAGGCACGCCAATTCACCCCAATCGGAATATGGCACTCCAAAGCGTCCGGCCCAGGGCCCGGCACTGTAAGAACCGGGCGCTGGCAGGGCTCTGACAACCGTTGACACGTGGGCGAACACGGCGCTCTCATGGGCACCCATGTCGACCTACCCGCCTCCGTTCGGGCAGTCCGAGGATCCTTACGGGCAACCGCAGCATCCGCAGCAGCCGTACGGACAACCGCAGGCCCCCTACGGGCAGCCGTGGGAGGCTCCGGCGCAGCCCGCTGCCGACGCATACGGGTACGAATACGGCTACGGGTCCGGGTACGGCGACGTCCCCGCGGACGCCTACCAGCACCCCGCGCCCTACCCGTACCCGGACCCGTACGCGCAGCCCCCACAGCCCCCGCAGCCGCAGACACAGCCACAACGGCCCCCGCGGCAGCGTCCGGCGCCGGATCCCTACGCCGAGCTCGGGCGCCTCGACGAGGAGTACCAGGCGTCAAGTGCCCTGCCGCCACTGCGCTCCGAGACGCCGGTCGACGCTCCCGGACCCGCGCCCGAGCCCCGGCGACGCCGCCGCTTCGGCTGCTGCCTCGGCGTTCTCGTGCTGCTGGTCGCTGCGGCGGGCGGCGCCTACGCGTACTTCGGCCCGATGCTGGCGAAGCTGGGCACCTACCGACTCGCCCCGCCGAGCAGCTTCCAGGGCCTGACCTCGGACCCGACCAACGGGATGCTGACGGCGCTCAGCACCGCGGGCGGCCCGCTCCAACAGGCGGGAGCCACGCCCGTCGCCGCCGCCTACGTCACCCACGTCGGCGACAAGCTCCCGCAGGTCGCCCTGGTCGGCGGCTACGGCAAGGTGTACGCGCCGGACACCGAGGAGGCGGCCGTCTGGAGCGGGATCGGCACGGTGAGCGACAAGACGACCGAGCCGAGCGGCTCCCTCGGAGGCGTCCTCCAGTGCGCCGTGGGCCATGCGAACGGCGTCTGGATGCCGGTCTGCGCCTGGGCCGACAACAGCACCGTCGCGATGGTGCTGTTCACTGGCCAGTCGAGCCGGACGGACACCCCGCCGGACTTCACCGCGCTGAGCCAACGTGCCCTCGCGCTCCGCTCCCTCACCGAGGTCAAGAAATAGCGCGCCGAGGGAGGTTCACCGCGCGCCGAGGAGGTGCTCCAGGGCGAGCTGGTCGAGCGCCTCGAAGGCCATGCCCCGGCGTGCGGCGGACTCGACGTCGAAGTCCTCGAAGGCGAGCCGGTCGGCGAGCAGGCCGGAGAGGCCGTCCCCGGCCGTGGGAAGGGCGAGTTCGGGCAGCCGTGACTCGGCCAGCGCCGCGACGACCTCGGGGTCGGCGCGGAAGGCGCGGGCGCGCTCGGCCAGCAGCAGGTAGGTGCGCATGCAGGCCGCGGCCGACGCCCACACTCCTGCGAAGTCCTCCGTGCGCGACGGCTTGAAGTCGAAGTGGCGCGGTCCCTGGTACCCGGCCGACTCCAGCAGGTCGACCAGCCAGAACGCCTGCCGCAGGTCGCCCGCGCCGAAGCGCAGGTCCTGGTCGAACTTGATCCCGGACTGGCCGTTGAGGTCGATGTGGAACAGCTTGCCGTGCCACAGCGCCTGTGCAATGCCATGCGGAAAGTTCAGCCCGGCCATCTGCTCGTGCCCGACCTCGGGGTTGAGGCCCACCCGCTCGGGGCGCTCCAACTCGTTGATGAACGCCAGCGCGTGACCGACCGTCGGGAGCAGGATGTCGCCGCGCGGCTCGTTGGGCTTCGGCTCGATCGCGAAACGCAGGTCGTAGCCCTGCGACTCGACGTACTCGCCGAGCAGGTCGAAGGCCTCCTTGAGCCGGTCCAGCGCGACCCGGACGTCCTTGGCCGCGCCCGACTCCGCGCCCTCGCGTCCACCCCAGGCGACGTAGACCTCGGCGCCGAGCTCGACCGCGAGGTCGATGTTGCGGATCGTCTTGCGCAGCGCGTAGCGGCGCACGTCACGGTCGTTGGCGGTGAACGCGCCGTCCTTGAAGACCGGGTGGGTGAACAGGTTGGTCGTCGCCATCGGCACCCGCATCCCGGCGGCGTCGAGGGCTGCCCGGAACCGCTTGACCGTCGCCTCGCGCTCGGCCTCGGCCGCCCCGAAGGGGATCAGGTCGTCGTCGTGGAAGGTGACCCCGTACGCGCCGAGCGCGGCCAGGCGCTGCACCGACTCGACCGGGTCGAGGGCGGGGCGGGTCGCGTCGCCGAAGGGATCACGGCCCTGCCAACCGACGGTCCACAGACCGAAGGTGAACTTGTGCTCGGGTGCGGGGGCGAGGCTGTCACGGGTCATCGGCGGTCTCCGGATCTATTCGTAATGGCACTGGACAAATTAGTATGCGAGAGCCGCCGAGGGAAGCCCGACGGCGCAGGAGCGCGAAATCAGGCAGAGCAGGGAGGCGTGCGCGATGAGCCACAGCAGGGCGGCGACCACACGGGTGGTCATCGGTGTGGACAGCTCGACCCAGGCGACCAAGGCATTGGCCGTCGACGTCGACACGGGCGCCGTGGTCGGCGAGGGGCGCGCCACGCACCAGGTCAGCGGCGGGCGCGGCGGGGACGGCCGCGAGAGCGACCCGGAGCAGTGGTGGCGGGCGCTCACCGAGGCCGTCGCCGCCACCGGCCTGGCCGATCGGGCGCAGGCCGTGTCGGTCGCCGCCCAGCAGCACGGGCTGGTCACCCTCGACGCGTCGGGCGCGCCGGTGCGGCCCGCGATGCTGTGGAACGACGTCCGGTCCGCACCACAGGCCGAGGCACTGGCCGACGCGCTCGGCGCGCACGCCTGGGCGAAGCACACCGGCAGTGTGCCGACCGCCGCGTTCACCGCAGCCAAGTGGGCCTGGCTGCGCGCGACCGAACCCCGTGCCGCCGAGCGGACCGCAGCGGTCCGACTGCCGCACGACTACCTCACCGAGCGCCTGACGGGCGAGGCGGTCACCGACCGAGGCGACGCGTCAGGTACCGGCTGGTGGACCCCCGACGACAGCGACACCTCGGGCTCCTCCGGCTCTTACGACAGCGCGATCCTCGACCTGATCGGCCTGGACCCGGCGAAGCTGCCCGCCGTCCTCTCTCCCGGCGCGCGAGCAGGCCTGACCCGCGCGGGCGGACCGCTGCGCCCCGGGACGCCGGTGGCCACCGGTACCGGCGACAACATGGCCGCCGCACTCGGTCTCGGTCTGTCCGCCACAGCCGGGCAACCGGCCCGGCCCGTGCTGAGCCTCGGCACCTCCGGCACCGTCTACGCGGCCACGGCCGGTCGGCCGCAGGACCCGAGCGGCACCGTCTGCGGATTCGCGGACGCGCTCGGCTGCTGGCTGCCACTGGCCTGCACCCTCAACTGCACGCTCGCCGTGGACCGGATCGCCGCGCTGCTCGGCCGCGACCGCGACGACGTCGAACCGGGCGGGACCGCCGTCGTCCTCCCCTACCTCGACGGCGAGCGCACCCCCAACCTGCCGCTGGCCAGCGGCCTCCTCCACGGCCTGCGGCACGACACCACACCCGGTCAGCTGCTCCAGGCCGCCTACGACGGTGCCGCGCACGCGCTGCTCACCGCACTCGGCGAGGTGCTGCGCGCGGGCGGCGAGCGCGACTCCAGCGACCGGCCGCTGCTGCTGATCGGCGGGGGCGCGCAGGGCCGTGCATGGCAGAACACGGTCCGGCGGCTGTCCGGGCGCCCGGTCCAAGTACCGCGCACCAAGGAGCTGGTGGCCCTCGGCGCCGCCGCGCAGGCCGCCGCACTGCTGACCGGCGAGAGCGCCGACGCGGTCGCCCGCCGCTGGCACACCGCCGACGGCCCGCTCCTCGACCCGCTGCCCAGGGACGACGTTGCCCTGGACCGCATCACCGATACGCTGCACCGAGCCCGGGCCCTGCAACAACCGCGGTGACCAGGCCGAACCAGGACCGGGACAGGGATCCGGACAGGGACAGGGAGGAAGTGACCGTGCGCGACGCGCCGCCGAGCGGGCCCGTAGGCCCGGCGTCCCAGCAGGGGATGCGACGCCAGAACCTCACGCTGGTGTTGTCCACCGTGGCCGAGCACGGCCCCCTCTCCCGCGCCGCGGTCGCGACCCGCACCGGCCTGACCCGCACGGCCGTCTCCAGCCTGGTCGACGACCTGGCCGCCACCGAGCTGCTGGTCGAACAGGACAGCGCACCGACCGGCCGGGTCGGCCGCCCCGGCCGGGCGCTCACGCTCAACGACCGGGGACCCGCCGGCCTCGGGCTGGAGGTCGGCCCCGCCCACCTCGGTGCCTGCGTGGTCGACCTGCGCGGTGCGACCCGGATCTGGCACCGGATACCGGCCGCCAACCGGAAGCGCCCACCCGAGCAGGTCCTGGCCGAGCTGGCGGCGCTGGCCGCCCGGACCACCGCCGAGGCCGAAGCCGCCGGCCTGCACCCCGCCGGAGCGGTCCTGGCCGTCCCCGGCATCCTCGGCCACACGCCGGGAACCGTTGAACACGCCCCCAACCTCGGCTGGCACCAGGTCTCCCCCGCCGCCCACTGGCCCGCCGAACTGACCTTGCCCGCACCCGAGTTGGAGAACGAAGCCAACCTCGGCGCACTGGCCGAACTGTGGGCCGCAGGCCGCACCGGGACTCTGCTCCACGTCTCCGCCGAGACCGGCATCGGCGCGGCGCTGGTCCTCGACGGACGCCTCTTCCGCGGAGCGGGCGGCTTCGCGGGCGAGCTCGGGCATGTCCCGGTCCACGCCGACGGTCCCCGCTGCGCCTGCGGCGCGCGCGGCTGCCTGGAGCAGTACGCGGGCGCGCGTGCCGTCCTGCGCGCCGCCGGGCTGCGCGGAGGTCACCGCGACCCGGTCGCGCCCCTCGCCGAACGGGCCGCAGCGGGTGACCCGACCACGCTGACCGCGCTGGCCGATGCAGGGAGCGCGCTCGGCATCGCGCTCACCTCGGCCGTGCAACTGGTCGACCCCTCGGCCCTGGTCCTCGGCGGTGCCTACGCGGAGTTGGCGCAGTGGCTGCTCCCCGCGATCGGCGCCGAACTCACCGCCCGCGTCCGGGTACGACCCTGGACCCCTGACGCACTGCAGGCCTCCGACCTCGGCCGGCGCGGCCCGCTCCTCGGCGCGGCACTCACCACCGTCCGCCGCATCCTCGCCGACCCCGCCCGCTGGTCGGACCCCTCCCGCCCGACGGCATCTCCGGCATCCACCCTGACCGCCTGAGGCACCGGGCGCGCCGCACCTGAAAAGCAGGCGTTCACCCGTGGAGCGCGGCGAGCAGCAGGGCCACGTCGTCCGCTCGGTGGGACGGGGGCAGCGTGTCCGCGAGGAGTTGGTCCGCGACCTCCTCCAGGGAGGCGGCGTCCGCGCGTTCGAGCGAGGTGCGCAGCCGGTCGATGCCCTGGTCGATCGGCACTCCCGGTCGCTCGACCAACCCGTCGGTGTACAACGCGAGTACCGACCCGGGGGGCAGGGTCAGCTCCTCGGCGGGGTAGGCGGCGCAGGGGTCGACGCCGAGCAGCACTCCGCCGCCCAGTTCGAGGACGTGCGTGCTGCCGTCCGGGTGCCGCAGCAGCGGCGGCAGGTGGCCCGCGCGCACGCCGGAGGCCTTCCCCGAGGCGGGGGCCAGCTCGATCAGGCAGCAACTTGCCAGCAACCCCGAGCCGAGGTCCATCAGCAGTCGGTTGAGATGCTCCAGCACCTCGCCCGGCGAGTGGCCGCTTGCCACGAACGCCCGGACCGCGCTTCTCAGTTGCCCCATCAGCCCGGCCGACGCCACGCTGTGCCCCTCGACGTCGCCGACCACCAGGCAGACCCCACCCGGGGTGACGATCACGTCGTACCAGTCCCCGCCGATCTCCATGCCACGGGTGCCGGGCAGATACCTGGCGGCGACGGCGACGCCCTCCAGCTGGGGCAGCGCATGCGGGAGCAGTGCCCGCTGCAGTCCCCGGGCCAGCGCGTACTCGGCGTCGTACAACCGGGCCCGCTCCAGGGCCTGGGCGATCAGACCGCCCAGGGCGGTCAGTACCCCGCGCTCCTCCGACGTGAACGGATGCGGCTCGTCGAACCCCAGGATGCAGCTGCCGACCGGACGCCCCGAGGCGATCAGCGGGAGGAAGGCCCAGGCGCACATCTCGTCCAGGGGAATGCCGGGATAGGCGCTGGACAGTTCGTCGACGGAGGCGAAGAAGATCGGAGCGCCGCTCGTCAGCGTCTCCGCGCCGGGCAGCCGGGCCCGCATCGGCGTGCCCTCGAACGGGTCCAGGAAGCCCTTGGGGTAGCCGACCTGCAGCGCGAGGTGCAGTCGGCCCTCCTCCGCCACGTAGATCGCGAGCTCCTGCCCGCCGAACGCGGGCAGGATCTGCTCGGCCACGACCTCGCAGACCTCGCGCACCGACACCGCCTCCGCGAGAGCGCTGGCCAGCCGGAGCAGGTGGTAGATGGCCGTCGCGCCCGCGCCCGGTCCCGGTCGGGCCTCCTCCCCGCCCGCCCCGGCGGCGGCAGTGCTCCCGGAGTCGCGGAGATCGTCCCCGGCGGGGTGGGTTCCCGGCACGACTGTCCCGGTCATGCCGTGCGCGTCCGGGTACAGGCTGAAGGCCAACCACCGGTCCGGCGGGCGACGAGCGAGGAAGCCCGTCGGCAGCCGGGAGATCGCCGCAGCCCGGTGGCGGTCCTCATGGGCGGGATCGGCCAGCCACGGAAGCGCCTCCCACAGCCGTTCGCCGAGGAGCTCCTCACGACGGACCCCGAAGAGGAGCTCGGCTCCCAGATTCACGTAGTCGACCCGCCCGTCCGGGTCGAGGGAGAAGACGCCCCTGCGCAGCCGCTCCACCGCCTGCGCGGCCGCCGCGGCGGTCCCGATGTCCAGCACCGCACCCGTCAGATGCCGCCCTGCGGAACCGCCGGCGTCACGGACCTCGGCCCAGACCTGGACCGGGCGTGTCCGCTTGGTCTCGTCCCTGATCCGCAGGCGCAGCGGCCGGAAGCGGCCGGTGCGCTCGGCATGGCGCAACGCGGTCCGCATCTTGGGCAGGTCGCCCGGGTCGATCGCGTCGACGAGTTCCCGAGCCTCCCGCCCTGGCCTCAGCCCTGCGACAGAACGCCCGGCAGCTGTCCGGGGACCGGCCGACGGGTCGAGACCGAGGATCGCGCGGAGCTCGTCGTCGAGCGTGATCGACCGGGTCTCCAGATCCAGATCGAAGAGGCCCAAGCGGACGACGGGACCGGGCGGCCACGGGAGTTCCAGGACGGTGGCCCGGCCCTCCACCGTCCCGCCCTGCGCGACCAGCTTCCCGAGATCCGCGCCGAGCCGCTGCGCGCTCTGACGCAGCTTCCGCAGGACCGCCGCGGGTACTCCCTCCGGCATGGCGGGCCACAGCGCGCACAGCACACCGTAGGTCTCCTCCCCACAGGTCACCGGCGCGTACGCGGACGCGAACGCATAGGGCAGGCCCGCCAGCAGTTGTGGGAACCGCCGCATGGTGTCCTCGGCTCCGGCCAGGTGCACCCTCCGCCTGGACCGGTAGGCCACCGGTGCAGGCAGGGACCCCTGCACCGAGACCCGCCGAAACGGCTCCAGTGCGGCCACCGGGACCCCGGCGGCCGTGCTGAGCAGCAGGGAGCGCCGGTCGTGGGAGCGCAGATAGATCATGGCGCCGTAGGCGCCGGTGGCGGTGAGCGTGCGCTCCAGCGCGTCGACCTGAAGATCGTCGCAGCGATGGTCGGCGTCCGGCACGCGGTCACCCGTGCCGGTCGGCGGGCGCCCCGTTCCGGCCGTGCGGTGCGGCCGGTTCCGCCCACCCGGGTGCATCTCTTCTCTGTACGCTCGCCCACCCCACCTGTCAAGGCGAAACCGCAGGTCGCGGCCGGGCGTGGCGGGACCAAGCCTTGACGGTCGCCCCAGGGTGGTATGCAGTGGAAGGGCCACAACGACATACACGGACGAACAATCACAAAAGGTGGGCAACCGATGAGCACGATGGAGAGCACACCGATGTTCGACACCGACGCCCTACGCCGGGGCATCGAGGGGCGTGACGTCTCCGCCCTGCGCGGCCTGTACGCGGAGAACGCGCACATGACCGTCGTCGACCAGCGCGACCAGCCGAGCCACCCCCACGAGATGACCGGGACCACCGCGATCGGCGAGTTCCTCGACGACGTGTGCGGCCGGGACATGGAGCACCGCCTCGAACAGGTCGTCGTCTCCGCCGACGGCAGCCATGCGGCGTACCTGGAGCAGTGCCGCTACCCGGACGGCACCCGGGTCACGTGCACGTCCATGCTCGACCTGCGGGACGGGCGCATCACCGCGCAGACCAGCGTGCAGGCCTGGGACGAGGAGAGCCTCGGCGGGGCGGAGTCCCGCGAAGCGACGACGGCCATGGCGACCGAGCACCTCGACTTCACGGTCCCCGACGAGATCCGCACCTTCCCGAACGGGCGCGCGGAGCTCCTCCACGCGGGCGGCGGCGTGGTCGGCCGCTTCTCCCTCGAGCCCGGTTGGCGCTGGTCCCGGGACGTCAAACCGTTGGCGGGCACCGAATGGTGCGAGGCGCCGCACTTCCAGTACCACCTCTCCGGGACCCTGCGCATCCACATGGCCGACGGGACCGAGTTCGACGCGAAGGCGGGAGACGTGACCATGCTGCCGTCCGGGCACGACGCCTGGGTGATCGGTGACGAGCCGGTCGTCCTCGTCGACTGGCAGGGCGCGGTCCACTACGCCGACAAGGCGGCCTAGAACGGCATAGAACGGCCCTAGAACCCGTCACCCGGCGCGTCGGAGGGATCGTCCGGGTCCGGCCCGGCCTGCTCCGGCTTCGGCTTCGGCTCGGACCCCGGCTGGGGCGGCGGCCCCGCCTGCGGCGGAATGTAGGCCTCGGGCGGGTCGACCGTCGTCTCGCGTCCGGCGTTGGCGTACACCACCGCGATGTAGGGCAGCACGCCGCCGCAGACGAGGGCGATGATCGCGGCGATCCGGCTCTCCTGCCACAGGACGACGGCGAGGATGACGCAGAGCGTACGGATTCCCATGGTCAGGGCATACCGACGCTGCCGATGGCGGATGTCGTCGGTCACGCTCGGGCGGGCGTCGGTGATCCGCACGACCGGGTGTCTGTGCAACGGGAAGTGCATGGCGTCGACTCCTGTGACTCCTCGTTTCATCGTAGGCCGCCGGGGAGCCCGACCTGGATCAACCGGCCGCCCAACGGGTGACAGCGGGCCCCAGGGTGTTCCCGTGCGCATTGAATGACTGACTGAGTCAGTCTATGGTCGGTCCATGCGAGGACGGATGCCGATACGGCCGTTGGAGGAGATCGCCGACGCGGCGGTGCGAGTGTTCCTGGCACGGGGTTTCCGGCCTGCGGGCATCTCCGATGTCGCGGCCGCGCTCGGGCTCAGCCACGGCGCGCTCTACACCTACGTGAAGAGCAAGCAGGCCCTGCTCCACCTGGCACTGCTGCGGGTGCTGCGGCCGAACGCGGTGGCCGGGCTGGACGTGCCCGTCTCGACCCCGACCGCCGAGGAGGTCATCGAGCTGGTCGAGTCCTGGGCGGGCGACCAGGCCGCACTGCCGCTGTTGGCCAGGGCTTCGGCCGGGCCGTCCGGGCTGTCGGCCGCCGCGGAGTTGGGCTCCGTGGTCGATGAGCTGTACGCGTTCGTCGAGCAGAACCGGATCGCGCTGCAACTGGTCGAGAGCTGCGCCGAGCACCTGCCCGAGCTGGCCCAGTGGTACTTCGTGCAGCGGCGGCGCGCGATGGTCGAACACGTCGGCACGTACCTGGCCGCCCGGATTGAGGCCGGCCTGCTGCGCCCAGTACCCGATGTGCCGGTCGCCGCCCGATTCATCGTCGAGACCGTCGCCTGGTTCGCCATGCACCGCCACGGCGACCCGGACTCACAGACGCTGACCGACGACGACTGCCGCCGCACCGTGCACCACCTTCTGGTCGCCGCCTTCCCAACCACGGAGGAAAGCCATGACGGACATCGGTGAATCCGTCTTACCCGCCGCCCCCTTGGCACCCGGCCGCGAGCGAATGGCGTGGCGCCCGGTGGTGCTGATCGCCACCGCCGTGGCGGTGGTGCACCTGGCGGTCGCCACCCGGTACGGCTGGCACCGTGACGAGTTCTACTACGTGATCTGCGGCCGCCACCCAGCCTGGGGCTACGCCGACCAGCCGCCGCTGGCCCCGCTGCTCGCCCGGCTCGCCGCCGCACTGCCCGGCGGCGTGCTGCCGCTGCGGGTCCTGGCGGTGGCCGCGCAGGTCGGATGCGTGCTGCTCGCACCCATGCTGGCGGCCGAGTTCGGCGGCAGGCGCCGCGCCCAGACCATCACCGCGGCTGCGATCGCGGCCTGTCCGGCGTTCGTGGCCGCGTCGCTGCTGTTCGGCACGACCGTGGTGGACCAGCTGGTGTGGGTGGCCCTGCTGGTCCTGGTCGCCCGAGCCCTGCGGCTGCGCACCACGGGGTCATGGCTGGCCGCCGGAGTCACCGCAGGTGTCGGCCTGGAGAACAAGGACACGCTGGCCGTGTTGCTGCTCGGCATCGTGGTCGGTCTGGCGCTGCTGCGCCGCGAGGCGCTGCGCACCGCCGGACCGTGGCTCGCCGGGGTCATGACGCTCGCACTGGCCGCGCCGAACGTGGTCTGGGACGCCGCGCACGGCTGGCCGAACCTGCGGATGGCCCGGGTGCTTGCCGCCGGACAGGGCGGCCCGCTCGGCTCACTGGAGCATCTCCCGGTGATCGGGGTGCTGCTGGCCGGTCCGCCGCTGATCACGCTGTGGGTGCTCGGTGTCCGCTGGCTGGCGTCCCCGGCCGGCCGCGCGCACCGGTGGGTGCTGGCGGTCGCGGTGGTGGCGGTAGTGGTGTTCACCGCGAGTGGAGGGAAGGCGTACTACCCGGCCCCGGTACTGGCCGCGCTGTTCGCGGCGGGGGCGGTGCGGGTGGAGTCGACGGGGTGGGTCCGGGATCGGGCCACGGGGCGGCACAGCTGGGCGAGGCGGATCGGGGTGTCCGCACTGGCCGCGCTGCTGATGGGGCTACCGGTGCTGCCGGTGAGCGCGGCCGACGCCGTGCGGGCACTGAACCCCACGGTGATCGAGACGTACGGGTGGCCGGGGTTCGTCGAGCAGGTGCGGAAGGCTGCCGCCACGCTGCCACCCGGGACCCCGATCTTCACCAGCAACTACGGCGAGGCGGGCGCACTGACGATCCTCGGCCCCGCGCAGGGCCTCCGGCAGCCGGTGTTCAGCGCGCAGAACACCTACGCGCTCTGGGGTCCGCCACCCGGGCGCCCGGACGTCGCGCTGTGCGTGGGCGAGTTCGGCCCCGCCCAGTTGCACCGATCGTGGGCCGAGGTCACCGAAGTCGCCCCGATCCAGATGCACGGCGTGCACGACGAGGAGACGGACCACCACGCCGCGATCTACGTCTGCCGCCAGCCGCGCGGCACCTGGGCCCAACTCTGGCCTACCCTCGTCCACTTCGACTGAGGTTGCCCCACAGGCTCTCCGAGTCCGCGCACGGCCGCTCCTCCGAGCCGGACTCGCGGAGTAGCCCAGGGGACTTGAGTCGCTCTTGTCGTTCCGATCTTGAGGGGTGTCGGTCGAACGGGAGTCTCGGTGGAACTGAACAGCGCTGTTGGTCAGCGTCGCAGGCGCGGTGCAGCCACTGGCCTGGTCGACCTGCGCTCCCTTGATACGCGACGTTGCGGTGACCGGGGCGACTCCGGTGTCACACGAAGATGCAGTGCGGCAAGCAGAAGGCAGAACACGGCCATTGCCGACCACAGTGCGATCGTCCCAGCGTGGGCGAGTAGTTGGGTGCCGAGGAGGGGGGCGAGCGTCGCGGCAATTCCCCAGCTGGTACCGAAGACGGCCAGGTAGCGGCCGCTTGCGCCGAGAGGTGCGAGGTCCGTGACGAGCGCGTAGATGCGGCCCATGACCAGCAGATCGCCGAGGCTCTTCACGGCGGCCGAGGCGAGCAGCGCCGGCAGGGTGCGGGTGAGGGCGTAGCCGGTCAGCCCTGCAGCCAGGAGGAGATGGGCGAGGGCGAGTGCGACAGGGGTGGTGAGCCGGGTCACCCAGGGCAGGCGGATCAGCGGCTGGGCGAGCACGGTGGTGGCCGCGGCGGCGGTGAACAACAGGCCGGCCTCGGCGGCGGGCAGGCCCTGCCGCGCGAGTACGAGCGGCAGGGTGATCACGGTCTGTTGGTTGATCAGGGCGTAGGCGGTGCCAGTGGCCAAGACGCCCAGCAGGGCTCGGTCGCGCAGCGGTCGTACGGCGATGTCGTCCTGGTCCGCTGCGAGCGGTGCCGGGCGGTCGCGGGGCAGGGCCAGGTGGATCAGCAGCGCGCAGGCCAGGCACGTGACGGCGTCGGTGACGAAGAGCCAGCGCAGGTCCCAGCGGCCGAGGAGGGCGGCGAGCAGCCCGGAACCCATGCCGCCCGCCGCGAGCGCGGCGCTGAACAGGCTGAACGCGCGCACCCGGTGCTGCTCCGGCACGGACTCGCCGATGATCGCCTGGCTCGGGGGCTCGTAGAGCTCGAACGCCAGCCCGAGCAGCACCGCCCCGGCGACCGCCCAGGTGAGCGACGCGGAGGCCGCGATCGCCAGCTGTGCGGCGGCGCATCCGCAGAGCCCGAGGACGATGGTCGTGCGCCGGCCGATTCGGTCGGCCAAGTGTCCCCCGGCCAGCCGTGAGGGGATCGTCGCGAGCCCGAAGGAGGCGCTGACCAGCCCGGCGGTGGTCAGGCTCGCGCCGTGGTTGGTGCTGATCAGCGCGGTGAGAAAGGGCAGTGAGAAGGCCCCGAGTTGGTTGACGACCCGGGCGAGTAACAGCAAGCGGACGGTGCGGGGCAGTGGTTCGGAACGCGACACAGCGCCTCCCTGTTCTTGTCGTCAATCGTCAAATGTCAGTGATCAGCGGGTGGTACGAGCGCCGATGTTCGTCCGGCGCTCGTGTGCCCCTGCTGGCGATCCACCGTCAGGTCGGACCGACACCGCGGGCGAAGTGCGGCAGCACCATCGCGACCAGGGCGCGGCTGACCGAGTCAGACGGACGGTCCGCGGCATCCACCGGCGAACCGCGCCCCCGGGGGCCTTGCCCGGCGCTGGGTCGGGGCCAGAGCCGGATCCGGGCGGAGCCGGGGATCCAGCCGGAGCGGCATCGTCCCGAACGCCGAGCGTGCAATCGCGGCACAGGTCTTGCTCTCTCCAGGTGACGGAGCTACGTTTCCCGCGGGTAACTTAGCGGAAACGCCGACGACATCTGCCTGCTGACGTGTCGTCGTCTGCTTTTCTCCCTGTCACGGCCCCACCCGGTCCAAGGAGATCCCCGCATGTCGCTCCGTCTGGCTCGTGTTCACAGTGCCCGCTCGCGGCGTCTTGCCGCGGCCACCGCCGCCGTCTCCGTCCTGGCCGGCCTGTGCCTCGCGCTCCCCGCGCGGGCGCAGGCGGACTCCTCCGTCAACTATGTCGCCCTGGGCGACAGTTACAGCGCCGGATCCGGGGTGCTGCCGCTCGATCTGAGCGCGCCGCTGGAGTGCGCGCGCTCGACGCTGAACTACCCCCACGACCTGGCCGCGAGATTCGGCCTGAACCTGACCGACGTCACCTGCGGCGGGGCGGAGACCAAGGACTTCGCCGGCTCTCAGTACCCTGGCGTCGCCCCGCAGTTGGACGCGTTGAACGCCGACACCGGTCTGGTCACGATGACCATCGGCGGCAACGACAGCAACACCTTCATCGACGCGATCCTCGCCTGCGGTTCCGCGGGCATCGCCACCCTAGGCATCGGGCACCCCTGCCAGAGCCTGTACGGGTCGAGCTTCGACAACACCATCGACACCACCACCTACGCCGCGGTCGACTCGGCGCTGGCCGCCGTCAAGGCCAAGGCACCCAACGCGCGGGTCGCCATCGTCGGCTACCCGTGGATCGTCCCGGCCCAGGCCGTCCCCGGCTGCTACGCCAAGATGCCGCTGGCGTCCGGCGACATCCCCTACCTCCGCGACATCGAGGCCCACCTCAACGCCGCCGCGCAGCACGCCGCGGCGGACAACGGCGTCACCTACGTCGACATGTCCGCCGTTTCCGACGGCCACGACGCGTGCGCACCCGTCGGCACCCGGTGGATCGAGCCGCTGCTCTTCGGCACCAACTACGTTCCGGTCCACCCGAACGCGATCGGCGAGGCGGCGATGGGCGACCAGATCGCGGCCACCCTCGGGCTGGGCTGATTCGCGGTCAGCCGTAGGCGTTCTCGATCGCGGCGGCAGCGACCGTCACCACGGTTCTGAACGTGCGGATCATCGCGTACGCGGTGTCCGTGGTGAACGCGACCCGGCGGACGTCGGTCCGCCGGACCGTCGGCACGCCGGCGGTCGCCGCCGCGAGGTGGCTGGCGTCGAACTCGACCTCGACCTCGAAGCCGCGCCCGCTGACCGGCTCGGCCCGCGTACAGAGCCGCGCGGCCTGCTCGGCCGCCGCGCGGATCTGTTCGAAGGTCACCGCAGGCGGACGGCAGACCGCGGCGTACCGGCTGACGCAGTCCTTCACCGCGGCCGTCACGGCGTCGGGCGCGTAGGACGCGGCGTCCGCGCAGGCACGGTCGTCGCCGGTGACGAGGACGACGGGCACGCCGAACTCAGCAGCCACCAGGGAGTTCAGGTATCCCTCACTGGCCGGGACCCCGTCGACGGCGACCTGAGTGATCGAGTTGGCCAGGTATGTGTGCGCGAGGACGCCCTCGGCCCCGGCTCCGGCGTGGTAGCCGACGAACGCCAGGCCCGAGACGTCCGGGTGCTGGACGCCCTCGACCATGGTCAGGTCCTTGTGACGGCCCGTCAGCATCTCGGCGCGCGGGTCGAGCTGCTCCAGCAGCAGGTTGCGCATCGTCGCATGGGCCTCGTTGACCAGGACGGACGTGGCGCCGCCTGCGAAGAAGCCCGCGATCGCGGCGTTCACGTCCGAGGTGAAGAGCGCCCGGCAGCGTTGCCAGGCGGGGTTTCCCGGTTCACAGTCGTCCGGCCAGGTGACTCCGGTGGCGCCTTCCATGTCCGCCGAGACCAGCACGCGCATGATGCCCCACTCCCGCTCGCCAGTCGCCGCTCGCCGATCGAAGACTCGGAGTCTGCCACGCTGCCGCGTTCGGTGGCGGGCGGATCACTGGCCGGTCCGTCAGTCCTGACGCTCCGCCAGCACCTGACCCAGGAAGGTCAACGTGCCGTTGTCCGCGTCCAGGCGGGCGCGGACGCCGATCGGCCAGGTCTGCATCGCGGTGTTGTGGCCGATGTTCACCCCGGCGAGCACCGGGACGCCCAGGTCGCCGAAGCGGTCGTCCAGCAGCCGGTCGACCTGCGCCGGGTCGCCGCACTCGGTGAAGGTGCCGAGAACGATTCCCGCCACGCCGTCGATGTAGTCCTTGGCCCGCCGGAGCTGCGTGAAGGCGCGGTCCAGCCGGAACAGGCGCTCGTCGACGTCCTCCAGGAGCAGGATCCCGCCGCGCGCCGGGTAGGAGGTGTCGGTGCCCAGGCTCGCCGTCAGCAACGTCGCGGTGCCGCCCACCGTCACGCCTTCGGCGACGCCGGGTACCAGCGCCCAGGATCCGGGGAAACTCAGCTGCGTGACGCGCTCGGGGGTGAGCAGCAGCTTCGTCAGGGCCCGGAAGTCGTACTCCTCCGGGCCCTCCCAGAAGCCGCTGCTCGCCACCATCGGACCGAACAGCGAGACCCAGCCCAGCTTCGCGGCGAGCGCCTCCAACAGTGCGGTGACGTCGGAGTAGCCGACCACGACCCTGGGCGCGGCGGCGTCGATCCGGCTCCAGTCGATCAGCTCCAGGGTGCGCTGCATGCCGTAGCCGCCGCAGGCGGTCAGCACGCCCGCGTAACGGGGATCGGTCAGGGCACGGGTGAGGTCCGCGGCGCGCAACGCGTCGTCCCCGGCGAGGTAGTCGTACGTGCTGCCGACGGCCCGGGCCGAGGCGAGGACCTCCGGCTTCAGCCCGACGGAGGTCAGGGCGCGCAGGCCGGACTCCAGGCGCTCCTGGTCGCCGACGGGCGAACTGCCGCAGAGGACGGCGACGGTGTCGCCGGGGCGAAGGGCGGGTGGACGCAGCAGGGGCATACGGACTCCGTCTCCGTGAGGGCGTCGGTGTGGCGCAGGTGCAAGCAGCACGGTAGCCGTCGGCCGCCGGGAGGTGTCCAGGCGTTCAGGCGAAGACGCGGGGGTCCGTCATCAGATAGCTCGTCAGCACCCGGGCGCCGAAGGCGAGGCTGTCGGTGAGCACGTGCTCGTCGACGCCGTGGACGTACTGCCACGCGTCGAAATCCGCGGGGGTGCGGCCCGGCACGAAACCGAAGCCGGGGATGCCGAGGGCGGCGAAGGCCTTGGCGTCGGTGCCGCCGGTCATGCAGTACGGGAGGACCAGGGCCTCCGGGTCGTGGGCGCGCAGGGCCGCTGCCATCGCCGCGAAGTCCGGCGCGGTGTGGTCGGCGCTGACGGGGGCCCGGAAGTCGCCCGTGCGGGTGCCGTCCGGGCCGAGCAGGGCGTCCACGGTGGCGAAGAACTCCGCCTCGGTGCCGGGCAGGATACGTCCGTCCAGAGCGGCACTCGCCTCGCCGGGGATCACGTTGTGCTTGTAACCGGCCCGCAGCATGGTCGGGTTGACCGAGTTGGCCAGGGTTCCCGACACCAGATCCGCCGCGGCGCCCAGCGGGCTGAGATCGGCGGGGTCGATGGTGACGCCGAGGTGCCGGGAGAGTCCGTCCAGCAGCGCCGCGACGACCGGCACCACCCGGACCGGCCACGCGTACCCGTCGAACCGGCCGATCGCCGCGGCCAGCTTGACCACGGCGTTGTCGTCGTTGTGCCGGGATCCGTGCCCGGCGGTGCCGCGTGCGGTAGCGGTCATCCAGGCGCTGCCCCGCTCACCGGCAGCGATCGGGTAGAGCCTGCCGCCGCCCGGCAGATGGACGGTGTGGCCGCCGGACTCGCTGATCGCGGCGTTGACGCCCTCGAACAGGTCGGGGTGCTGCTCGACGAGGAAGCGGGCGCCGTACTCGCCCGCGTCCTCCTCGTCGGCGACGAAGGCGAGGACCAGGTCACGGGGTGGCCTGGCGCCGGTGCGCTCCAAGTGGCGGACGAACGCCAGCATCATGGCGTCCATGTCCTTCATGTCGAGCGCGCCGCGTCCCCAGACCGCTCCGTCGCGGACGTCTCCGGCGAACGGATGGCTCGACCAGTCGGACGGCTCGGCGGGCACCACGTCCAGGTGTCCGTGGACCAGCAGCGCCGGGGCGGCGGGGTCGGCGCCCGCGATGCGCACCACGGTGCTGGCCCGGCCGGGGGCGGACTCCAGCACGACGGGCGTGAGCCCGGCGTCGGTCAGCCGCTCGGCGACCCATTCCGCGCAGGGACGTTCGCCTCGGCTCTCGCCGCCGCCGAAGTTGCTGGTGTCGAAACGGATCAGGCGGGAGCAGCAGGCCACCGCGTCGTCGGCGAGCGCTGCCGCCTCGTCCTCGGACGGAACGGGCGTCGCGGCACCGGTGTCGGTCATGACCAGCACCTTACGTTCTCTGGGATGGGAGGGGTGGGAACCGTCGGGCAGGCCCCGGGTCGGATGATGCGCGCACGAAGACTGACGCCCCGTCACTGCTCGTGATGTGTCGTGCAGGCCACTGGGCAGCGTCGCCGGGGTGAGCCGTTATGTTGACTGCTGCAGCCTGTCCCGCCGTGAGCTGGGAACGAAGTGGTGACTGAGCACCGAGGTTTTCGATGCTCCCGCCGACTCCGGCTCGACGGAGCAGGCTGAGCCCCGTCCGACCGCCCGGCACCCCCGCGAGCGAGGTAGCGATGCTTCCGACTCCCAGCACGGCCACCGCAGCCGCAACGGCCGCCGCACGGCGAGCCCGGCGGGACGCGGCCGTCCGTGCCGCCGTGGTCCGAGGACTCCTCGACGAGTCGGACAGCCCGGTCGCCGCCTTCGTGGATGTGGCCGGGATCGGCGAGAGTGCCCACGCGCTGCGCGCGGCCTGGCCACCCGAACTCGACGTCCTGCACGCGTTCGCCGCCAAGGCCAACCCCCTGGTGCCGGTGCTTGCCCTGCTGCGCAGTCACGGTCTGGGCTGCGAGGTGAGCAGTGCCGGGGAACTCGCGCAGGCCCGCGCCGCCGGGTTCCCCCCGGAGCGCTTGGTCCTCGACTCCCCCGTCAAGACGCTCGGCGAGCTGTCCACCGCTCTCGCCGACGGCATCGCCGTCAACATCGACAACTTCGAGGAACTCGAACGGGTCGACCGGCTGATCGGCACCGCCCCGCCCGCGTCACGTATCGGCATCCGGCTCAACCCGCAGGTCGGCCTCGGCAGCATCGAGGCGATGTCCACGGCGGGCCGCACCACCAAGTTCGGGATCGCGCTGACCGATCCGGGCAACCGCGAGCGCCTGCTGGACGCCTACCGGGACCGGCCCTGGCTGCGCTGGGTCCACGTCCACGTGGGATCGCAGGGGGTGCCACTGGAGCTCAACGCGGCGGGGGTGTCCACGGCCGTCGACTTCGCGCAGGAGGTCAACCAGGAACGGCCCGACCAGGTCGTCGGCATCGACATCGGCGGCGGACTGCACGTCGACTTCAGCGGTGACACCGACTCCCCGACCTTCGCCGACCACGTCGCCGTGCTCCGGGGGGAGGTGCCGGAGCTGTTCGACGGATCCTTCCGGATCGTCACCGAGTACGGGCGCGCGCTGATGGCACGGAACGGCTTCGTGGCCACGCGCGTGGAGTACACCAAGACCTCCGGCGGACGACGCATCGCGCTCACCCACGCCGGCGCCCAGGTGGCGGCCCGCACCGCCTTCGCCCCGGAGCTGTGGCCGCTCCGGGTCCTCGCCTACGACCGCGACGGCAGGCCCAGCCGCGCCGAGCAGCAGGTCCAGGACGTCGGCGGACCCTGCTGCTTCGCGGGGGACCTGCTGGCGCAGGAGCGGCTGCTGCCGCGCCTGTCGGCGGGCGACCTGGTCGTCGTGCCGGACACCGGCGCGTACGCGTTCTCCTCGCCGTTCCACTACAACAGCCTGCCGATGCCGCCGGTCCACGGCTTCGAGTGCACCCGCGACGGCGAAGTGCGGTTCACCGTGCTGCGCGCCGCCGAGACCGTCGACGAGGTGGTCGCCAGAAGCGGCGGAGCGCTGACGCGGTGATCGCGGGGTGATGGCGGGGTGATGACGCGGCGTCACTTCGACCTGCGGGCAGCGGACGCCTCAGCGGCCGACCGCGTAGCCCTGCATGCCACGCGGGTTGGCCGCGGCCGACAGCACCCCCGTGCGCGGGTCGCGGGCCACGGCGCAGACGCGGCCCTCCGACCACGGGTCGGCCAGGGTCACCTGGTGACCCCGGGCACGCAGCTCCGCGGCCACCTCGCCGTCGATCCGATCCTCGATCACCAGGCTGCCCGGTCGGATCCCACGCGGGAAGAACGAGCTCGGGAAGGCGTCGGTGTGCCAGTTGGGGGCGTCGATGGCGCCCTGGAGGTCCAACTGGCCACGGACCGGCGGGCGCAGCGCAGCGGCCAGGAAGAAGTGCAGGCTCCACTGGTCCTGTTGGTCGCCTCCGGGTGTGCCGAAGGCCATGACCGGCTCGCCGTCGCGGAGCGCCAGTGACGGTGTGAGCGTCGTACGCGGACGGCGGCCTGGAGTGAGCGAGTTGGGCAGGCCCGGTTCGAGCCACGCCATCTGCAGTCGGGTGCCGAGCGGGAAGCCCAGCTCCGGGACCACGGGGTTGGACTGGAGCCAGCCGCCGCTGGGCGTGGCGGAGACCAGGTTCCCCCAGTGGTCGACGACGTCGAGGTGGCAGGTGTCGCCCCGGGTCAGCCCGTCCCGTGCGACGGTCGGCTCCCCCGCGCCCGACGGCAGCGTGCCCAGCGCGTCGAAACCGTCCCCCGCACCGGACTTGGCCAGTTGCTCGACCAGGTGGTGGACGTGCGCGGGCAGGCGCGGCGACTGTCCGTTCGGGGAGCCGGGGCGCAGGTCCAGGCTCGCCCGGTCGCCCACCAGATTGCGGCGTTCGGCGCTGTACGCGGGCGAGAGCAGGGCGTCGAGCGGCACGTCGGCCGCGTCGCCGTACCAGGCCTCGCGGTCGGCCATGGCCAGCTTGGTGCCCTCGACCAGGGTGTGCACGTAGCCCGCGGAGCCGTACGCCGTCTCACCCGTGCCGAAGTCATCGGGCAGCAGGGCGAGTTGCTGGAGCAGCGCGGGCCCCTGGCTCCACGGCCCCGCCTTGCACAGCGTCCAGCCGTTCCAGTCCAGGGTGACCGGAGCCTCGTACCCGGCCCGGTATCCCGCCAGGTCGTCACCGCTGAGCAGGCCGGCGTGGCGTTCGCCGGAGGTGTCCATCGTGGGCCGGTCCGACGCCTCGACCAGCGCCTCGGCAACGAAGCCCTCGCGCCACGTCCGGCGGGCCGCCTCGATCTGCGTCTCGCGGTCCGTTCCCACCGCCTCCGCCTCGGCGATGACGCGCCGCCAGGTCGCGGCGAGGGCGGGGTTGCGCAGCAGCTCGCCCGCCTGCGGGGCCCGGCCGCCCGGCAGATAGAGCTCGGCGGAGCTGGTCCACTCCTGCTCGAAGCGCTCACGGACGCTTTCCACGGTGGCCCCGATCCGCTCCACCGCCGGATGACCGGACTCGGCGTAGTGGACCGCGTAGCGCAGCACGTCCCGCACCGTGCGGGTGCCGTGGTCGCGCAGGAGCAGCATCCACGCGTCGAAGGCGCCCGGCACCGCCGCCGCGAGCGGTCCGGTGCCGGGGACCAGGTCCAGGCCGAGCGAGGTGTAGTGCGGGACGGTCGCCCCGGCCGGAGCCGGCCCCTGGCCGCACAGCACGGTCGCACTGCCCCCGGCCGGAGCCAGGATGATCGGCACCTCACCCGCCGGTCCGTTCAGGTGCGGCTCGACGACATGCAACACGAACCCCGCAGCGACCGCCGCGTCGAAGGCGTTGCCGCCGTCCTCCAGCACCGCCATCGCGCACTGCGACGCGAGCCAGTGCGTGGACGACACCATGCCGAAGGTGCCCTGCAGGGTGGGACGGGTGGTGAACATCAGCGAACCCTCCAACCACGACGTGTATGTGATGAACCGTCTGATGAACCGCGGTCTGATGGACCGGTACCGTCAGAGCACCACGCGGGGACGGAACTCGGGCTCGGTCGAATCCGGCGTCATCAGCGCGTAGACGCTGCCTTCCTGGCCTGCCGCGCCGCCGTGCCGCCCGTCGGGGGTCAGGGCGAGGGCGCGCAGCTCCGCGCGGAAGTCATCCGGCAGGGTCGCGGCGTCGGCCAGGCCGAGGCGGCAGGCCTCCGCCGGGCCGTGGCCCGCAGCGAGGTGGTCGACGATGGTGCGGGCGGTCCCGCCGCGCATGCTGAGCTCGCCGCGCCCGGTGCAGGCGGCGCCGCCGGCCCGCAGGTCGCACCAGTTGCCCGCGCCGGGGACCGACGAATCCCCGACCCGGCCGGGATACTTGAACGGGTAACCGGAGGTGGACACGCCCACGCACAGCTCACCGGAGGCATCCAGGGCGATGATGTTGATCGTCCCCCAGGGCCCCTCGTGCGGGGCGAACTTGCGGACCAGGTCGAGGGCCGCGGCGCGGTAGCGGTGGTCACCCGGCAGCGCGGCGGTGTTCTCGCCCTCGACGGACTCGGCCGACCCGACCGACTCGGCCGACTCCTTGCGGGCGACTGCGTCCAGTTGTTCGCGCCAGAGCGCGCGCGCCTCGTCGGTGAGCAGCTCCGCTCGGGTGAAGCCGTTCTCCTCGGCGAAGAGTTCCGCCCCCTCGCCGACGAGCAGGCAGTGCTGCGGCAGCCGCTCCAGCACCGCGCGGGCGATGGAGATCGGGTTCGGATAGCCGTGCACCGCGCCCACGGCGCCGAATCGACGGCTGGATCCGACCATCACCGAGGCGTCCAGCTCCACCTCGCCACGGGCGTTGGGCAGACCGCCGGTCCCGACGTAGTGGTCGGCCAGGTTGTCCTCACAGCGCCGCATCGCCGCCTCGACGGCGTCCAGCGCTGAACCGCCCCGCCGCAGCACCTCCATCCCCGACGGCAGGCCGACTTCGCTGCGCTCGCTGCCGATGATGACCGGTTCGGGCATGTTCACTCCCGTTCGTCGCTGTGTCCGTCGCTGCGGCGATCTTCGACAAGCACTCTGACATGAAAGTGGTGCTCATGGGGAGGGGGCATTACCTGTGAATACGGAGCAGCTACCTTCCGCTTCGCCGCACGCCACGGGGGCGGACGCAGGCGCGAACGCGGGCGCACCTGCACACCGCCCTTTCTGGTACAGACCATTGACGGAGCGGCAGACTCCACTCCACCCTTTGGTCCACCGCACACCACCGTGGTCCCGGCCCGCCTGGAGGCGAGGATGCACATGCACAGACGCGGCTTCACGACATTGGCAGCCACCACACTGCTGGTCACCGCGGCGGCCACCGGCACAACCGCCGCACCGGCCGCAACCGCCGCAACGGCGGAATCCGTCGCACCGGCGGCGGCCACCTCGCCGATCCAGGTCTACGGCGCCTGGGACTGCGGGAACGACGAGTGCACCTGGGGCACGGTGCGCGACATGACCGGCTTCGACACCAACAACCACTGGCTGATCGACCGTGGCGACGGCACCCCGTCGGTCAACCTGGTCGTGCTCTCCTTCGTCGACCCGCTCAAACTGCTCGACGGCACCAACGACAGCGGCGACGTGAACGGCGCGCCCGTCGGCATGAACCAGGCCGTCGTCGACTACTTCACCAGCCACGGCGTCCGCGTGATGCTCTCCCTCGGCGGCGCCACCTACACGGCCGACTGGGACACCGCCCTCAGCCAGAACCCCACCCTGCTCGGGCAGAAGGCCGCAGCGCTGGCCACCCAGCTCGGCGTCGGCATCGAGATCGACTACGAGAACTCCACCGGCCCGAACCTGACGGGCCTTCAGTCCTTCATCAGCGCCTACCGGTCCGTCCATCCCTACGACGCCACCGGCGCGGACCCGACCGCCCGGCTCACCATCGACCTGGCCGCGGGCGACCGCTACCTGATCGGACTCACCCAGTACGCCACGGCCAACTGGCTCAGCACGAGCAACCCGGTGCTGGACTACGCCAACGCCATGGTCCCCAACAAGCAGCCCTCCGCCACCGCCGCGGAGGCCAATTGGCAGGAGCACATCGACGGCAAGCCCAACTACAGCCCGCCGATCGCGCCGCTCGCCCCGGCCAAGTTCACCGGCAGCGTCTATCTGGCCGGCCAGCCCCAGGTGCTGCCCGAGTGCAACGACTTCTCCGCGTCGTTGGAGAGCAGCACCGGGAGCTGGCTCCAGGCTGCGGCGCCAGGCGGTGCCGGGACCACGCCGGGCATGCTGGGCTACATGTTCTGGGCCGCCGAGACACCCTCCTCCCGAGGAACGTCCACGACCCCGCCCAACACGTGCCAGGCCGGCGTGGGCGTCGGCTCCAGCACCTACGGCATCCCTGTCCCGATGCCCGCCCTACGCCAGGGCTGAGGCGCGCCAAGGCTGACACCGCCCACAGGGCCCGGCCTGATCGGCGCGGCGGCGTGCGCGCCCGGCGAACACTGCCCCAGCCTCACCTCGGCCGGGGCAGTGCAGGGGTGTCGGCGGGTCAGGGACTCAGCAGGCCCCGTCGTCGTTCCACGCGCCGGAGGGGCCGCCGGGAACCTCGTCGTCGTTCCACTGGTTGGCGGTCCAGTTGTGACCGTTGTACGAGACCTCCTGGCCGGAGGTGTACGCGCTCGACGCGCTCCACGTCGCCGCGCAGGAACCACCGCCCCCGCCGGTGGAGGTCGGCGTGGGAGTGGGCGTGGGGGTAGGCGTCGGGGTGGCCGTCGAGCTGCTGCCGCCCGTGAAGGCCTGGAACGCCTGGGTGAAGGCCCCGCTGTTCTGGCTGACGCCGCTGCACGTCGAGCTCGCGGTCGTCTGTCCCGGGCAGCCGCCGTTGTCACGGCCTTCGGCCCAGAACGAGAGCTCCGCGATGCCCTGCTGGGCGGCGTAGGACTCGACGGTGCCCGCGTCGGCGAGTGAGAACACCTCCCCCGCGCTGTCGTTCTGACCGATCATCGGCGTGTTGCCGAGCCGCGCGTAGGCGGCTGAGGTGGAGATGCCGAAGGCCGAGGCCACCTGGCCGGCCGTGGCGTCGAGGGCCTGGTTGGCGGCCGTGCCCATCTCCGTGCCGGAGGTGCCGTAGTCCATCGTCATGATGTTGACGACGTCCGGCGTGAAGCCGTTGGCCACGGCCGTGGTGAGGACGTTGACGCCGGACTGGGTGAGCCCGGTCGGCGCCGCCGGGATGGTGTACGAGAGCGACAGGCTCTGGCCGTTGGCGGAGGCCCAGGAGCGGACCTGCGCGAGTGCCTGCGCGGTGCGGGTGATGTCGGAGGAGTTGGTGACCTCGTTGGACTCGATGTCGAAGTCGAGGTGGCTCACGCCCAGCGTGGTCACCACCGACTCGACCTGCGCGGCCATCGCGCTCGCCGACGAACAGGTGTTGCCGAGGTCGGTGCCGTTGGTGTCCGTCGTGTAGCCGCCGAAGGAGATGCTGACGTCGCCGCCCTGCGCCTGGAGCGAGGAGATCTGGGACTGCCAGCCCGACTCGTTGGGCATCGACCACTGGCAGCCCGAGCCGTCGACGAAGGCCAGCGTGAAGTACTTGGTGCCGTAGTCGGAGGCCACCGTGGTCAGTGTGGTGTTGCTCAGGCCGGTGTCCACGTAGGGGGCGAAGACCTGCGACGGCCACGACACGCCGGCGGCGTGCGCGGTGGGGGTCAGGCCGGTGGCCGTGAGCGCCGCGAACGCGCCGACACTCAGCAGGGCCGACGCGGACAGGACGAAGAAGCGTTTGGGCATGCACTGCTCCCTTTTCGGCATGGGGGGACCGGCGGCGCGACCGAGCGGGCGCCGTCGTTCGCCAGGGGCGTGCGCACATGTTGTCTGGACCAAAGTGGGGAGTGGTCTGGACCATGTGAACGCGAAAGCCAGCAAAGCGGCAGCAACGAATACATGTCAAGACCATCGACGACAATCACCACCGCACCGCACGACGCGGAAGTTGCCGGACCACCCGGTCGAGGTGGCGGCGGTCGCCCGGGCCGACCGTCCGTCATCCGAATTCGTCACGTCGGCGCGCGGCCATGCTGTTGGATGGTCCGCATGACGTCGCCAATGACCTTGATGGTGGAACCCACCCCGAGTGCGCCGGCTCTGACGCTCCGTCCCTGGCAGGACTCGGACGTCCCGGCGATTGTCGCCGCCCACCGCGACGAGGCGATGCGGCGCTGGTTGATGCGCCCCGTCGGCGACGAGGACGGGGCGCGCGCCTGGCTCGCCGACCAGGACCGGGGCTGGGCGAACGGCACCCATCTGAGCTGGGCCATCGAGGAGGACGGCAGGTTCGTCGGCTACTTCGTCATCAAGGCGGCCAACCCGCCGAAGATGCTAGCGACCGGAGTGGGCTATTGGACGGTGGCCGAAGCCCGCGGCAACGGCATCGCCTCGCGCTGCGTCCAGCGCGCGACGGAATGGCTGTTCGGCGGGCAGAACCTCATGCCCGCCGACGAGATCGAGTTGCTGCACACCGTCGGCAACGAGGGCTCGTGCCGCGTGGCGCAGAAGTGCGGCTACGTCCTGGATTCGGTGCTCCCGCCGATGCCGCCGAAATTCCCGCACGAGGGACACCGGCACGTGCGCAAGCGGCCCGCGTAGCAGCGACCGACATCGATGCGGCCCTGCGTCAAGGCTGACTTCGACCCGGACGAGTCACGAACCGCCGGCGGCCGTGCGCTGCTGAGCGGCCGTGTGGATCGCCTGCATGTACGGGAGGTCCATGGCCTGGGTACGGGCGGGGAGTTGCTCGAAGGGCACGATCGCCGGATGGTCGGGCTCGCGCCCGAGCATCCACGCCGACCACGTGTCGTGGACGTCTTCCGACGTGGTCTGCGTGCCCTTGGCCCTCATCAGCACCGCGTAGCCGAGGAAGAGTGCGTCGTCGTCCCCCGGCGGCTGTGCGGCCGGCGGGAGCAGGTTCCGGATGAGGGCGGCGTCTTCGGTGAGGTACTGGCTCATCCCAGCAGTCTGCCCAGGAGCAACAGGACGTGCAATCCGGCGAGCAGCCACGGGATCAGCCGCTCGGTCGTGCCGAGTTCGACGTAGCCGAGCCGCCGTGAACCGGGGTCTCCCACGCGTTTCAGGATCTCCCACTCGTCCGTGAAGATCCGGGCGGGCAGTCGCTCCTCCAGCCTGTTGATCACCCTGAACTTGGCTGCGTTGAGCATCCGGTAGCTGCGCAGTTGCAGCCACCACACCACGGAGATCGCACATCCGGTGAGGGCTGCGGTCAGTGCCGAGTACCACGCGACGTGGTCGAGTGTCGTGTCGGCAAGGCCCACGGCCGCCAGCAAGGTCGTCTGGACGGAGAGGAAGAACTTGTTGGCGGCGCCGCGCCGCTCCGAGACCCGGTCCGCCATCTCGACTGCCAGGGCGTAGGGTTCGAACAACCCGCGACCGACCCTGCTCCTCGGCACAGGCCGCGACCCGGCGTCGGGAGTGCGGGCCTCAGCGGTGCGGGCCTCGGGGATATCGGCTGCGGGTGCGGGTGCAGTTTCGGGCGCGGGTGCGGCTTCGGGCGCGGGTGCAGTTTCGGGCGCGGGTGCAGCTTCGGGTGCGGGTGCGGGTGCGGCTTCGGGTGCAGGATCGGTCTCTTGCATCGCTCAAGCACTCCTGACTTTGTCCGTGACGCTCTGATTACGGGGCAGTTCGGCGAGTTCCGCGAGGACAGGCTTGAGTTGACGCTTGACCAGGCGTGAGAGCGACCACCCCCTCTTGACTGACGTGAGGGCGATGGCTGCCGGATCGAATCGCCTGAACTCCCCCACCCCGTTCTCGCCAAAGACGACAATGCCTTTGAGGGGGAAGTCCCAGTCCTCGAACGCCTTCACCCGTTTCCTGCCGCCGAAGCACACCACCTTCCACCGCGAAAGCTCCTGGTAGCCGGACTTGGGCCGGAAGGCAGGCAGCTCAGGCAGCGGGCGCCGCGTCGGGAGCTCCTGTCCCGACGCCTCCTGTGCGGCAGCGAAACGGCGCGCGTACTCGGCTTTTACCGACTCGCAGAAGTCGCCGTACTCCTCCTCGTCGCAGTAGACCAGGAGCACCAGCCGTTTCAGGTCCATCACCTGAGCAGCCTCGGCGAACTCCCATACCGTTCCCTCGCCCCTGCCGGCGGCGAGGGCGACCACGTGGGCGCCTCGGATCAGCCCACCCACGGTGTCCTGCCAGTCGTCCAGCGGCAGGTAGCCGCGCGCCGCGCCCGGAAGCGGGAGGTCCTCGTCCGGACTGCCGATCGCGATGACCTTTCCGATGCCTCCGAACCGGCGCACCAGGTACTCCTCCTGCGTCAGCCCGGAGAGGAGGAAAATGGCTGTCCCCGGATCACCCCCACCGACCAGCGTCGTCGGCATCTTGAACATCGCCTCGTCCTGCGCGAACGGCCGCAGGTAGAGCACGTACCGCGTGTAGAGGAGCTCGGTGAAGGAGCCGATGATCTTCACCGTGTGACGCTTGCCCCTCTTGATCAGCAGGCGGCCGTAGAGGAACACCCACATGCCGATCGTCATGCCGACCAACCCTGCTCCCCTGGCCAGCAGATCGACCCAGGTCAAGATGCCCGCGCCGGCACCGACCCCCTGCCTCAACACGCCGTCTCCGGCCGCCCCGGCGCCCGTTCCGGCGACCCGCAACGTCCACCCGGCCGCGATCATCGCGCGCCCCTTGTTGGGCTTCTGTTCACCGTGGCGCGGGTATTCGTCCGCAGGCTTCGTCGTTCTGCGGCCCGGGGGCCGCGGCGGAAACCCCGGCGGGACCGGGAACAGGACAGAGGAGCCGTAGCGCACCTCGCCCCAAATCGCTGCGCGCAGTGTGCCTTCGAGGCTCTCCTTCCGAAAGCACCGGTCGAGGTAGAGCAGGCCCCAGAGTCAGCGGTGTCAGCGGCGCCGTCACGACCGCAGCGACAACGAACGCGAGCACGACGATGGAGACGGGAAGGATGAGACTGTCTGCCGACAGGTGGACCTTGCTGCCCGACGGACCGTAGAGAAGCTCCGGTGGGAGGTACCGAGCCGCGACGGTTGAACCGACGCCGATGATCAGTTGGGTCGCCGCCCGGCCGACCATGCCGGGCAGGAGCGAGATGCCGAAGGTGCGCCACCAGACGCCGCGGTTGAGCTGCCAGGAGCGGCGCAGCGCAGTCGTGGGGGTCATGCCCTCCAGTACTGAGACCGGTGTGGCATAGAGCAGCCTGCCCCCGACGTACAGCATTGCGGCAAGGCCGGGGAAGAGCAGCAGCAGGGCCAACCCTGCGGCAGCAGCGCTGTGGAGAGCGAGGCCGAGAACGACGGCCGGAAGGACGGACAGCAGGAGGACGCCGACCACGACCAGCGAGGTCAGCAGCTGGGTGCCGAGTGTCCGCCGCAACTGGGGGCGCGCCTCGGCCCAGGCCTGGCGGGCCGTCAGGCGTCGGCCGAGCACCGCGTGATGGCCGAGGACGGTGAGACAGACGGCCGTGGTGACCGCGGACGCGAGGACCGCGCACAACAGAGCGGGAACGATGACCACGGCTGCGGCAAGGGCCAGTTCGATCCCGCGCGTTGTGGTCATCCGCCCGCCGTGCAGGTGCGGGGAGGTGATCAGTCCCCACGCGGCCCACGCGCTGCCGCCGAGTACCACTGTGCTGCCGAGGGCGACGATCAGCAGCGGGAGGTACAGCGGCCAGAAGTACCGCCGGACGGTGGCGAAGACGCCCTTGACGATGTCGTTCGCGTCGAGCGGGCGTAGCGGCACGACCGCACGGTCCCGCGCCCCCATCGGCCACGCGAGTACCACCGCTCCGCCGCCAGGGCCGTCGCGCCTGACCGCTTCTCCCCCGTCGCCTGCCATCGCAGCATCCTCCCCCGATGTGTGCCGCCCTCTGTGTCAGATGATGTGTCAGACGCTCGCGCCGTACTGGTTCGGTCCGGGCGTGCCTTCCTGGCACAGGAACACCAGCAGGACGATCACGCCGATGAACGGGATGAGGGCGATCAGGATCCAGCCCGCCGACCGGTCGGTGTCGTGCAGGCGGCGGAAGGCCACCGCGAGCGTGGGCAGCAGGACCGCCAGGCTGTAGACGGCGTAGAGCAGCGGGAAGTGGATCGCGGCGCCGATGATGATCAGAAGTGCGCCGGCGACGACGTTGAACAGCGTGAACATCCAGTACTCCGCGCGCCGTGCCCGGCCCGAGAATCCTGCGTAGTTCTTGAGCACGTCCAGGTAGTAGTTCACGGCCCCTCCAAGGTGTGACTGGCTTGTGGAAGAAGCTAGCCACGGTCAGAGGGGACCGGTCCCCGGCGAGTTGTGCCCCGGTGTCGTGAGCGCCTGCGCGGCTACAACGTCCCTGCCAGAATGGGCATATGCCGACTCTCACGGTACTCGGAACGTGCGGCGCGTGGCCAGAGGCCGAGCGTGCAGCGAGTGGGTTCCTGGTGGAGGCGGACGGGTTCCGCGTCGTGCTGGATCTCGGATACGGCACGCTGCCACGCCTGTTGGCGCACTGCTCGGCGGACGAGGTCGACGCCGTGGTGATCACGCACGGGCATCCCGATCACTGCGCGGACCTGAGCGGGCTCGGTCGGGCGCTGACGTTCGGGGCTGAGCGGGCCGGAGGTGGACGAGCCGGGCGCACGCCGCTGTACTGCCCGGACGGGGTACTGGAGCGCGTGCAGGCGATGGAGCCGAGCGAGGACCTGCGGGAGGTGTTCGCGCCGCATCCGCTGCCGGGGAGTCACCAGGTCGGGCCGTTCCGGCTGGACGGGATGCTGCTGCGGCATCATGTGCCGCACGCGGGGGTGCGGCTGACCGTGTCAGGAGTGGCCGTGGCCTACAGCGGCGATGCAGGTCCCGCCGCAGGGCTGGGCGAACTGGCGGCCGGGGCCCAGCTGTTCGTGGCCGGGGCGACCCTGCAGGGCGCGGACCGGGACCCGTACCTGCTCAGCGCCGCCGAGGCCGGCCAGTGGGCCGCCGACGCACAGGCCAAGCGGCTGCTGCTCACGCACTTCTGGCCCGGCGCCCAGCGGAGCCGGTCCGTCGCGGAGGCGGGTGCCACCTACGACGGGGAGGTCCTGGCCGCGGAGGAGGGGACGAGCCTCACGCTCTGACCCCGCCCCCGCGCCACGGACCGTCAGTACCAGTTGTTGGCCTGCCAGAACGCCCAGGCCTGGTTCGGGCTGCCGTAGGTGGAGTCCATGTACTGCAGCGCCCAGCGCAGCTGGGTGGCCGCGTCGGTCTGCCAGTCGGCGCCGGCGGAGGCCATCTTGTCGCCCGGCAGGGACTGCGGCAGGCCGTACGCGCCGGAGGACGGGTTGGTGGCGGTGACGTTCCAGCCGCTCTCGTGGGAGATGATCTCGTCGAACGAGGCGAGCTGGTCGGCCGGGACGATCTGCGCGGCGATGGCCTGCGGGTCACCGCTCAGGTTCGCGTTGCTCGCGGGCTGCGCGGCGGAGCTGCTCTGGGCGCTGCTGCCGGCGGACGCGTCGCTGCCGGTCGTGCTCGTGCTGGTGCTCGTGGTCGTGCTCGACGACGAACCCGCGCCGGTGAGCTGCAGGTGCTCGCCCGGGAAGATCAGGTTCGGGCCCTGGGTGAGCGTGGCCTTGTTGAGCTGGTACAGCTCCTGCCAGCCGCCGGAGACGTGGTGCGACTCGGCGATCGTCGACAGCCAGTCACCCGAGACGACGGTGTACTCGGTGGCACCGGCAGTCGCACCGGAAGCGGGCGTGCCGACAGCGCTCGTGCTGGCAGCAGCCGTGCTCGGCGCGGCGGAGCTGCCGCCGTCGGAGTCCTCCGAGCCCGCCTGGGCCTGGCCGCTGTCGCTGGAAGCGGTCGAGCTGTTCGAGGAGCTCCCGGAGCTCGACGAACCGGAGGTGCTGATCACCGGGGCGGGGCCGCCCTGGGTCAGACCGGCCTGCGGGCCGCAGACGGGCCAGGCGCCGGGGCCCTGGTCCGCGAGGACCTTCTCGGCGACGGCGATCTGCTGGTCCTTGCTGGCCTGGTCGGCGGAGGACGCGTACTGCTGACCCCCGTAGGCGTCCCAGGTGGACTGCGAGAACTGGAGGCCACCGAAGTAGCCGTTGCCGGTGTTGATCGACCAGTTGCCCGTGCTCTCGCACTGGGCGACGGCGTCCCAGGTGGAGGTCGAGGCGGCGAATGCGCTGGACGTCCCGACGAGCGGGAGGGCGATGCCGGCGCCGGCGACACCGGCGACGGTGGCCAGGCGACGGGCCTGGTTGGTGCGGGGACGGCGGTGACGGCCGTTTCCGGACAGGAGCATGGCAGGGTCCTCTACGACGCCTGCGAGGTGAGCTGTCGGATTCGGACCGTGGGCTAGCCCGGCCGTGCTGAGCACGGCTTCACCCCAAGCTGCGGACCTTCTGGAGCGCAGCGACTTACCTGGTTCCCCCGCCCCTGCCGGGCCGAATGTTCGCGCTGCCCGAGCCTCCGGCGGCAGGATTCGGCGTTCCGGAACATCGGGGTCCGCTATGCGCGGACAGGCGGCACGCTAGGCAGTGCGACACGGCGAGGGCAACCGCCGCGAGCCCTCTGTGAGCAGGGCCACATGCCCGCGCGACGGGCTCCAACCCGCCTTCGCCACCTGAAGGTTCATCAACTGCGGCGGACAGCACCGCTCCCTGCCTCGGCTCGGCACCGTGGGCCGCCGCCCCCGCGCAGGGTGGCAAATCCACGCTTGACAGCCCCATCCGCAACCTCCAGGATCACTCGGGTGAACCTGTCAGACAGCCAGACAGGTGGCGCAATGCCGCGTCGCGTCAGCGCGATGGAAGCGGTGTTCGGCCATCTTCGCCAGGCCATCGAGCGCGGCGACTACGCCATAGGCGACAAGCTCCCCTCCGAGGCGGAGCTGTGCCGCATGCTCGAGGTCAGCCGGCCGGTGCTGCGGGAGGCGCTCCGCGCCCTGCAGGCGATGGGCCTGACCGCCTCCCGGACCGGCAAGGGCACCTTCGTCATCGCCCACGCGGTCGAGGAGCCCACTTTCGGCGACTACGCGGCCGGCGATCTGGAGGAGGTGCGCCGGCACGTCGAGATCCCCGTAGCGGGCTACGCGGCGCTGCGCCGCACCCCCGAGGACCTGGACCGGCTGGCCCATCTGCTGGAGCGGATGGAGCGGGAGACGGACACCACCGCATGGGTCGCGATGGACAGCCTCTTCCATCTGACCGTGGCCGCAGCCGCCCAGAACCCGGCCTTCCGCCGGGTGATCGAGGAGATTCGTGACGCCCTGGCACGCCAGTCGTCGTTCCTCAACGAACTGGGCCCCGGACGCCGCGAGCAGTCCAACCGGGAGCACCGCGTGATCGTCGAGGCGCTGGTCGACGGCAACCAGGACGACGCCGTCGCCGCCATGGCCCACCACCTCGACTGCATCGACGCGACCCTCAGCAGCATCGTGCACCCCGGGCGCACCACACCCACCCACATCCCCATCCCCACTCCCACCGAAGGCGGATCCGACGCGTGAACCTCGCTGACTCCCCCGCGATACGCGAACCCCGTCACTCCCCCGTCGCACACCTGGTGCGCGGC
Source organism: Streptacidiphilus sp. BW17 (assembly GCF_041262485.1). Lineage (NCBI taxonomy): Bacteria > Bacillati > Actinomycetota > Actinomycetes > Kitasatosporales > Streptomycetaceae > Streptacidiphilus > Streptacidiphilus sp. BW17. Next base: position 136,208 of record NZ_JBGCCR010000008.1, on the reverse strand, counting down.
GGGGTGGTCGAGGGCGTCCACTACGGCTCGGTCGTCGTGCTGGACGCGGACGGCCAGGTCGCGTTCGAACTCGGCGACATCGAGGCCGCGTTCTATCCGCGCTCGGCGCTCAAGCCCATCCAGGCGGTCGCCATGGTGCGGGCCGGGCTGCCACTCGACGGTGAACTGCTCTCGCTGGCGGCGGCCAGCCACTCCGGCGAGGAGCGCCATCTCGACGGCGCCCGGCGGATCCTGGAGCTGGCCGGTCTCACCGAGAGCCACCTGCGCAACGCCGAGGACCTGCCCTACGGTCCGACCGTCCGGGACGCCTGGGTCAGTGCCGGACGCCTGCCGTCCCGGCTGGCGCAGAACTGCTCCGGCAAGCACGCGGCCATGCTCTACACCTGCACACTCAACGGCTGGTCCCTCGACGACTACCTCGATCCCGCGCATCCGCTCCAACAGGCCGTCGCGGCAGCAGTCGAGGACCTGACGGGGCAGCGCGTCGCGACGGTCACGGTGGACGGCTGCGGCGCGCCGCTGTTCGCGGTCTCGCTGCACGGCCTCGCCCGCGCCGCCGCCCGCATCACCACCGCCGCGCCCGGCACGCCCGAGGCACGCGTCGCGGACGCGATGCGCGAGCACGCCGAGATGGCCTCCGGCTCCGGCCGGGACGTCTCCGCGCTGATGCACGCCGTACCGGGACTGCTCGCCAAGGACGGCTTCGAGGGCGTCCAGGTGGGCGCGCTGCCGGACGGCCGGGCGATCGCCGTGAAGATCTCCGACGGCGCGAACCGGGCGCGCATCCCGGTCGCCGCCGCTGCGCTCGCCCGCGCGGGCGTCGACCCCGAGCTGCTCACCGCGTTCGCGGGCGAGACGCTGCTGGGCGGCGGGCACCCGGTCGGGCGCGTCCAACCGGTACCCGCGCTGACCGCCTGACCCTCAGCGCTCTCCCGCACCTGAGCCCTCGTCACCGTCCACTCCGAGGAAGAAGACCCGCACCCGCCATGACCGCAGTGACCGCCATGACCGCCGCAACCCGCAGCGAGCACGACCTCCTCGGAGACCGTGACATCTGCGCCGACGCCTACTGGGGCGTCCACACCCTGCGCGCCACGGAGAACTTCCCGATCACCGGCACGCCCATTTCGGCCTACCCCCACCTGATCGACGCCCTGGCCGCGGTCAAGGAGGCAGCCGCGCTCGCCAACGAGGAGCTCGGGCTGCTGGCGCCCGCCAAGGCTGCCGCGATCGTCGCCGCCTGCCGCGAGATCCGCACCGGCGCGCTGCACGACCAGTTCGTCGTGGACGTCATCCAGGGCGGCGCAGGCACCTCGACCAACATGAACGCCAACGAGGTCGTGGCCAACCGCGCGCTGGAGCTGCTGGGTCACGCCAAGGGCGAGTACCAGCACCTGCACCCCAACGAGGACGTCAACCTCAGCCAGTCCACCAACGACGTCTACCCCACCGCCGTCCGGATCGCGACCGTCTTCGCGGTGCGCGGCCTGCTGGAGGCGATGGCCCACCTCCAGGACGCCTTCGCCGGCAAGGCCGTCGAGTTCCGCGACGTGCTGAAGATGGGTCGCACCCAGCTCCAGGACGCCGTGCCGATGACGCTCGGTCAGGAGTTCTCGACCTTCGCGGTCATGCTCGACGAGGACCGCAGTCGACTGGCCGAGGCCGTCCAGCTGATCCACGAGATCAACCTCGGCGCGACCGCGATCGGCACCGGCCTCAACGCCCCGGCCGGATACGCCGAGGCCGCCCGCCGCCATCTCGCCGACGTGACCGGGCTGCCCCTGGTCACCGCCGCCAACCTGGTCGAGGCCACCCAGGACTGCGGCGCGTTCGTCCAGATGTCCGGCGTACTCAAGCGCATCGCCGTCAAGCTCTCCAAGAGCTGCAACGACCTGCGTCTGCTGTCCTCCGGCCCGCGCGCGGGCCTCGGCGAGATCAACCTGCCGCCGGTGCAGGCCGGTTCGAGCATCATGCCGGGCAAGGTCAACCCGGTCATCCCCGAGGTGGTCAACCAGGTCGCCTTCGAGGTGATCGGGAACGACGTCACCATCACCATGGCCGCCGAGGGCGGTCAGCTCCAGCTCAACGCCTTCGAGCCGATCATCCTGCACTCGCTGTCGGAGTCCGTCACCCACCTGCGCGCCGCCTGCCTCACCTTGGCCGACCGCTGCGTCACCGGGATCACCGCCAACACCGAGGCGCTGCGCGCGACCGTCGAGAACTCCATCGGCCTGGTCACCGCCCTCAACCCGCACATCGGCTACGTCGCCGCCACCGAGATCGCCAAGGAGGCGCTTGCCAGCGGCCGTGGCGTGGCCGAGCTCGTCCTGGAGCGCGGCCTGCTCCCGGCCGAGCAGCTCGCCGCGCTGCTCCGCCCCGAGGCGATCGCGGGCACCGGCGTCCCGGTGGCCTGACCCGACGCCAATCCGACGCGACGCCGATCTGACCCGACGTCGATCCGACCCCGGCACCCGCCCCGAGCGGGATCGACCGAGCAGCAGCTTCCGCGCCTGACCTGTGATCTCATCTGACATGCGTTCACACCCGACGGCCCGGCTCCCGACCTCCCGGAAGGCACCATGCTGAACCTGTCGATCCTGCTCGAGGACTCCGCCCGCACCTACCCGAACCGTGACGCGCTGGTCCTGGGCCCGACGCGCCTCACCTACGCCCAGGTCGACGCCGCCGCGAACCAGGTCGCCAACCTGCTGGTGGAACGCGGGATCCGGCCCGGCGACAAGGTGGCGCTGAGCTGTCCGAACCTGCCGCAGTTCCCGGTCGTCTACTACGGCGTCCTCAAGGCGGGCGCGGTCGTGGTCCCGCTCAACGTGCTGCTCAAGCCGCGCGAGATCGCCTACCACCTGCGGGACGCCGACGTGAAGGCGTACTTCTGCTTCGAGGGCACGCCGGAACTGCCGATGGGCGCGGCCGGTTGGGCGGCGTTCAACGAGGTCAAGGAGGTCGAGCACTTCTTCCTGATCACCGCCGACGCCGCCGAAGCCGCCGCGCCGAGCCCAGTGGAGGGCGCGGTGACCATGGGCGCGGAGACGTTGGCGTCGGCGCTCGCGGGCCGGAGTCCGGTCTTCGACCCGGTCGTCACCGAGGCGACCGACACCGCGGTAATCCTCTACACCTCGGGCACCACCGGCCAGGCCAAGGGCGCCGAACTGTCCCATGCCAACACGATGATGAACGTGTTCGCCTGCAACCGGATGTTCGACACCAGGCCGGCCACCGACAGCCACGTGCTCTGCCTGCCGCTGTTCCACACCTACGGCGCGACCGTGCAGATGCACGCCGGGTTCGCCATGGCGGCCACGCTCCACCTGGTGCCGCGGTTCAACGCGCAGCAGGTGGTGCAGTTGATGAACACCGAGGAGATCACCTTCTTCGCCGGTGTCCCGACCATGTGGTGGGGCCTGCTCGGCGCGCTCACCGACGACGTCGACGTCGACCGGATCGCGCGCAACCTCCGGGTCGGCGCCTCCGGCGGTTCCAGCCTGCCCGTCGAGATCATCCACGAGGTCCGGGAGCGGCTGCACGTCCAGGTGCTGGAGGGCTACGGCCTCTCCGAGACCAGCCCGGTGGCCACCTTCAGCGACCCGAACCAGGAGCCGCGTCCCGGCTCGATCGGCGTGCCGATCTGGGGCGTCGCGGTGAAGCTGATCAACGACGACTGGTCCGAGGTGACCGAGGTCGATGAGATCGGCGAGATCGCCGTCAAGGGCCACAACATCATGAAGGGCTACTACAACCGGCCCGAGGCCACCGCCGAGGTGATCAGGGACGGTTGGTTCCGCACCGGCGACCTGGCGCGCCGGGACGCGGACGGCTTCTACTACGTCGTCGACCGCTCCAAGGACATGATCATCCGCGGCGGCTTCAACGTGTACCCCCGCGAGATCGAGGAGGTGCTGATGACGCACCCCGCGATCAGCCTGGCCACGGTTATCGGTGTGCCGCATGCGAGCCATGGCGAGGAGGTCAAGGCGTTCGTGATCCTCAAGCCGGGGGCCGAGGCCTTGCCGGAGGGACTGGTCGCCTGGGGCCGGGAGCAGATGGCCGGTCACAAGTACCCCCGCATCGTGGAGATCGTCGAGTCACTGCCGATGACCGCCACTGGAAAGATCCTCAAGCGCGAGCTCTCCTGAAACTCGCCCGACCTCTCCTTCTTTCCCCTCGACCGGCCGTCAGTGGTGATCTGACGGCCGGTCGGTGTTTGCCTCGACACCTACCCTTGCCCCTCGAATGTCCCTTGAAACAAAGGGATCTTGACGCTCTGCAAGGTTTTTCAGGACTCTTCAGAATGGCTGTCAGAAGGTTGGCATGGACACTATTCACGGCGGGTTACCGGCTGGTACACAAGTCCGCGACGCGCGTCACCCAGGCCCCACCCCCCAATGTCGTGCACCACCACCACAAGTGGAGGCACCATGCACATCCACGCGTCCAGACGACTCCTGGCGAGCACCCTCGCCGTCGGCACCCTCGTGGCCTGCGCGCTGGCCGGCGCGCCGACCGCCCAGGCCACCAGCGGCGGCTACGTCGCACTCGGCGACTCCTACGCCTCGGGCGTGGGCAGCGGCAGCTACATCTCCTCCAGCGGCTCCTGCTACCAGAGCACGCTGTCCTACCCCGAGCTGTGGCAGCAGGCCAACTCCCCGTCCAGCTTCGACTTCGCGGCCTGCTCCGGGGCGACCAGCCAGGATGTGCTCAACAACCAGCTCTCCGGGCTGAACAGCAGCACCACCGAGGTCAGCCTCACCGTCGGCGGCGACGACGCGGGCTTCACCTCGACGATGGAGACCTGCGTGCTGGACGGCACCAGCTCGTGCCTCTCGGCCGTCAGCACCGCGGAGAACACCGTCAACACCCAGCTCGCCTCGCGGCTGGACACGCTCTACTCCGCGATCAGCGCCGACGCGCCCAACGCCCACGTGGTCGTGCTCGGTTACCCCCACCTCTACGCGGTCCCCGGCGACTGCCTCTTCGGCATCAGCGACACCAGCCGCAGCGCCATCAACGGCGCCGCCGACGACCTCGACGGCGTGATCGCCAACGAGGTCGCCAAGTACCCGAACTTCACCTTCGGCGACGTGCGGAACGCCTTCAGCGGGCACGAGATCTGCACCGACGACCAGTGGATCCACAGCACCACGCTGCCGGTCTACGAGTCCTACCACCCCACCTCCGCCGGCCAGGCCGACGGCTACTACCCGGTGTTCACCGCCGACGAGTGATCACCCGCTCGCGCATGGGCGTTGTGAGCGTGTGAACGTGTGACGGATCGACCCGGGCCGTCGCCGCCCGCCCCGGCACCGCCGGACGCGGGCGACGGCGGCCCTACGGCTGCTCTCTCCCACCGCGGCCCGCTGGATCGAACCGGACGCGGTCACCGCCCGTCAGCAGCCGACTGGGCGAATCTTCCTGATACGGCACCAAGATCTGCCCGGATTTCCTGTCCCAGGGCTCTTCGTCCGGGCGCCCTCGCGCGCGGCGATCCGGTAGGACCGGTTCTGCTTCCGGCCGAGCCAGGTGATGCGCCGGGGCCGAACGGCCGCCTTGACGAAGGCCGCCCGGCCGGGCTCGATCTGCACCGTTGCCGGGTGGAACTCGAACGCGAGCTGGTCGCCCTCGTCGAGGCCGGACACGGACGCGGTGAGCCTGGTGTTGCCCAGGTTGTCGAGCGCGAGCACCGGCCGGCCCCGAAACCGCCCCCGGACCGTCGGCGGCACCAACTCGGCCCGCAGTTCGGCGAACGGCGTGATGCTGAGGTTGCCCTCGGGGACGGTGGTCGCCTCCGGGTGCTCGGTCGGGACGACCTGGATGCCGTACGGGTTCGGACCGGCCGTCGCATCCGGACTGCGGGGCGGGGCGAAGCGGATCTCCACGCTTCCCGTGGTCCCCGGATAGAGCCTGAGCGTGGCGGGCTCGACGGTCGCGTACGCGGCGACGTCGCCGACCGGCACGAAGCGGTACTCGTCGACGACATCGCCGGTGTTGCGCACCCGCAGTCGCACCGTGGCGGTGCCGCCGGGGTCCACGGTGGTGGACGCCGGATCCAAGGAAGTCCAAATACTCACACGGGGACGCTAGCCATGGCCGAGGCGCCGGTCAGGAGGCGTCAGGTCAGACCTGCTGCCCGATCTCCCCACCGCACAGGGGGACTTACGACCGCTCACGTTCGCAGGTGGGCGAACGCCTGGTCGGCGTCGATGACAGCCTCGGGGTGAACGTCGCGCGCGGTTCCCCCGTCGGCGATCTTCTGCCAGTTGGCACGGGCGAGCACCCGTTGGACCGCGAGTACCTGGGCCGCCGTCAGTCGCGCCTGGATGTCCGGGCCTGGATCGAGGGCTTCTGCCAGCGCCTGCTCGTCCTCGAGCATGTACTGCGTGAGCCGTCCCGCCAGGCTCGGCGTGGTGAACACCAGGCGATGGAACTCCACCACCGCGGGATGGTCGCTGAGGCCGGTGACGGGATCGTAGAGATCGAGGCCGGCCCGAAAGTGCCGGTGCAGGGCCGCCACGGGCGAGACGCCGGGCTCGCGGTCGCGCACGACGCGTGCGGCCTCACCGTTGTGGTCTGCGAATCGGTGCAGTACCAGGTCCTCCTTGGTCGGGAAGTACCGGAAGAGCGTCGGCTTGGAGACCTCAGCCACCGCAGCGATGTCGCTGACCGAGACCTGGTCGAATCCGTGTGCAAGGAACAGTGAGATCGCCGCATCGGCGATGGCGTCACGAGTCCGCGCCTTCTTGCGGGCGCGCAGCCCCGTCGACTCGATCACCCGGACAGCATAACATTGTGTAACCAGGTTGCTTTTTTAACCGAGTAACGCTTTGCTGCGGGAGTGAATCGGACAGACACCACCCACATGCCACCGGTGCTCGTCACCGGCGCCACCGGCCGGATCGGGCGCGGCGTCATCGACCAACTCGTCAGCGCGGGCGTGCCGGTGCGCGCCCTCACGCGTCGTGCCGAAGGCGCGGCGACGCTGCCGGCCGACGTCGAAGTCGTCACCGGCGACCTCACCGTGCCCGCGTCTCTTGACCAGGCATTGCAGGGCACCAGCGCCGTCTTCCTGCTCTGGACCGCGCCTCCGACGACGGCTGCGGCAGTTGTCGAGCGCCTGGCGGCCCACACGCGGCGCGTCGTCTTCCTCTCCTCGCCGCACCGGACGCCGCACCCCTTCTTCCAGCAGCCGAATCCCATGGCGGTGCTCCACGCCGAGATCGAGCGACTGATCGCGGCCACCGGACTCGAGTCGACGATCATCCGACCGGGGATGTTCGCATCGAACTCGTTGGCCTGGTGGGCACCCGCCATCCGCGCCGGCGAGGTCGTCCGATGGCCCTACGGTGCGGCCGAGACCGCACCCGTCGACGACCGTGACGTCGCAGCCGTCGCGGCGCGGACGCTCTACCAGGACGGACATGCCGGCGCTGACTACGTCCTCACGGGGCCCGAGTCACTGAGCCAGGCGGCGCAGGTGGACATCATCGGCAAGATCCTGGGTGGCCCGGTCAGGTTCGAGGAGCTGTCACCGGACGAGTTCCGCAGCGAGACAGAGGGCAAGGCCCCGCGCGCGGTCGTCGACATGCTGCTCACCGCATGGGGCGCAACGACTGGCAGGCCCGCGTTCATCACCTCAGCCGTCTCCGACGTCCTCGGGGTGCCGGCGCGATCCTTTGCCGAGTGGGTGGCCGACCACGCAGGCGCGTTCGAGCAAGGCGCGGTTCCGTCAACCTGATCTTCGTCGCAGTCGCCGCAGTCACCGCAGTCGCTGCTGTCGTATGACGTCCCGTCAGTTCCCGTCCCAGTCCCAGCGGATCCCGAACCGGCCGGGTCCCGCGCCGAGGGCCACCGCGTGGACGGTCCCGGCGCTGTTCAGCCGGAGCGACCGCTCGCGTGGGACGGCGTCCAACGCCCCACTGCGGAACATGCGGCAGGCGCCGGGCCGGGCCGCGCGGTCGAAGCGGACCTCCAGCAGGTGTTCGCGCGAGGCCCGGTTGAGGCGGGCGTCGAAGTGATGGACCGGCCGCCCGGCGGACGCCCGGTGGACGGTGTACTCGACTATCGCTGTCTCGCCTCTGGCGAGCGCACGGTCGAAGAGCAGTTCCGCCGCCAACAGGCCTTGGTCCGGCAGGTGTTCGACGGCGCCCAGCCGCAGCGGTGCCGGGACTTCCAGTTCAGGACCGCGGCCGATCTCGTGCGCCTGGAGCACGGTGATCCAGCGGTCCACGCCGTCGGCCTCGGCGCGGACCACGCGTCTGCTCCACAACGAGCTAACGCAGCGGTCCGCGTCGACGGTCAGGCGGCTGTGGCAGCTCAGCCGGGTCAGACTGAGATCCCAGCGGGTGTCCAACCGCTCCCACAGCCCCCGGCCCTGCTCGCCGGGCGACCACGCGTCGGTCAGCGGAACATCACCCACGACACCGACACCGCCGCCCCCCGCCGCCCTGGGAACGGCCACCTGACCCGTGCCCTGCTCTGCGCTCTGCTGCGCGCCCTTGACGGCCCACCGGCCGCGCGGACGCGGGGGCCCGAGCAGGGCGAACAGGGCGCCGGGCTGGACCTGGAGCACCTCCTCGATCACGCTCAGCGCCTGGAGTGACTTGGGCCGTTCAGGACGGCAGCGACCCGTCTGCCAGAGGCTCAGCGTCGCGACGGACAGCCGCATCCCGCGCGCGTCCAGCCGGTCCGCGATGCGTTCGAGCGTGAGGCCGCGTTCCGCGATGGCGTGACGCAGCGCCTGGTCGAAGGGAACGCTCTGCGCAGGCACCTGCGTCATAGTCACGCCCTCCTTCTGCCGACCCCGCCCCCGTGTCTGGCTGATCATTACCCACGATTGCATCTAACAACCTGTGAGTTCCCTGGCGGCTGCCCGCCCTGGGCTCATCCCGCCCTGCGGCAGTCCTCCTCGGCAGGCTGCTCGCCGGTCTCCTTGCCGATCTCTTCGGCAATTCCCTTGAAACTGAACGGGCGGAGCCCTCTTGTCCGGTGCATGTACACAAGGTGAGGCTGTGTCAACCGCCGGAGATCACCCCCACTTCGCGGCGGCCGACCCCAACTCCTCACCCCCATAGGAGAATCCATGAGGACCGTTCGGCGAACCGCACCCTTGCTGGCCATCGCCGTCGGCGTCAGCGCCGCCGCGCTGGCCACCCCGGCCATCGCGGCCACCCCCACGGCGTCGCCCGCCCAGATCACCCAGGCCCAGGCGTCGCACGAGAGCCACTCCCTGCACGGTCTGCACCAGCGGACGGGCGCCGTCACCAACGCGAGCGTGGAGTCCACCAACTGGTCCGGCTACGCCGCCACCGGCTCGTCGGGCGCGTACAAGTCCGTCTCCACCTCCTGGGTCCAGCCCTCCGTCAGCTGCGGCTCGGCCACGACCTACTCGTCCTTCTGGGTCGGCCTCGACGGCTACAGCAACTCGGCGCTGGAGCAGACCGGCACCGAGGCGGACTGCATCGGCGGCCACGCCACGTACGGCGCGTGGTGGGAGGTGCTGCCCGCCTCGGAGAGCGCGTACTCGGGCGTCACCGTCGCGGGCGGCGACTCGATGTCCGCGTCGGTGACCGACAACGGCAACGGCACCTTCACCATGACGCTGACCGACAGCACCAAGGGCTGGTCCAAGTCCACCACGCATGCCGGAAGTTCCGGCTACCAGGACAGCTCGGCCGAGGTCATCGCCGAGGCCCCGGAGGTCAACGGCTCGATAGCCAGCCTGGCGAACTTCGGCACCGTCAACTTCACCGGCGCGACGGCCGGCGGAAAGTCGCTCGGCAGCGCCTCTCCGACCGAGATCGTCATGGTCAACAGCAGTGGCAGCACGGTCCGCGCCCAGCCCGGCGCGATCTCCGGTGGCAGCTTCTCCGACGTCTGGAAGCACAGCTGACGCGCGGGGCGCGCTGACGGAACGACCGCGTCCGGGTCCGCGCTTCCAGTCGCGGACCCGGACGGCCTCGTTCGGCTGCTTCTCCAGCCCCACCAACCACCCCGGTCAACGACCGCGCCCGTTACGCCGGCTCCTGCGGCGGGCCAGTTCCTCGCGTGCCGTCACCCAGCGCTCCTGCGCCTGCGCCACCACAGCCGCCCACTCCTGCCGCACCTCGTCGTCCGGCGGGCGGTTGCCGCGGGCGATCCGGCCGAGTTCGTCATGGACCTCCCGGCCCAGCGCCGACGAGGCCACGAGCACGACCATGACGCCGAACAACGCCGCGATCATTGCGAAGACGGCACCCACCGGCCCGAAGCGGGTGGCATAGGAACTGAAGAGATGTGGCAGATACACCGCCGCCACGACGGAGTAAGCACTGCTCGCGACCGCTCCGACAACGCCGAACGGCACCAGGTCCCGCCAGGCCTGTCGTCGGGCGCAGAGGGTCCAGCCTCCCCACACGAGAAACACGGCGGTCAGCGGCACCTCGCACGCGGCTGCCAGGAGACCGAACCGCGCTTCCCCAAGCGTGGCGTACAGCCATCCTCCGACTGCCGCGTACGCGACGAGGCCCGCGAGCCAACGCAGCCCGTTCAGAGTGTTGCGCACGCTCAGCGGCGGCAGTTCCCAGGTCTGCTCGAACAACCGTTGGGCCGCTCGCGCGAGACTCAGGGACGAGATGATCAGGAACACCGTCCCACCGACTCCGAGACTGACACCGGGTCCTTCCGCGAAGGAGAAAAGAGACCTGACCGCCTCCGCCCCACCACCGGTCAGGCCGTAGCGGTTGATCAGCCGGGTGGCCAGGTCCTCCTGGCCGAGCTGCACCACCACGGACGCCACCAGCAGAGCCAGCGGGATCCCGGCGGTCAGGGCACTCGACGCGAGCGCCATGGAGCGGTCGAAGCCCACCAAGCGCTGGAATCGGCTGACGACGCGCAAAGCGAACGCCGGACGCAGCCAGAAGGTCAAGGTCCGCAGGACACGCTCCCGCGAGATGGTTTTCGTGCCTGGCCTCCGCGAACCCGGGGTGGTCGGGACGCAGCCACCCTAACGCGCCGTCACCTTTCCGCCCGCGTGGACGCGCCCGCGCCGGTGTGTGAGCACCACTTCCCCTGCCGGGCCTAAATGTCGTCGAAGTCAGCGAACACACCCTCCCCCTGGAGTCCTCCGGTGAGCGGCTGCTCGGACCAGATCACCTTGCCGCTCGCGGTGTAGCGGGTGCCCCAGCGGTGGGCGAGCTGGGCGACGAGGAAGATGCCGCGACCGCCCTCGTCCGTCGTCGCCGCCCAGCGCAGGTGCGGGGCGGTGCTGCTGCCGTCGGAGACCTCGCAGACCAGTCCCGTGTCGCGGAGCAGCCGGACGCGGACCGGCGCCACGCCGTACCGGATGGCGTTGGTGATCAGCTCGCTGAGGATCAGTTCGGCGCTGAAGGAGATCTCCTCGAGTCCCCACTCCACCAGCTGCTTGACGCACGCGTTGCGCACCGGCGCCACGGCAGCCGGGTCGCCGGGGACCTCCCACTCCGCCACCTGCTCGGGCGGCAGCAGCGCTGTTCCGGCGACGAGCAGGACCACGTCGTCGGTCGGCTGCGGCGCGGGTGCCGCGCGGACCGCGACGGCGCAGATCTCCTCGGGGCTGAGCGCGCGGCCGTGGTTCTCCAGTGCGACGCGGAGACGGCGCAGACCCTCGTCGATGTCCTCGCCCCGAGCCTCCACCAGGCCGTCGCTGAAGAGCAGCAGCCGCGAGCCCGCGTCGAGCCCGATCTCGCTGGTCCCGAACGGGTGGCCGCCGACGCCGAGCGGTGGGGCGACCGCGACCTCCGGGAAGACCACGGTGCCGTCGGGACGCACCACGGCGGGGCCGAGATGCCCCGCGCTGGAGAGAGTGCAGACGCCCGACACCGGGTCGTAGACCGCGTACAAGCAGGTCGATCCGGTCACGGTGACGTCGGCGGGGACCCCGTCCGCGGGGGACTGCTCGGACTGCCCGGCCTCCTCGTCCAGCTGCGTGACCAGCTCGTCCAGCCGGCCCAGCACCTCGTCGGGCGGCAGGTCCAGGGCGGCGAAGGTGCGGGTCGCGGTGCGCAGACGCCCCATCGCGACGGCGGCGTTGATGCCGTGCCCGACCACGTCGCCGACCACCAGCGCCGTACGGAAGCCGGGCAGCGGGATGACGTCGAACCAGTCCCCGCCGACACCGGCGCTCGCCGGAAGGTAGCGGTGGGCCAGCTCCAGCCCGGTGCGCTCGGGCACGCTGCGCGGGAGCAGGCTGCGTTGCAGGGCGACGGCGGTCCCGTGTTCGCGGGTGTAGCGGCGGGCGTTGTCGACGGAGACAGCGGCGCGGGCGGCCAGGTCCTCGGCGAGCGGCAGGTCGTCCGCGTCGAACGCCGGGCTCCCGGGGGCCCGGCGGAACTCGACCAAGCCGAGCACTCCCCCGCGCATCCGCAGCGGGACGATGAGCGTCCCGTGGTCGGCGTCCGGGACGGCACACTCACCGGCCAGGGCGAGGGCCTGCGGGCTGTCCGGGGTGAGGGTGACGGTGGTGCCGACCGGAGTGTCGGGCTCCTGGTCGCCGCCGCGCAGGACGGTGCGGCGCAGCAGTCCGGCGGTCCGGGGTGGCTCCTCGCCGCGGGTGACGGCGTCGACGAGGTCGACGGAGACGGCGTCCGCGAAGCCGCCCAGCGCGACGTCCGCGAGTTCCTCGCAGGTCCGGGTCATGTCCAGAGTCCGGCCGATCCGCATGCCCGCCTCGTAGAGGAGTCGGCGGCGGCGTCCGGCAGCCTCGATCCGGCTGGTGAGGTCGTGCAGCTCGGTGGTGTCCCGGAGCGTGACCACACTGCCGGGGAGGCCGCCGTACGGGGCGGTCGGGCGCTTGTTCACCGCGAGCAGCCGGTCGGCGGCACGGTGAATGCCGTCCGTCACCTCGTCCGGGGAGGTGAGCAGCGTCGTCGTCGCCGGGTCCAGACCCAGCGCCGCCACAGGCTGCTGCTCGGCGTCCGGCGGCAGGTCGAGGAGGCGGCGGGCCTCGTCGTTGGCGAGCGTCAGCCGTCCGTCGCCGCCGATGATCAGCACGCCCTCGCGCACGGCGTGCAGGACAGCTTCATGGTGCTCGTACATCCGGGCCAGCTCGGTGGGACCGAGGCCACGCGTCTGCCGCTGCAGCCGCCGGGAGGCGAACGCCGTGCCCGCGGCAGCCAGCAGCACAGCGATGGCCGCTCCGCCGAGCAGGACCGGCAGTTGGGTGTCCGCGAGGGCGTTGACCCGTCCGACCGTGATGTTGACGGCGACCGCGCCGAGCGGTCGATGGGCGGCGTCGAACACCGGCACGGCGGTCGCGATCGAGTCGAAGCCCGGCTGGTTGTCCTCGAAGGTGACCGTCTGCCCGGCGAGCAGCTTGGGCAGCACGTCATGGAGCACGAACGGCGTGGGCTGGTAGGGACGGCCGACATAGTCGGGGTAGGGCGAGGTGAGCTGGACGAACGAGGTGTTGAAGACCACCACCGAGTCCACCCCGGCCGCCTGCTGCACCCGCTCCGCCTGCGGCTGCAGCACCGCCGTCGGGTGGGGCGACTCCAGCGCCTGGACCACACCCGGAGCGGTCGCGAAGGACTGGGCCACGCCGCGGGTGATCCTGCGGGCGTCGCTCGTCGTACTGGAGCGCGCCTGGAGCACCATGGCCACCACGCCCGCGACGACGAGCAGCAGCACGATCAGCAGCTCGATGAGGAACATCCGCCCGGCCAGGCTCCGCCCGAACAGTGCGGCGCGCGGTCCGCGCGGTCCGCGTTTCTTCCGGGGCTCGTGCTCCCGCTCCGACGACGCACCGCGGTCACGGTGCGTGGAAGGCGCGCGGCGGCGTAGCACACACCATGCTTAACCTGCACAACTGTGACCGCGCAAGCAGCATTCCGTAGTCATCCGACTACGGTTGTCAACGCCACGCCTCCCACGGGCGGACCTCAGCCGCCGTCGGGGTAGCCGCCCCGGAGGGCGATCACCGGGTCGTACGGCAGCGTCTCCGGTTGACGCCGGGCGGCGCACCAGGCGTCCGGATGCGGCTCCCGACCGGCCGTCAGACGCGACGGCTACACCGCCGGATCACCGACGCCGTCTGCCGTCTGCCGTCTCACGGTGGCGGCCCGGCGTGGTGCCGAACTCGCGTCTGAAAGCGTGGGAGAAGGCGTAGGGACTGCCGTAGCCGACCCGGCGGGCGATGGTGGCGAGGGGGTCCTGCGTGTCGCGCAGCATGCGGGCAGCGAGGGTCAGTCGCCACCAGCCGAGGTAGGCCATGGGCGGTCGGCCGACCAGGGTGGTGAAGCGGCGGGCCAGGGTCGCGCGGGAGACGCCCGACGCCACGGCCAGCGAGTCGTTGGTCCAGGTCGCCGCCGGATCCGTGTGCAGGGCGCGCAACGCGGCGGCGGCCACCGGGTCGCTCAGGACGCCCGGCCACGCGCCGACCGCGCCGTCGCTCATCCAGGAGCGGATCATGTAGACGAGCAGCAGGTCGAGCAGGCTCTGCACGGCGATGCAGGACCCGGGCCCGCGCAGCTCCAGCTCCCGGCCCAGCAGGTCGATGGCGGCGCGAAGTTCCTGGTTTCCGCCGACCCGGCTGGGCAGATGGACGACTGCGGGCAGTTCGGCCAGCAGCGGATGCTTGCGACTGCGGTCCAGCCGGTACTTGCCGCACAGCAACTGCACCGTGTCCCCGGGGTCTGGGACGGTCCCAGGGAAGGGCTCGCCCGAGGCGAACCAACGTTCCAGCGGCACAGCTTGACGCACCGTCCGCTCGTCGGTGGGAGAGTCGGCGAGGATGTGCCCGGTGCCGTGCGGGAGCAGTACCGCGTCGCCCGGCCCGAGGGACACCGGGGCGTCCCCACTGTCGGGGAGCAGCCAGCAGCTGCCCCTGAGGACGACATGGAAGCCCGCGCCCTGGTACCCCTCGATCCTGGTGCACCAGGTGCCGGTGACGCTGACCCTGGTCGTCTCCGGATTCCCGACACGTACCGCCGCGATGGCGTCGCTCACCACGTCCATGATGACCAGGGTAGCCTCAGAAGACCTCAGTGGTGAGACGCATGCGTATGCGAAGGAGCAGCTGACGTATCGAGAAGCTCGTGTGGTCTCCCTAGGGTTGACGGCATGACAGCGGACAATGTGCAGGTCTTCCAGGTCGGAGACGTCGAAGTGCTGCGGCTCGTCGAGTGGACGGGCGCCTTCGTTCCCGCCGCCGATCTGGTGCCGGGGGCGACACAGGAGTTGTGGGCGGCTCAGGCGCACTGGCTGGCGCCCGAGCACGTCGAGCCGGAGACAGGGCGGGCGATGGTCGCGATTCAGACCTGGGTGCTGCGCAGCGAAGGGATGACCGTGGTCGTGGACACCGGGATCGGCAACGGCAGGGAGCGGCCCGGTTCCCCGATGTTCGACAACTGGCAGGGCGACTTCCCAGGGCTGCTGGCCCAGGCCGGCATCCGCCCGGAGGAGGTGGACGTGGTGGTCAACACCCACGTCCACGGTGACCACGTCGGGTGGAACACCACGGCGACGGAGCACGGCTGGGTGCCCACGTTCCCCAACGCCCGCTATCTCGTACCGGCCGCAGACGACGCCTACTTCGGGCCGGCGAACGGATACGCGGGCGGTCGCCGCCCGGACGACCGGCTCATGTACGAGGACAGCCTCGCGCCGGTGCACCGGGCTGGGCAGGTCGACCTGTGGGAGGGCAGCCACCGGATCGACGGGCGACTCACCCTGGAGGCCGCTCCCGGCCACACGCCCGGCTCCGCCGTGCTGCGGCTGGCCTCCGCCGGGGAGCGGGCGGTCTTCGTCGGCGACCTCGTGCACAATCCGGTGCAGATCGTCGCACCCGGGTGCAGCAGCTGCCTCTGCCTGGATCCGGTGCAGTCGGCGGCGAGCCGCCGCCGCGTCCTGGCACGGGCCGCCGACGAACGGGAGTTGCTCGTCCCCGCCCACTTCGCCGGCCCCGGCGCGGTCGAGGTGCGCCGCGCGGGCGAAGGCGACGGCTTCGCGCCGGGAGCCTGGGCCGCCTTGGCGGGGACGCGCTCGTCGTAGCCGATGTCGGGACGAACAGGCCGCGCGACGCGAGCGGTCAGGAAGGCCGAGAAGGACGAAGTGAGCCGGCGCGGGGACGAGGCCTCGCGTCCGGTCGCTTCATCTCGCGCCACTCCGGGCGTAGCCCGGCGAGGTTGGTGGTGAGGAAGTAGGCACTGCCGCCGACGAGCAGCACCGGGACGAGGCCGGCGGCTACCACGGCGGCTCCGGCGAGGAGGCCGCCGAGCGGGATCCCGGCCCAGGCCAGGGAATCGCCGAGGGCGCTGACGCGGCCCAGCATCCGGCGCGGGACGCGTTCGAGGAGGACGGCTCCGATGACCGGGTTGATGAAGCCCGCGCCGAGCCCCGCGACCGCGAAGACCGCCAGCACCGCGCCCAACGGCGCGCCGGAGGCCAGGATCAGGAAGCGTGGGGCCCCGGCCACCAGGAATCCGGCGAAGAAGACCAGCCGTCGCGGCAGCCGGTGCGCCAGCGCCGCGGCGACCAGGCTGCCCGCGACGGCCGCCGCGCCGCCCGCGCTGCTCATCAGGCCGATCGCGGTCGGCCCGCCGCCGGACTGCCGGGCCCAGAAGGGGATCAGGACGGACGAGAGCCCCTGGTCCAGCAGGTTGGTGCACGCCACCATCACGATGACGGAGAGCAGCAGCGGCTGGCCACGCAGGAAGGTGAAGCCCTCGGCGAAGCGCTGCCAGTAGCCGGACTCCACTTCTCCGGCCTCCCCGGCGTCATCTGACCTGGCATCAACTGACTGTCCGACGCCGCGCGGCAGTGCCAAGCCGATGATGACCGAGCCGAGGGCGAAGGAGCACGCGTTGACGACGATGCCCGTCAGCGGCCCGAGCAGCGCCACCAGCGCGCCGCCCGCCGCCGGGCCGATGGTGGAGGCGAGCCGTTCGGTCGTCCCGGTCAGCCCGGTGGCCCGCTCCAGCGGGATCTCGGCGAGGTCGGCCGCCTCCGGGACCATGACCTCCTTGGCCAGGTCTCCCGGCCCACGCGCGGCGCCGACCACTGCGACCAGCGCCAGCAGCAGCGCGAAGGAGAGCAGGTGCAGGCTGTGCAGCAGGGGGATCGCACCGGCGGCGATCGCGCTGACGAGGTCCGTGGTCCACGAGACGGCGCGCGGGCCGGTGCGGTCCACCAGCGGCCCGGTGAGCGCCTTGACCACCACATAGGGCGTCAGCTCGCAGAAGGCCACCAGCCCCGTCTGTGTCGCGCTGCCGGTCGTGACCAGGACGAACCAGGGCAGCGCCACGGCCGAGACGCGGGTGCCGGTCTGCGAGACGGCGATGGCCGTCAGCACGCCGACGAGTGGTCGTAACGACCGTCTGCGGGAACGGCCGGATATCTCGGTGTTCACTCCGCACCTCCGTCGGCGTCCAGTTCGGGCAGAACGTGGAAGATCGCGGTGACCCGCCTGGCGCCCTCGGGGGCGTCCGCCGCCGCCTCCGGCGCGTCCTTTCGGTAGCGACCGAGGACCGCCTCCAACTCCCGGCCCAGAGCGGCGGCTTCGTCCGGCGTCAGGCGCAGGGGCCAACTGCTCAGATCGATGGTGTTGCGCCACTCGCGGGGCATGGTCGGCACGTCGTTCAGCGTCTGCTGGGTGCGGAGAGTGTGTGCCGCGGCGACGGACTGGAGGTACGCCTGCGTCGCCTCGGGCTCGCGGTCGGCGAGGGCCGGGTCGTTGAACTCCGTGGACTGGTGGACCGCGCGCCACCAGCGCTCGCGCGCGTTGCCGAGCTCCGGGACCTCCTCGACGAACCCCGCCGCGCCGAGTTGGCGCAGGTGGTAGCTGGCTGTCCCGGAGTTGACGCCCAGCCGCTCCGCGAGGCGGGTGGGCGTGGACGGGCCGTGCTTGCGCAGCAGCCCGACCACCTGCACCCGCACCGGATGCGCCAGTGCCCGAAGTCCCTTGGCATCAAGGACAACTGACGTCAGTTCACCTTTCGGGGGCTTGGAGCCGCCCGCTGCTGTCTCAGCCATACCGCATACGGTAGACCGCGAAGACTTCTTTGCAAACAGTTCTTTGCAAAGAAGTCTTCGCGGTTCCTGTGGGACGGCGGTCGGCTCAGCTGTCGAAGTCCGTGGAGCGGGTCAGCTTCTCCCAGGCGCGGAACTCGGCGCGGTCACGGTCCAGACTGCCGCTGATCGCGTCGGCCGCGTCGTTGCCGAGCAGCAGGCGCAGCGGCGGCTCGGGGGCGCCCAGGGCGGTCAGGATCGCCGCCGCGGCCTTGGCCGGGTCGCCCGCCTCCTGGCCCGCGCCGCCCGGCAGCCCGGCGCGGACCGGGCCGACGGTGTCCTGGTACGCGTCCATGGCCTCGGACTGGTAGAGCGCGCCGGACCCGGCGAAGCCGGTGCGGAACGCTCCCGGCTCGACGATCAGCACCCGGATCCCGTGCGGCGCGACCTCTGCGGCCAGCGACTCGGACAACCCCTCCAGGGCGAACTTGGTGCCGCAGTACGCGCCCACCCCGGCGAAGGCGAAGCGTCCGCCCATGCTGGTCATCTGCACGATCGCGCCCGAGCCCTGGCGGCGCATGTGCGGCAGCGCGGCGCGGGTGAGCGCGACCGGGCCGAAGAAGTGCAGGTCCATCAGCTCGCGCAGTTCGGCGTCCGTGGTCTCCTCGACCGCGCCCACGAGACCGCGTCCGGCGTTGTTGACCAGGACGTCGATCCGCCCGTGCTTCGCGACCAGGCTGTCGACGGCGGCCTGGGCACCCGCCGTGTCGGTGACGTCGAGTCGAAGCGCCTCGACCTGGCCCGGATGCGCGGCGACCAGGTCGTCGAGCAGTTCGGTGCGACGCGCGGCGGCGACCACGAGGTCACCGCCCGCCACGACCGCCTCGGTGATCGCCCGGCCGAACCCGCTGCTCGCCCCGGTGACCAGCCAAACCTTCGTCATCTTCCGCTCCCGCATGCCGGCTTCATGATCAGTACGGGAACCACCGTGCCACGGCGGGCGGTTGTGCGTCCGCGTTTTACCGTCGCGCGGAACCCTCCGGCCAGACGCGGTGGACGTAGAGGCCGAGGCGCTCCGCCTCCGCGACCGCGTCGGCGACCTCCGTGCCGGGTCGGCCGTCCCAGACGGCGACCAGTTCCTCCACCATGCCGAGCAGCGTCGGCACCAGCGCCATCCCGGAGCCGAGATGGTGCACGGCACGGGCCTCCTCGCGCAGCGCGTGCGCGGTCGTGCCGAGGATCTCCAGCCCGCCGCCGTGGTCCACCACGGACTGGGCGAACCAGGTCTCCGGGCCCGGGCGCAGCGGCGTCACGCCGACGAGGTCGTGGCTCGGGCAACCCGTGACGATGCGCCACAGCTCGCCGCGGACCAGCATCTCCGTGACGTCGGACAGGTCTTCGTGGCCGATCACTCCCATGTGCATGAGGCCCGATGCTACGGCCTGATCCCCGCCCTTTCGGTGCGGAGACCAGGCCGTCTCAGTGCTCGGACCGAACGCCGGGCAGCGCTCAGCCGTGCAGGATCCGGACGCCGTGGATGTCGACCGGGAGGGTCGGGAAGCCGTCGCCCGGACCGTTCTGGTCGTCCTCTCCCGCGGCGGCGATCTTGAGCAGCACGTCCATGCCGC
Organism: Streptacidiphilus sp. BW17; assembly: GCF_041262485.1. Classification (NCBI taxonomy): domain Bacteria; kingdom Bacillati; phylum Actinomycetota; class Actinomycetes; order Kitasatosporales; family Streptomycetaceae; genus Streptacidiphilus; species Streptacidiphilus sp. BW17. The sequence goes on along the minus strand of NZ_JBGCCR010000008.1, from coordinate 116,610 downwards.
CGGTGACCTTGCCGAACGGGGTGTAGGCGGGCGAGAGCTTGGTGTCCTTCCAGACGAAGAAGAACTGGCTGCCGTTGGTGTTCGGCCCAGCGTTGGCCATCGCCACCGTGCCGGCCGGGTAGGTCGCGCCGGTCAGGTTCTCGTCGTTGAAGGAGTAGCCCGGCCCGCCCGAGCCGGTCCCGGTCGGGTCGCCGCACTGGAGCACGTAGATGCCCTTGGTGGTGAGCCGATGGCAGTGGGTGCGGTCGTAGTAGTCTCGCTCGGCCAGGAAGCGGAACGAGTAGGTGGTGCAGGGGGCCTGACTGGTCAGTGCCTGAAAGGTGATCACGCCCTGGCTGGTGCGCAGCTGCGCCGAGTACGGCTGGGCGGCCTTTGTCGCGTCGAAGACCGGGATGCCCTTGAAACGGTCCGCGGGCACCGCCGCGGTGTAGCCGCACGGGTCCGCGGCGGTGGCGGCCACGGCCGCGTGGTGGACGGCGTGGTGTGCGGCCGGGGCGAGGCTCTGCGTGCCGCCGCCGGATCCGCTCGCGGCCGTGGCCGCGCCGGTCGTACCAAGAACGAGCGCCGCTGCCGCCGCGAACGAGAGCCAGTGCCTGCGGTCCATCCGACCTACCCCCAGAACGTCAGGACGCCACGCCACAGCTCGTGACCGCGCGCGGCGCCGGTTGTCATGTCCCTCCTGCCTTTCCCCGGCACACGCGTCACCACACCCACCCAGCTTGCCCCCGTTCTCCTGGCGCACACGGCACAAGGCCGAGCGGGTGGGGCAGCTCGGCCCTGTGCGTCAGCGGTGCTCGGCGATCGACCGGATCAGTGGTTGCAGGCGTCCGCGTACCAGACGGGCGCCCAGTTGTAGTCGGAGTTCCAGAACACCGGCGGCGGCGTCGTGTAGATCACGCTCTTGCTCGAATTGAGCAGGAAGGCATCGGTGCCGGCGGTCTGGTTGTTGATCCAGGAGCCGTCGGAGTTCCAGCCGGAGCCCGGCAGCTCCTGGTCCTCGTTGCAGGTGCTCACGTTGAACTGCTCGCCCGCGCCGGTCTGCCCCTGCCACATGCAGAAGTATTCGTAGCCGCAGCCGGGCCCCGGCTGCCGCACTCCGTTCAGCGTGAAGAACCAGACCCCCGTGTTGGGCGTGCCGCTCCCGGTGTTGGCGGGTCGCACGCCACTGGTGGCGCCGGTTGCGGGCGCGAAGCCGAGGTTGACCGCGCCGGGGAGCACCCGCGCGTACTTCTGGCCGGGCAGCGGGAGCAGCACGGACGCGCCGTGCGGCAGCGCCAACTCGTTCGCCGCGACCTGCTTGGCACCGCTGTACTGGTGCAGGATCTGGTCGACCTTGCTCTGCAGGGCGGCGGCCTGCGTGGTGTTCAGCCCCGCCTCGCGGACCTGCGCGGCGAACGGGGCGGCCTGCGTCACGGCGCGCGGCGCGGCCTGGGACGCGGCGTCCGCCGTGCTCACCCCTGCCGTACCGATGGCCGCGACCGCCGCCATGACGGCGAACGCCTTCAAGCTGCGTGACCTCATCGCGATCTTTCCCCTCCTGGTCGAACAACTCGGACGCAGTTCCCATGGGCCCCTGGGAACTGCTCGGGCCGAGCGTGCTCGGCCCACTTCCCGTCCCACCAGGGAGTGCGGCGGAATGACGGAATATCGGGACAGCATCAAGCCTGACCTGCTGGGACGTACACGCACCTGACGGTGGCACGGGACAGCCGGACAGGAGTCCTCGTTCGGAGCGTTACTGACGGAACGTCAAGATTCTTTTGTTGCCGCACAGTTGGGTCACAGAACCAGGCACGGGGTCAGAGGCCCTGTTCCAGCGTCCGGGTGACCGGTTTGAGTCCCGCGGCCCGGTAGAAGGCGAAGGCGCCCTCGTTGAGGTCCCAGACCTGGGTGACCAGGCGGCGGCAGCCCGCAGCGCGCCCCAGCACGCGGACGTGCTCCAGCAGCGCGGAGCCCACCCCGCTGCGTGCAGCGGCCGGATCCACCGCGATCTGCTGGAGCGAGACGACCGTCTCCCGCACGACCAAGGCGCTGGCCGGTCGCTCGACGACCCGGGCCATGGCATAGCCGACGGCGCGGCCGTCGGACGCCTCGGCGAGCAGGAAGGTCACCCCCAGCTCGGCCAACTGACCGGCCAGGAGGGCTTCGAGCTCGTCAGTGGCCGGAGCGGTGACGAAGACGTCAGGGCGCGCGCGGGCGTGCAGGTCGTGGACGATGGCGTTGAGTGCCGCAAGGGTCGTGACGTCGTCCGTGGTGGCGGTGCGGATGGTGACCATGGGACGCATCCTGGGCCGTCACCGACCGGCACCGCCACGCGTTTTCACAACCGGCGGTCCGCTGTAGCCGCCGCAAGGAGCCGGGCGAGTTCGGTCGGCTTCGTGACCATCGGCCAGTGGCCGGAGTCGATGTCGACGAACTCGACGAGTTTGGCGCGGGCGAGTTCCGGGATCTGTCCGGCGCCGATCCAGCCCTGGGCCTCCGTCGGGGAGAACTCAGGGCAGACCACCGTGACCGGGATGTCGAACCGGCGCTCGTCCGTCAGCCGGACGACGCCCCGTGCGACGCCCTCGGGGACGGGTATCGCGGCGGCTTCGAGCTGACGGAGCATAGGCTCGTCCAGGTCGACGCTGTCGGGGCCCGCGAAGGGCTCCCAGCCGGGGAACGGCATCGCCCCGTCCGCGATCGGGAAGAAGTCGGCGTACGCGCGGCCGTCCGCGCCCGGGAAGCCGCCGATCAGGACGGCCCTGACGACCCGTTCCGGGCGGGCGTCGGCGGCCAGCCAGGCCAGGGTGCTCGCGGCGGAGTGGCCGACCACCGTCACCGGGCTCGGCGCGGCGTCCACGGCGGCGAGGACCGCGGCGAGTTGGTCGTCCAGCGTGGCGGACGCGTTCCCGTCGCCCTGTCCCGGCAGAGTGAGCGGGACCGGGCTGCGGCCGAGGCGTTCGAGTTCGGGCGTCACGTCCTTCCAGGCGGTTCCGTCGAGCCACAGGCCGGCGATCAGCAGGATGTCCACGGGGGGTTCCCTTCGTCTTCGGCCCAGTCAACACGGAGGGACTGACAGAACGCACGGAAGCGCCCGGAAACGCACGGGCGGGCCGAGGCGCGTACGCCTCGGCCCGCCCGTCGCTCCGTTAGACCACTACGGCCGCTGGAGTCGCGCGTCCAGTGAGTCGTGGATGGCGTCGCCGATCAGGTTGAACGCCACGACCGTGACGATCAGGATCACCGCCGGCGGGTAGACCAGCCACCAGTAGCCGTCGAAGAGGTAGTTGAGACCGTCGGAGAGCATGGTGCCCCAGTCCGCGTGGGGCGGCGGGATGCCGAGCCCGAGGAAGCTCAGTGTGGACATCGCCAGGATCGCGTCCGCGATGGTGAAGGTCCCGCTGACCAGGACCACGCCGATGGCGTTCGGCACCAGGTGGCGCAGGACGATGCGGCGTCGGCTTCCGCCCATCATCCGGGCCGCCTGGACGAACTCGCGGGTGCGCAGGCTCAGTACCTCGCCTCTGACCAACCGCGCCACGCCGAGCCAGGAGAGCAGCGACAGCAGCACGATGATCATCAGCAGGTTCGGGGTGAACATGCTGACCAGGATCAGCAGCAGCACCAGGCCGGGGATGGCCAGGAAGGTGTCGATGACGCGCATCATCAGCGCGTCGACCACCCCGCCGATGAATCCCGCGAACGCCCCGTAGAGCGTGCCGATGACGGTCGTGGCGACGGCGACGGCGAACCCCAGCTCCAGCGAGGACCGCCCGCCCTCCATCAACCGGCCCAGCACGTCGTAGCCGGAGGCGTCGGTGCCGAGCGGATGCGCCCCGCTGGGCGGCAACTCGGACAGGTCGAGACGCACGGTCACCTGATTGGTGGGGTAGAGCAGCGGGCCGACGAAGCAGAACAGGACCATCAGCGCCACCAGGCAGAGCCCGGCGATCGCCATCTTGTTGTGCGCGAGCGCCGAGACGACCAACCGCCCGGACCCGCGCCGCTCGGCGAGCTCGCCCGCCTCCGGCACGGCGCCCGGCCCGCCTGGCCCGGCGGGGCCGGGAGCAGTCGCCGCCTCGCGGTCCCGCTCCGCATCGACTGCGGGTTCATGCACCGGCTCATGTACTGACATAGCGAATCCGGGGGTCGAGGAGGCTGTAGGCGGTGTCGGCGGCCAGGTTCCCGACGACCGTGGCGATGCCGACGACCAGCGTCGAGCCCAGCAGGATCGGGTAGTCGTGGCTGGTGGCTGCCTGGAAGAAGAGCAGCCCCATGCCCGGGTAGTTGAAGACCTCCTCGGCAATCACCGCGCCCGCGACGATGCTGGGCGCGGAGAGCCCGACGATCGTGACGATCGGCAGGATCGAGTTGCGCAGCACGTGCCGCATCAGCACCAGCCGCTCCGGCAGGCCCTTGGCCCGGACCACCCGGAGGTACTCCTGGGCCAGGGCGTCGATCGCCGAGGACCGCATGTAGCGGCTGTAGCCGGAGACGCTGACCAGCGTCAGCGTCACCACGGGCAGGACCAACGCCCGTGGGTCGGCCAGGATCCCGGCCACCGTGGTGGCGCGGGGAGCCAGCGGCGGCAGCAGGTGCAACTGCACCGAGAACACCGCGATCAGCAGCAGCGCGAAGAAGAAGTCGGGCATCGAGTAGAGGACGAAGGCCACCACGGTGGCGATGTTGTCGCCGACTCCGTTGCGCCGCACCGCCTGGTAGATCCCGAGCGGCACGGCGATGGCCAGGGCCAGCACCGTGGAGAGGCCAAGCAGTACGGCGTCCTTGGGCAGCCGCTGCGCGATCAGCGTCGACACCGGCTGCTGCAGGGAGTAGGACGTGCCGAAGTTGCCCTGGCACACCTGCTTGACGTACGTCCAGAACTGCTCGACCAACGGCTGGTTGAGGCCGTTGACGTTGTCGAAGATGGCGATCCGGCTGGCGGTGGCCCGCGTCCCGAGGGTGGCGCGGGCCGCGCTGCCGGGCTCCAGGTGGACCAGGATGAAGGTGAGCACCATCACCCCGATCACCACGGTGATCGCCTGCCCGATCCGGCGGACGAGGTAGGCGGTCATGAGGCACTCACGAGGTGAAGCCCCACATTTCCGGGTTGAGTCCGCCGGAGAACGGGTTCAGCGGCGTGACGCCCTGGAGGTTGCTCCGGTAGACCAGCAGGCCGTTCTGGTTCGGCAGCCACAGCCAGGGCAACTGCTGGGCCGCGTAGTCCTCGTAGGCGAAGAAGGCGGAGGTCCCCGAGCCGTACTCGGTCGCGTTGATCAGCTGGTCCATCTTCGGGTCGGCGTAGCCGCCCTGGTTGTTGCTGCCGGTGCTGTTGAAGAAGCCGTCGCCGGCCGGGTAGAGCGGGTACGGGTCGTAGCCGAAGTCCGCCAGCTGCCAGCCGCAGGTGGCGGCCGGGTGGGACGACGCACTGCACGCACCCACGGTGGCGATCAGCGAGTTGAAGGGCTCGGAGTGCAGGTTGATGGTGATGCCGGCCTGCGCCTCGGAGGACTTGATGGCGGCGTTCTGCTCGTCCATGGACGCCTGGCCGGAGGAGTAGGCGAGTTGGAAGGTCAGCCCCTCCCCCGCCGTGATGCCCGCGCCGCACTGGTTCGCGCCGGTGCCGGGGCTCTGGCAGGTGGTGGTGCCGTTGGGCACGACCTTCCATCCGTGCGCCTGGAGCAGGGCGGTGGCCTTGGACGGCGAGTACGGGTACGGCCCGCCGGACTTCTCCAGCGGCGAGGCCCACGGGCCGGTCGCGGTCAGCGGCACTGGGCCGTTGCCGGGGTCGGCGTACCCGGAGTAGACCTTGGAGACGATCTGCTGCCGGTTGATCAGGTACTCCAGCGCCTGCCGGACGTAGAGCTGTTGGATCTCCGGCCCCACCTGGGCGTTGTAGAAGTTCGGCTGGATCATCGCGACGCCGGGGACCGGGATGTTGGCGACCGAGTACCCGTTCTGCTCCAGCGCGGAGGCCTGCTTGACGTCGTTCAGCGGCAGCTGTCCGATGTCGAGGGTGTCACCGGCGCGCAGCGCGTTGAGCTCGGCTGTGTCGGTGGTGAACGGGGTGTCCACGACCTTGGCCAGGACGGGCTTGTCCGGCCCGGAGTACTGCTTGTTGGGGACGTAGCTGTAGTAGCCGTCCGTGCGGAACTCCGACAGCTTCCACGGCCCGTCGACCACCTGCCACAGCGGGTTGGTGGCGAAGGTGGCCATGTCGCCGCCTTCCTTCTGCAGGTACGCGTAGACGGCCTTGGCCCCGGCGCTGGTCTCGTCCAGGTTGCCGACCGGCCCCGCGTCGGAGGACTTGTCCCAGGCGTGCTGCGGCAGCAACGGGATGTTGCTGAGCACGTCGTCCTCGTAGAACGTGGGGTTGTACGACCGGGTCAGGTTGATCACGACCGTGTTGGCGTCCGGCGTCGAGACGCCGGCCACGTCGTCCGGGAAGAGGCCCTGGACGTAGTTGCTCCAGTTGGAGGCGTTCGCCTTGATCAGGTTGTAGACGAAAGTGAAGTCGCGGCTGGTGATCGGCTGCCCGTCGGACCAGTTCCAGTGCTTGAGGTCGATCGTGAGCTGCTTGTCGCCGTTGGCCCAGGTGATGTTGCTGAACAGACTCTCGTCCGGATTGACCACGGACTGGCTGCCGTCGCCGGCGTAGACGAGAGCGGGCCACAGCGGCTGGGTGAGGTTGACATTCCAGCCGTCGGTGTTGGTCACAGGCTCGAGTGGGAAGACGAAGTTCGGCGTCGCGCCGACCTCGGCGATGGTCACCGTCCCACCGGCCTTGACGGGCTTCTTGCTGCCGGCCCCACCGTTGCCGATGGCCCCGGATCCGGAGCCTCCGCCTCCCGAGCAACCCGCCGCGACAGCCATCGTCAGAGCCACCATCGCTGTGGTGAGTGTCAACTGACGTATCTTGCGCATACGCGGCCCAACCTTCCCTTTTGTGGCACCAGGGTGTGGCGGGTCTACGGTTCGACAGGCCTCACCCCTTGCCGTTCATCTTGGCAGGATCATTACACGCAGGGTGCCCGATCGGATACCCGCGTGACCGGAGTGAGTCTTCACCATTTTTGTTTCAGCCACACCAAGGAAATCTTTCAGGCGTGCGAAAGCCTCCGGCTCTGCACAAACGGGGGATCTGACTCCGCCACAGATGTGCAGGTAGGGGGATGATCGATCATGAAACGTCCGTATTGCGGCAGTTGACCGCCTGTCAGGGCACAGCAATTCCGTGCGGACATCCCGGCAATGCTTTCCGGCTGCGGGAATGCCCCTGTGGACGCGCGTCAACCCGGGGCGGGGTGGCAGCCAAGCGGCGGGTATTCAGCGCGATTTGACGGACTTCCCGAAGCGGGAGTCGAGGAACTCGGCCAGGACCTGGTTGAACTCCTCCGGGCGTTCCAGCGGCGGCACGTGGCCGGTCGCGGGCATGACGACGTGGCGCGCGCCGGGGATCCCGAGGGCGAGCTGCTCGGAGACGGCGATGATCGCCGGCACGTCCTCGGTGCCGTGGACGACGAGGGTCGGGACGGAGACCTCCGCCAGCCGTGACTCCGCGCCCGGGTCGAGATCGCGGGCCGTGCCTGCACTGCGCGGGCCGCCCTGCGCCGAGGAGGCCGGAGCTGAGGCCTGCGCCGAGGCCGGGGCTGAGGCCAAGGCCGCGGCTTGAGCCCACTCGCGCTCGATGACGCGGCGGAACATCCGGACGGCGAGCGACCACACCTCCGGGGCAAGGTCGTGCCTGGTCCGCGCCGGTCCGGCGACCAGGAGCTCGACCGTGGCCTCGACGTAGCGGGAGAGGTCGGCCGGGTCGATCACCCGCGCCGTGCCGGAGGCGTACTCCCGCAGCCGCTCGGCGCCGACGAGGTCGTGGATGCGCTCCTCGTACAGGCGCAGGAACTCCGGCGGCCACACATGGCCGGAGAGCCCCGACCCGACCAGCACCAGCCCCGCCACTCGCTCCGGCGCGCACAGTGCCGCGTCCAGCGAGAGCTTGCCGCCGTCCGAGTTGCCGACCAGCACCACCCGCCCGACGCCGAGCGCGTCCAGCAGCGCCAGCAGTTGCTCGTGCCGCGCGTGGTCGCCGGCGACGTCGCCGGACGTCCCGTAGCCGAGCCAGTCGTAGCGGACGACGCGGAACCGCGCGGCCAGAACCGGCACTTGACGGTCCCACATCCGCCGGTCCGAGGTCCCGCCGTGCGCGAGCACCACCGTCGGCGCGTCCGGGCCCGACCCCGGGGGCGCGCCCGTGTCATCGTAGGCCAGCCGAGCGCCGTCGATCTCGATCTCCGCCATGCGTGCACGCTACCGGCGGGCAGCAGCGCCCGGCCAGGCGTTCGCCTGTGGGCGGACGAGCGGCGGACAAGCGCCGTCCGGGGACCGGATCAGCTGCGGATCGGCAGGCCCGCGCACGCCCCGGCCTGACCTGCCGCGATCCCACTCCGCACGCTTGCTGATCCTGCCCGGCGTTGCCGTGTGTGCGGTGTCGGTGGGGTGGGGCAGGCTGGAGGTATGAGCTACGCGGTCACTGTCGACACCCGACGCCCCGAGGAGTCCCCCGGGCTCGACCCGCTGCAGCGGGCCGGCGTCGTCCACCTGCTGCGCGAGGGGCTGGACGCGATCGAGAGCATCGAGGACGAGGACGGTCAGGTCGTCGAGATCACTGACCACTTCATCGGCGTCCATCCCGACGGCGCGCTGCTGAAGGTCTTCGTCGACGCGCCGACCCTGGAGGACGCCGAGGCGGCGGTGGAGGCGGTCATCGGCGAGATCCTCCAGCACAGCGAGCTGCTGTCGGAGTGGACCGTGGACCGGTGCGAGGTCGAGCTGCACCTCGACTCCGCCGAGGAGAGCCTGCAGGCCGCCGACACCCCGGACACACCGGTGGACGGGCCCGCGACCTCCCGCTCCGTCGCCGTCCGCCCGACGATCGAGGCCGCACCGGGCAGTGCCCCGACCGGCTCCGAGCCGCCGATCGGCGAGGACCGCCGCAGACTGCAGCGCGCCTTCCGCGCGCTCGCACCGCGGCTCGCGGGCGTGGGCCCGGAGTCCTTCGGGCTTCCCCACCCCGGCCTCGACGAACCCGACGCAACCGACGCAGCCGATCCAGCCAACGCGGCCAAAGCGGCCAACGCGGCCAAAGCCGCCGACGCAGCGCACAAGCGCGACCGCGCCGCGGCCGAGGACGCCGCGCTCGCCGCAGGGGCGCTCGTCTACAGCATCGACATCCTCATCGACGAACTCTTCGCCGACATCGAGACCCTCGGCGACGGCCCCAATGCGGCCGAGTGCGAGGACGGTCTGCTGCAACTCGAAGGACTGCCACCACAGTTCGCCCATCTGTACACGCCGCGCTTCGCCCGCAAGCTGCTGGTCACCGCCGTCACGCTCACCGACCGGCTCTGCCGACCCGACTTCGGGCGACCGAGCTGCGTCGCCGAGGAACTGCTGCTGCGCCTGCTGTTGGAGGCCACCGAGGCCACCCTCGACCTGCACGGCCTGCTGGACCCGGGCGTCCGCAAGTCCCTGCTCGCGTTCCAGGCGAGCGTGTACGAGACCCTCGACCACGAGTGGCTCTACGCCCCGCCCGCCACGGACGCGCTGGACGAGGGCCCGGCCGCCACCTCGCCCGATTTCGCTCCGTCCTCCATCGACGCCTGGTTCACCCCGTTCGACGCCGACCGCCCGGTCCACCCGTACACCACGGACGCCGACGGGTTCGGCGGGTGAACGCTCCGGCCGCTCGGTCGGCCGCTCGGTCGGTCGGCCGTCCCGTCAGCCGGTCTCCGCGCGCCGCTCGTGCCGTGCGCGGGCCAGGCGGTGGGCCTCGCTGAGCAGCTCGCGGATGGCTCCGTCGGTGCGCGGGCCAGGGTTCACCACGGCCAGCCAGCCGAGCGTGCCGTAGACGGGGTGGGCGAACACCGTGTCGTCGGCCCCGGCGTCACCCTCGCCGTCGAGGCCCGCTTCGCGCGGCGCGTGCCCGGTCCACCGGACGAACGTGTCCCGCCCGGCGGCGACGTTGACGCGGAACGCGTCCGGCCGGTCCAGCCGGGAGGACGCGTCGCCCGGGTAGTCCTTGGTCACGACCGTCGCGAAGGGCTGCGGCTCCGTCGGGTTGACGCCGTCGGGGGCGAGGTAGCAGAACGCGTCCCCCCAGCTGATCTCAGGGGAACCGTCGCCGGGCATGGGCCTGACGGTGAGGACGTCGCCGAGGCCGTCGACAAAACTTAGGATCTCTTCCATGGTCATGTACTCCAGCGTGGCATTCATGTCCTTGTGGAGACTTCTGCCGGCCACGTGGTGGAGAGCAAGGGAGTTCGGGTGACAGGTCTCAAATCGTCGGCCATGCGCACCGTCGACGTCGCACGCCGCGCCGGCTGCTCGGTCCAGCAGATCCGCAACCTCGAACGCGACGGCGTGCTCCCGCCCACGACCCGCACCGCCGCGGGCTTCCGCGTCTACGCGGAGGTCCACGTCCGCTCCGCTCTCGCCTACCGCACCCTGGCCGCAGGCACGGGCCCGACCGAAGCCCGGCGCATCGTCCGGGCCGCTCACGCCTACCCCGCTTCGCCGGAGGTGCTCGTCCTGCTCGACGCCGCGCACGCCCGACTGGACGCGGAGCGACGCGACCTGCGCCAGGCGCAGGAGGCCGTCGCGGCGATCTCCGACGAGCCGATCGCGGACGTCCGCGCGTTCGACGCGATGAGCGTCTCCGAACTCGCCGCGGCGCTGGGCGTGCGCCCGTCGACCCTGCGCCACTGGGACGCGGAGGGCCTCGTCGTGCCCGACCGCGACCCCCATCGCGACCCGGCCCGCGCCACTCGCCGCTACACCCCGACCCAGGTGCGGGACGCCCGCATCGTCCACCAACTCCGCCTGGCCGGTTACCGGATCGAGCCGCTGCGGGCGCTGATGCCGGAGCTCCGGCGCGGCCGTCGGACGACCGACCTCACCGCCGCCCTCGCCGCCAGGGACGCGACGGTCAACGCCCGCTCCAAGGCCCTGCTCGACGGCACCGCAGCCCTCAGCGCGCTGCTCGCACCGAGGGCTGCGGGCTGAGAAACCCGCGTCGTCAGGCCACCTCGGCCGCCTGCGCGGCGTCGTAGGCCTCGTGGGCGCGGACGATGTCGGTGCTGTGCCGCTTGGCCCAGTCGACCAGCGTCATCAGCGTCTCGTGCAGTTCCATCGCCATCGGCGTGCAGGCGTACTCGACCTTGGGCGGGACCGTCGGATAGACCGTGCGCTCCAGCAGGCCCTCGCGTTCGAGCTTGCGCAGGTTGAGGGTGAGCATCCGGCGGCTGATGCCCTCGATACTGCGCTCCAACTCGGTGAAGCGCACCGGTCCCTTCGCCGCGGCGACCAGGATCCCGATGGCCCACTTGCCGGCGACCCGGTCCAGCACCTCCGCAACCGGGCAGGCCGGGTTCTCCTCCGTGACCGGGTCGGTCACAGAAATGTGACTGCGTGACATAAAAGTGCCTCCTTCCGCCTCGGGCGATGGTTACACAAGATGGTCTCAGTAACAAAAGGTTACCCATGAGAGGCCCGTTCATGCCTGCCCAGCCGCTCCCGGCCCCGTACTCGTCGCCGCCCACCCGCAACGCGTCCCGTTCGCTCGCCCTGGCGATCCTCTGCGTCGGCCAGCTGATGGTGATCCTCGACGGCACCATCGTGAACGTCGCGCTGCCGACCATCCAGCAGAGCCTCGGTTTCTCCCCGTCCAGCCTGGCCTGGGTCGTCAACGCGTACCTGATCCCGTTCGGCGGCCTGCTCCTCCTCGCCGGACGGCTGGGCGATCTGCTCGGCCGCAAGCGGGTCTTCGTCGTGGGCCTGGTCGTCTTCACGGTCGCGTCCCTGGCGTGCGGGCTGGCACAGGACCAGACCGTGCTGCTGGCCGCGCGCTTCCTCCAGGGCGCGGGCGGCGCGGTGACGTCGTCGGTCACGCTCGCGATGGTGGTGACGCTGTTCCCCGAGCCGAGGGAACAGGCGAAGGCGATCGGCGTCTACAGCTTCGTGCAGTCCGCCGGAGGCACGCTGGGCCTGCTGCTGGGCGGCGTGCTGACGCAGGCGGTCAGCTGGCACTGGATCTTCTTCGTCAACGTGCCGATCGGCGCGGTGGCCGTGGTGCTCGCCGCCCGCAGGTTGCAGGCCGACGGCGGCACGATCCGGGACGGCAGCAGGAGCACCGACGCGGTCGGCGCGGTGCTGATCACCGCCGCACTGATGCTGGCCGTGTACACCATCGTCGGCACGGCGGGCCACGGCTTCCTCTCCCTCCGCACCGGCGGCTTGGGCCTGGTGACCGCCGTCCTGCTGGCGACGTTCGCCCTCCGGCAGGCGAAGGCCGCCGATCCGCTGCTGCCGCCGCGCATGTTCCGGTACCGCAACGTCATGGGTGCGCTCGGCTCGCACACCCTGATGGTCGCGGGCATGTTCAGCTTCTCGTTCCTGGCCGTGCTCTACATGCAGAAGGTGCTCGGGTTCGACGAGGTGCGGACCGGCCTCGGCGTACTTCCCGTGTCGCTGCTGATCGGGGGCATGTCGCTGCTGGTCGCGCCGCGCCTGATCGGCCGGTGGGGCGGGCGCTCGGTGCTGCTCGTCGCGCTGGCGCTGATCGCGGGCGGGCTCGCGATCCTGGGCCAGGTCTCCGTCCACGGCGCGTACCTCACCGACGTCTTCCCGGCGACGGTACCGCTCGGCATCGGCTTCGGCCTGGCCATGCCGGCGCTCGCCGGACTCGCCATGTCGGGCGCGACGGCCGGGGACTCGGGCCTGGCATCGGGCATGTTCAACACTATGCAGCAGGTCGGCAGTTCCCTCGGCCTCGCGGTCCTGAGCACCCTGGCCGCCTCGCGCACCGAGACGCTGCTGGGCCACGGCACCTCGCCGGACTCCGCCCTCACTGACGGCTACCAGCTCGCCTTCCGGGTCGGCGCGGGCCTCGTGGTGGGTGCCATCGTGGTCGCCGCGCTCGTGATCCGCACCTCGCCCCGGGCAGCGGCCACGACGCCGCAACAGTCGGAACCGGCACGACGCGAACCTGAAGCGGTGGGCCAGTCGTAGCCCGACGCGCCTCGTCGGGACAGCCAGCGGGCGGCGGCCTCCATGCTGTCGCCGCCGCTGGTGTTGAAGGCGATCGCCGACTGCGGCGCATGCCGCCGCGAAACGGGCACGACTCCGGCGGCGTACTGCCGCGCGCCGGGCCCGTCGTGACCCATCCTGACCTGACGTCAGCTGAGGTCAGACCACCGTCCACGCGCTCTCACCTGCCGTGCACGGACCGCCCGCGTGGACGGCGAGTCGGCCGTCCGGGAGGTCGAGCGAGACCGTCGCCAGCGACTCCCACCGCTGGCCGAGCGGCGCGTCCGGCGCGGCGTGGCAGCAGAGGGCGGCGCCCTCGTCCAGGTGGAAGGTCAGCGCGTCCAGTAGCTCGGACCGGTCCGGCTTCGGGCGGCCCGCGGTGCCGGTGCGGAGGGCGGCCAGGCGGTTGAGGGTGTCGGGGTCCTCGGTGGCCATCGCCTCGCCCGTCGAGAGCCGCGCATCGACGAAGTGGTTGGTGCGCAGCAGGTAGCCGTCCGCCTCGGGCTGCAGCAACGCCGGTCCGGCCGGGCTGAGTTCGACGGTGGTCGCGCGGGCACGGCCGACGGCGAAACCGGCCAGCGTGAGCGAACTCGACGCGGCGACGGGCGTCGTGGTGGCCAGCTCCACGGCGGTGTCGACGTCCGTGCAGCGGTCGAGCACGTGCCGGGCCAGGACGTGGACCGGCAGCCAGGCGCGGTCCGAAAGGGACGCGGCGGCGTCCGAGGCGTGGCCGAGGATGTTGAAGTGCAGGCCCAACGCCTGTCGTGGAGCCGGTCCGGCCGCGTTGACGCCGATCTTGCCGACGATGCCGTACTCGGTGACGGTCTTCACGACCCGCCCGTCCGGGTGCTCGATGTGCCAGACGAACCAGCCGTCGCGCATGCCGTCGTGCCAGTCCCAGGTCTGCAGGGTGACCGGCGGGCGCCCGTCGGCGGGGACGTGGACGACGGTCGAGCACTCCGGGTGCTGGCGCCCGAAGCGGCCGAGGATCTCGGTGCGGGCGTTGAGTGCGGCGACGCGGTGCAGAGGCAGTTCCGCCCCTCGGGCGATGCCGTCGATCTCCTCGGCCAACTCCGGCGCGAGCGCGGCAATGTGCCCGAAGGCGGCTGCCGCCGCGCTGGCGACGTCCTGCGCCCCGGCGCCGGTGGCCCGGAACAGCTCGTCGTAGAAATCGGCGGTGCGCCTGATCCGGTCCGGGAAGGCGCGACCGAGGAGCAGGCCGCGCTGGCCGGGAGCGCTGGCGGGGGAACGGAAAACCGTGGGAGCGGTCATGATCGCGATGCTCCTCGGCGCAGAGAATCTCAGGCGGACATCAGGCGGGCCAGGCGGGCCTATGGACGGGCGCCAGTATTGGTCACTCATCCAACAATGCGCCCAGTGGCCCCGTCAAGCACCCGGAACCCACGCCGACTACTCCGCCATGACCAGCGCCAGCAGCCCGGGGAACCGTGCATCGAACTCCTCGCGGCGCAGCCGGTTGAACCGCTTCGCGCCTGCGTCGCGCTGCTCCAGCAGACCCGACTCGCGCAGGACCTGGAAGTGCCGGCTCAGCGTGGCCTTGGTGACCGGCACATCGAAGCTGCCGCAGGCGCGTTCCCAGTCAGGCACGCCCGCCAGGGTGCGCACGAGGGTGCGCCGGATCGGGTCGGCGAGCGCGAGGAGCGCAGTCTCCAGGCTCACTTCGACCAGGTCCGCATGAACGGGCGCAGCCCGGTGACTCGCACCGGCGACGCGATCCTCCGTCTGTGCCATGGCAGTTGCCCCTTCTCTCTTCTTCGTCCGACGCGGCAGGAGTGGATTGCAAAGTGTTCGACGCTCTGCTAACACTATGGGTGTTCGCACTACGACGAACACTCTACCTCGGGGGCAGCTCACCACACGACCGCCGTCCGGTCCCTGTCCTTTGCCTCCCCACGCCGCCACGCGCGGCACGGAAGGAAGAGCAATGCCGCACCACCCCGCCGTCCGCACGCCCCACGCCGTCCGCACCCGTCCGGGCCTGACGCTCTTCGCGGCCTGCCTGGGCGCCGTCGTGATCATCCTCGACGTCAGCGTCGTCAACGTCGCCATCAAGGCGCTCTCCGCCGACTTCGGCGGCAGCCTGTCCGGTCTCGAATGGGTGGTCAACGGGTACACCCTCACCTTCGCGGGCTTCCTGCTCACGGCGGGTGCCATGGGCGACCGGTTCGACCCCAAGCGGATCTTCGTCTGGGGGTTCGTGGTCTTCGCGCTCGCCTCGCTCGCCTGCGGCGCGGCTCCGGACCTGGTCGCTCTGATCACCGCGCGCATTGTGCAGGGCGTCGGCGCGGCCATGATCGTGCCCTCGTCCCTCTCGATCGTGAACACCAACTTCCCCGACCCGGCCCGGCGTACCCGCGCCGTCAGCCTGTGGGCGGCGGCCGGTGGTCTCGCCCTGGCGCTCGGTCCGGTCGTCGGCGGAGTGCTGGTGGCCACCGCCGGTTGGCGCTCGATCTTCTACGTCAACCTCCCGGTCGCCGCGATCGGCGTGGTGATCACCGCCCGGTACGCGCGCGCTGCCGCACCGCGTGACGCCGCGGCGACGCGGTCCGCGCGCGGGCTCGACCTGCCCGGTCAGGTCCTCGCCGTCGTCGGTCTGGGCGCGCTGACCGGTGCCGTGGTCGAGGCGAATGCCCAGGGGTGGAGCTCCCCGCTCGTGCTGACCTGCCTGGCGGTCTTCGTGCTCGCGCTCGTCGGCTTCCTCGGCGTCGAGCGGCGCAGCGCGGACCCGATGCTCCCGCTGCAGCTGTTCCGTCACCGGGTCTTCGGGACCACGTCGTTGATCGGGGTGCTGATCAACTTCTCCTTCTACGGCCTGATCTTTGTGCTCAGCCTCTTCTTCCAGCAGGTGTGGGGCTTCTCGCCGATCCGTGCCGGGCTGGCGTTCCTGCCGATGACGGCGGCGATCATGGCCGCCAACCTCTCCTCCGGCCCGCTGACGAAGCGTTACGGCACGCGCACCGTCCTGGTCGTCGGCAGTGTGCTCGCCGCCGCGGGCTACCTGCTCACGCTCCCCGCGGTCGGCGGACACTCCTACCCCGCGATGCTCGCGCAGTTCCTGGTCGCCGGGTTCGGGACCGGCCTCGTGGTCCCGGCGATGACCAACGCCATGCTGACCTCGGTCGACCCCGCCCACGCGGGCATCGCCTCGGGCGTGCTCAACGCCTCGCGGCAGGTGGGCGGTCTGATCGGTGTCGCGGTGATGGGACTGCTGGTCGGTCAGGCCTCCTCACCGCACTTCCGCGCCGGGCTGCAGACCGCGCTCGCCACCGCCGTCGTGGCACTCGCGATCAGCGCGGTGCTGAGCGCGGTCGGGATCCGGGCGCGCCGCGCGGCGGACGCTGCCTCCACCCGCCTCATCGCCCGCTCGAACGCTCCCGCCGCGGCCGGAGTCGAGACGGCGGAGCCGGTCCGGTCGGCGTAGGCTCCGCTGGTCGCAGTCGAAAGGCGGGGGGATGGACGTGGGGCTCACCGGGCGGACCGTGGTGATCACCGGTGCCGGACGCGGCTTCGGACGCGGACTGGCGCTGCGGATGGGCAGGTTGGGAGCCAGGCTGTTCATCTCGGCGCGCAGTCTGGAGTCCGCCGAGCGCGTCGCGGACGAGGTCCGCGCCGACAGCGGCACGGAGATCCACGCCTCCGCCTGCGATCTGTCCCGGCCGGAGACGATCCTGGCCTTCGCCGAGCGGGTGAGCACCCAGACCGACCACGTCGACGTCCTGGTCAACAACGCCGCGCGCTACCTGCACGGCCCCGACCTCTGGGACGCCGACGACGCGGCGATCGCGGACACCGTCGCGTCCGGGGCCACGGGCACGGTGCTGACGACCAAACACTTCCTGCCGCTGCTACGGAAGTCGGCGGCCGGTGCGGACGTGGTCAACCTGGTCTCCTCGGCGGCCGAACCCCGCAACCACCGGTCCGACGCACACCCGGCCTTCTACGCCGCCAAGGCCGCCCAGGCGGGCCTCGCCGACGTCCTCTCCGCCCGCCTGCGCCCGGAGGGGATCCGGGTGATCTCGCTCTATCCGCCGGACTTCGACGACAGCGACCCACTCGACGCGAACGCCGCCCGCCCGAACCGGTCGGACCGCTCGGACCGCTCGTCGAACAGCCCGCTGTCGGCCGATTCCGTGGCCGACTGCGTGCTCTTCGCCCTCGGCCAGCCGCGCGACTGCTTCACCCGCTCGTTCCACTTCGAGCAGCTCTGAGCGGCGTCCCCTCCGCCTCCTCTCCTGCTGCCACGGCGAGTTGGTCCTGTCGCCAGGGCAGCAGCAGACCGCTGGCCAGGCAGAGCACGCCCGCCACGGCGACAGCCGTCCGGATGTCGGCGAACGCGGCGACCGCGCCGCCGAGGACGATCGCGAGTGGCTGCGCGGCCTTGGTGCTGACGGACCATGCCGTCATGACGCGCGCCAGCATGTCGTCCCGCGTCGCCGACATCCGGTAGGCGACGAACGTCGGGTTGAAGACCCCGGCCGCGAAGAGCAGCGCCGTGTCCACCACGACCAGGAAGGCCAGCCCGAACGGTCCGGCCGGCACCCAGGCGAGCAACAACAGCCAAGGGGCGCGCACCACTCCGAAGAGCAGCAGCATCCGGTGCGGACCGAGCCGCCAGCTCAGCCGGGTCGTGAACCGCGACCCCAGCACCCCGCCCAGGCACGGCAGGCCCAGCGCCAGCCCGTACTGCCACGGCGTGTAGTGCAGGTCCCGCAGCATCAGCACGGCCAGCAGCGGACTGCTCATCATCACCGCCCCGCTGAACAGCAGCGAGTTCCAGAAGAGCGGACGCAGGCCCGGATGCCGGAGGATGGCGTGCCATCCGGCGGCCAGCTCAGCACGCTGTGCTGCTTTCCCCTCGGCTTGCGACGGCCGCGTCGGCGGCGCGGGCTCGGGGCGTCGGATGGCGCGGACGCCAACGGCCGACAGCAGGAAGGAGAACGCGTCCACCGCCATGGTGACCGTCGCCCCGCACGCCCCGATCAGCAGGCCGCCCAGCGGCGGGCCGGCCGTCTGGCTGATCCAGTCCGTGGTCGCGAAGTGCGCCGCGGCGCGGAGCCGACCGGCGGACGACACCAGCCCCTTCAGATGCGCGGTCCCCGCCACCCCGAACGCGATCGCCGCAGCCGCCTGGACCACGCCGACCACGCAGAGCTGGGCGTACGTCAGGACTCCGAGCCCGGCCGCCACCGGCACGCTCGCCAGCGCGACACAGCGGACCAGGTCCGCCGCCATCATGACGGGCCGTTTGGTCCGGTACTCGATCCGGCTCCCCAGCGGCAGCGCGATCGCCGCCCCGGCCAGCGCCGACAACGCGGCCAGCAGCGAGACCTGGAACGTCGACACGTGCAGCGCCAGCACCGCGACCAGCGGCAACGCCCCGGCCCCGACGGCACTCCCCGCCGCGCTCACCGCGTAGGCGGTCCACAACCTCCGGAAGTCCCGCCCGAGGTCCCGCCCGAGGTCCCGCGGCTCGTCCGTCGGCGAAGAGATCATGACCGCCGAGCATAGGACGTGCTCGGAGCAACGGAACAGCGGGAGGGCTCACTCCGGATGTGTGAGTCCTCCGCTCACCACTGATGCGAGGCGAAGTCGACCGGCGTCGGCCGCAGTTGACGCGTGCGCGCGGTCAGCGCGCGCAGTTGCTCGGCCATCTCCTCGGGCGCGAGGTGCTTGCGGTCGCCGTGCCCCGGCAGCACCCAGGCGAAGCGCAGCTGGGGTGCGGTGCGGGTCAGCGAGGCCGCCAACTCCCGGATGGAGTACCAGGTCACGTGCTCCGCGACCGCGAGCGCGCCCTTGGTGCGCGACCAGTAGAGGCTGTCGCCGCTGAAGCAGTACCGCTCGTCGGCGACGAACAGGACGCTGCCCTCGGTGTGTCCCGGGAGCGGGTAGGCGATCACGCCCTGCGCGATCTCGGTCGGCTCGATGCCGCGCAGCACCTGGTCGGCGTCGCGGGCGGCGGCCAGGTCGCCCTCGTGGATCCACAGCCGCGCACCGAACCGGTCCGCATACCGGCGACCGTGGGCCGCGTGGTCCCGGTGCGTCAGCAGGACGTCGGTGACCTGGCCCGACGCCTCGTACCGGTCGGCGAGCGCGGCGGACCAGCGCGGCGTGTCGACCATCATCTGCGTGCCGTCAGGCCGGCGCAGCAGGTAGGAGTTGGCGGCGGCAGTGTGCGGCGAGTTGTGGCCGCAGAACAGGACGTTCTCATCGAGCGCCATCGGGTACGGGTCCGCGGCGGTGTCGAGCGGCTGCTCCGGTTGCCGGATCGACCGCGTGTGGCAGGCGAAGGCGGCGGCGTGCATCCGGGCGAGCTCGTCCGCGTCACGCGGCTGCCGCACCACCTCCGAGCGCCCGCCGACCTGCTCGATCAGCCCGGGCGCCAACTGCCGCGCCACGTCGCAGTTGGTGCAGCGGTCGTCCACGTACCAGTCGTTGTGCGAGCCGTCGTCCATGGCACTCCCCCGGTGCGGTGCTGTCGATCTCGGCCTTCGGCGGGCGAACCAGCTCAGGCCTTGACCCTCAGGCTATGACCCTCAGGCCTTGGCCGCGCAGTCCGGGCAGAGCCCGCGGTAGGTGACCTCGACGCCGGAGACGGCGAAGCCGAAGCGCTCCGTCGACGGCAGGGCGATGAGCGGGTCACCCGTTGGGTGGACATCGCGGATGGTGCCGCAGGACTGGCAGATCAGGTGCTGGTGCGCGTGGTGGGCGTTCGGGTCGTAGCGCTTGGCGCGGCCGTCCGTGCTGACTTCGAGGACTTCGCCGAGGCTGACCAGCTCGCCGAGCGTGTTGTAGACCGTCGCCCGGCTGATCTCCGGCAGCAGCTCCACGGCGCGCGCGTGGATCTCGTCGGCGGTGAAATGAACGTGGTCGCCGTCCAGGACCTGGGCGACGACCCGCCGCTGCGCGGTCAGCCGCCAGCCGCGGGTACGGAGCCGTTCCAGCAGGTCGCTCATGCGTCGAGGGTAGCAGCCACTCGGATGTTGTTCGAGATTGGTGTCGGCATTGACTTAGACAAGGTCTAAGATAGGGTTCGAGGCGGCACCGGATGGACGCAAGGACGGCCTGGAGTTATCGCACGTGACTGCCTACCCAACGACGGGGATTCACATTCCCGTCGTCGACGACCGCAACGCGCAGGCCGCGTGGGCGGCGCGCAGACCGCGCACCGCGCAGACCGCGGGTCGGGCCTGCTTGTCCGCCGTGCAGGACGAACCACACGAGCGACACGAATTCCTGCACGCGACACGCACCGGCCTGAACGCCCTCGCCTCTTCCTCTCAGCCAGACTTCGGAGTTACTCGTCAAGCCCGGAAGGATTCCCATGTCTGAGACCCCTGACGCAATGGTCGGAGCGGAGGGCTCGGGTGGTTGCCCGGTCGTGCACGGACGTGCCACGCACCCCACGCAGGGTGGCGGAAACCGCCAGTGGTGGCCGGACCGGCTCAACCTGAAGATCCTCGCCAAGAACCCGGCCGTGGCCAATCCGCTGGGCGAGGACTTCGACTACGCGGCGGCCTTCAAGTCGCTCGACCTCCCGGCCGTGAAGCAGGACATCGCCGAGGTGCTCACCACCTCGCAGGACTGGTGGCCCGCCGACTTCGGCAACTACGGCCCGTTCATGATCCGCATGGCCTGGCACAGCGCGGGCACCTACCGCATCAGCGACGGCCGCGGCGGCGGTGGCGCCGGTCAGCAGCGCTTCGCCCCGCTCAACAGCTGGCCCGACAACGGCAACCTGGACAAGGCGCGCCGCCTGCTCTGGCCGGTCAAGAAGAAGTACGGCAAGAACCTGTCCTGGGCCGACCTCATGATCCTGGCCGGCAACGTGGCCCTGGAGCAGATGGGCTTCGACACCTTCGGCTTCGCCGGCGGTCGCGCGGACGTCTGGGAGCCGGACGAGGACGTCTACTGGGGTCCCGAGACCACCTGGCTCGACGACCAGCGCTACACCGGCGACCGCGAGCTGGAGAACCCCCTCGGGGCGGTCCAGATGGGCCTCATCTACGTCAACCCCGAGGGCCCCAACGGCAACCCGGACCCGATCGCCGCGGCCCGCGACATCCGTGAGACGTTCCGCCGGATGGCGATGAACGACGAGGAGACTGTCGCGCTGATCGCCGGCGGCCACACCTTCGGCAAGACCCACGGCGCCGGCCCGGCCGACCACGTCGGCGCGGACCCGGAGGCGGCCCCGCTGGACGAGGTCGGCCTGGGCTGGAAGTCCAGCTTCGGCACCGGCAAGGGCGGCGACGCGATCACCTCCGGCTTGGAGGGCATCTGGACCAACACGCCGACCACCTGGGACAACTCGTTCTTCGAGATCCTCTTCGGCTACGAGTGGGAGCTGTTCCAGAGCCCGGCGGGCGCCAACCAGTACCGGCCGAAGGACGGCGCCGGTGCGGGCAGCGTGCCGGACGCCCACGACGCGTCCAAGAAGCACGCGCCGACGATGCTGACGACGGACCTGTCGCTGCGCTTCGACCCGGCCTACGAGCAGATCTCGCGCCGCTTCCTGGAGCACCCCGACCAGTTCGCGGACGCCTTCGCCCGCGCCTGGTTCAAGCTGACCCACCGCGACATGGGCCCGCTCGCCCGCTACCTCGGCCCGGAGGTCCCCTCCGAGGTGCTGATCTGGCAGGACCCGGTCCCGGCCGTGGACCACGCGCTGGTCGACGACGCCGACGTGGCCGCGCTCAAGGAGAAAGTGCTGGCCTCCGGCCTCAGCGTCTCCGAGCTGGTTTCCACTGCGTGGGCCGCTGCCTCGTCCTTCCGCGGCAGCGACAAGCGCGGCGGCGCCAACGGCGGCCGCATCCGCCTGCAGCCGCAGGCCGGTTGGGAGGTCAACGACCCCGACCGCCTCGCCACCGTGCTGCGCAAGCTGGAGGGCATCCAGGAGTCCTTCAACTCCGCCCAGTCCGGCGGCAAGAAGGTCTCGCTGGCCGACCTGGTCGTGATCGCGGGTGCGGCGGGTGTCGAGAAGGCGGCCAAGGACGCCGGCTACACCGTCACCGTCCCCTTCCACGCGGGCCGCACGGACGCCACGCAGGAGCAGACGGACGTTGAGTCCTTCGCCGCACTGGAGCCGGCAGCCGACGGCTTCCGCAACTGGACCGGCAAGGGCAACCGCCTCCCGGCCGAGTACCTGCTGCTCGACAAGGCCAACCTGCTGACGCTGAGCGCGCCGGAGATGACCGTCCTCGTCGGCGGCCTCCGTGTGCTGGGCGCCAACCAGGGCCAGTCCTCGAACGGCGTCCTCACCACGACCCCGGGCGTGCTGACGAACGACTTCTTCGTCAACCTGCTCGACATGGGCACCGCGTGGACGGCCGCCGCCGACGACGCGTCCACCTTCGAGGGCCGCGACGCCGCCACCGGCAAGGCCAAGTGGACCGGCACGCGTGCCGACCTGGTCTTCGCCTCCAACTCCGAGCTGCGCGCCCTCGCCGAGGTCTACGCGAGCGACGACGCGAAGCAGAAGTTCGTCAAGGACTTCGTCGCGGCGTGGAGCAAGGTGATGGAGCTGGACCGGTTCGACCTGCGCTGAGCCTGAGGGTTCGGATCAGCTGACACTGACGTCCGGGTCGGCCCGCAGGGGCCGGCCCGGACGTTCTGCGTTCCCGCTTTCGGAACAGCTTCAGGGCGCACGGAAGTACGTCGCGAAGGCCGCCGCGAGCCGAGGGCGGCGTCCCCAGGCGAGGACCCGGCCGCGCGCGATCGCACCCCACGGCGAGCAACGGCCCAGCGCGATCAGGAAGAACGTCACCGGCTCGCTGATGATCGTGCAGTCACTCGGCCCGGCCGGGCCACCGGACTTCGGCGCCACCTCCAGCGAACCGGAGGTGAACCGGGCCGACCAGCGGTCGCGCGAGCCGCGCAGACCGAGCGTGAACGTGGCCGTCAACTCACCCACCACGTCCGGGACCACCACCCGCGGCATCGCGGTGAAGAGGAACGGCAGGCAGAGCTCCACCCGGCGGCGGTCGACCATGTGCGGGCGGCGCAGGGCGCGGGCGATGTCCCAGCCGTGGCCGAGCATGTGCGTCAACAGGTAGGAGCCGAGCGTGTCCAGGCGCATCGGGCCCATCGGCGTCACCACGGGTTCCGTGCCGGGCCGTTCGCCCGCCGCGTCGACGTAGGCGCGCGCCTGGTCCAGCACGCCGTCGGCGAGAACCGCCAGGTCGCGCTCCGGAAAGGCGACCAGGGACGCGGCGTTGGCGCCGGCGAGGCTCTCGGGCGTTCCGTTCCCGTACGGCGGCAGGTCCACTCCGGCCGCGATCTCGGCCATCAGCGCGTTGGCGAGCACCAGGTGCGCGGCGGCCTCGGCCACGGTCCACTCCGCTTCGGGTATCCGGACCGTCCCGTCGACGCCCGAGCGGAGCAGAGCGGCGATGTCCTCGGCGGCGGCCAGGACCTCATCGTGAAGCTCCTGGCGTCCGCGCACGTCGAGCAGCTGTCCGGCCATGGTCACGTAGCCTGGGGCACAACGGGCGTACTGTCCAGTCCCCGCGCAAACCCGTCCATCGACGAACTGTCATGAAACGGTCGGGAAACATCCGCTGACCCGGCACAGCGCCAACAGGCGGCGCAGCAGCCGCGAGGGACGGGCCAGGTAGATCCGCACCGCGACCGACTCGGCCGCCCGCCGGGCACTGAGCAGCCCGCCCACTCCGCCCGCGTCGCAGAAGCGCAGGGCGTCCATGTCCAGCACTATCCGGTGGCGACCGCGCACCAACGCCCGCTCCACGGCGTGCAGCAGACAGGGGACTGCGGCCCGGTCCAACTCGCCGGAGAGGCGCAGCACGACGGCGTCGTCGCACA
Source organism: Streptacidiphilus sp. BW17 (assembly GCF_041262485.1). Taxonomy (NCBI): domain Bacteria; kingdom Bacillati; phylum Actinomycetota; class Actinomycetes; order Kitasatosporales; family Streptomycetaceae; genus Streptacidiphilus; species Streptacidiphilus sp. BW17. The sequence continues at coordinate 92,706 of NZ_JBGCCR010000008.1, read as the reverse complement.
GGTCCGTCCGGACGCGGAAGTGGGTGCAGCAGACGTGCGCGGCGGGCGAGGCGAAGGGGCGGGCGGTTCGGGGGGCATAGGTTCCGGTGGTGCGGTCACCGGGGCGCAGGAAGGCGGGCATGGCGGGTAACTCCTGTGGCAGGGAGGGATGGAGGATGATCGGCGGATCCGAGAAGGGGCAGCGGCCCTCTGCGGGCCGCTGCTCAGCTCTCTACTGACTGCTCGTCACTTCTTGGCACTCATCCGCTTCTTGACCATTCCGGCACCGATCACGCCGACACCAGCGACCAGGCCCGCGCCGACGGCCAGCAGCACGGTGTTCTCGTCCGAGCCGCCCGAGTGCGCGGCAGTGTCGCTGCTCGGCTTCGCGGTCGAGGTGTGCGCGACCGGGGCAGCCTTGTGCGCGACCGGTGCGGCCGGTTGCGCCGGAGCCACCGGGGCGACCGGCTGCGCGGGCGGGGCGACGGGGGCCAGGGGCAGCAGGGACGGGTGGGCGGCCGGCGTCACCGGCACTGCCGGAGCAACCGGATGGGCAGGGGCCACCGGCTTGACCGGGGCGACCGGGGTGGCGGGCTTCACGGGGGCGACCGGGGTGACGGGGGTGACCGGCTTCACCGGCGGGGTCACCGGCGTCACGGGGGTCACGGGCTTCACCGGGGTCACCGGAGTGACGGGAGTGACGGGAGTGACCGGCGTGCTGACCGTGAAGCTCCCCGGCACCGTCTCGTTCGCGCCGGAGCCGTTGACGCAGGACACGGTCACCGGGTCGGACCCCGCCGGAATGTCGGGCAGGACCGTCGCAGTGGCGGTGAAGGCCTGCGGGTTGGACGAACCGATCGTCGCCGATCCCCCCGCGAAGAACGGCGAGGATATGCCGGTCAGCGTCACAGCGTCGTCCGGACAGGTACCGCTGATGTTGACGTTGCCGCCGCCGTCGATCGGCGCGCCCGCGTCCGTCGCGGAGGTGACGCTGACCGCACCGCCGGAGGAGATCGCCGCGCTCGTCGAGTTGGCCGGCGTGGTCGGGCTGTCCGGGGTGGTCGCGGTCCCGGTCGAGTCCGCCGGGGTGAACGGGGTACCCGTCGGGTCCGCCGTGGAGCTCGCGGTCCCGGTGGAGCTCGCGGTGCTCGTCGGGCTCGCGGAGTCCGCGAACGCGACGGGCGCGGCGAGAGTCAGGGTTCCCGCGGCCAGGACAGCTGCACCGGTGAGAAGAATCGTCGACTTCATTGTTTTCCCCAAAGCGTGTCCCACTCGTACGGACCAGGTGGATCATCCGGCCCGGCGGGTCTGCTGACCTGCGCTTTCCACTGTCGTCGGCAAGGGGGGACGGCAGGGTCAACCGATCGGGGGGTCGGGTGGATGATCCGCGCACCACCCGGACGGGGCTGGTGGGAGACTGAGAACGGCGGAGGGCTCGACGGACATCCACGGGACTTCCACGGGACTCCGGGAGCGACGATGGCACCCAACCCCAGCGCCCAGGCAGAAGCCGGCTCGACCCGCACTCGCCGGCCGAGCGGCCTCCTCGCGTCCCTGCGCCGGCTCCCGGCCTTCTCGGGATCCCCCGAGCTCGGGTTGCCCGACGCCGCCGACAAGCACGCGGTCGGCGAGATCCTGCGGGCCCACCAGCACCGCGCGGTCCGGGTCCAGGCGGCGCTGCGGGCGTGCGTCTTCCTGGTCGTGCTGGCGAGCCTCCTCCTGATCCGCCCGCACGAGCAGGTCCGGCTGACGCTCGTGCTGACCCTTCTCTACGGGGTGTGGAGCGCGGGGATGGTCGTGGCCTCCCGGCGCGAGGACGGGCCGCAGCAACTGGTCTGGGCGGTGGCGCTGGTCGACCTGCCGTTCCTGGCCGTGATCCTGGGCGTGGCCGGTGCGTTCACCGACCCCAACTGGTCCACCCCGCTGAGCCCGGACGCCTTCATCTTCGTGCCGCTGCTGGCCTCGTTCCAGCTCAGTCCGGTGGTCACGGCCGTGGCCGGCCTCGCGGCGACAGTCACCTACATCGCCGCATCCGGCATCGGCCACCTGCACGCCTCCCCCGACCTGCACTACACGCTGGCCAACGGGCTGGTGCTGGCCACGCTCAGCGTGGCGGGAGTGGTGCTGTCGCGGATCCAGCAGTCCCGTGTGCGGATGATCGCGGAGCTGGCCCGCCAACGTGGGCAGTTGCTGGCCCGTACGGTCGCCGCCGTAGACGAGGAGCGCCGCGACCTCGCCGAGGCCCTGCACGACGGCCCACTGCAGAACGTGCTGGCCGCCAGGCTGGACCTCGACGAGGCCCACCACCTCACCCGCAGGGACCGCGAAGCCGTTCCCGTCTCCCCTGCTTCCCCCGCCTCCCCCGTCGAAGCCGAGGCCACCACCGAGGGCGCACTCGAACGCGCCGACGAGGCGCTGCGCGAGGCAGCCCGCCAGCTGCGCTCCTCCGTCACCGAGCTGCACCCCGCCTCGCTGGAGCAGGCAGGCGTCTCGCCCGCGCTGCGCGACCTGGCCGAGCGCGCCGCCCGGCGCGGCGGCTTCACCCTCGCCTTCCGCAGCGACGCGGTGTCGGCGGGCCACCGCGCCGACCGGGTGCTCTACCGCTGCGGGCGCGAACTGCTGACCAACGTGGTCAAGCACGCGGGCGCCGGGCATGTGGAGGTGGAGCTGTCGCTGGTCGACGGCGTCGCGGTCCTCGCCGTCCGGGACGACGGCATCGGCCTACCGGTCGACGGGGACGGAGATGGGGACGGCGAGGTCGGTCGGAGTGCGCGCGTCACCCGTGGCCATATCGGCCTGTCCGCGCAGCGGATCCGCGTCGAGGAGGCGGGCGGCACCCTGGTCCTCGGCCCCAACCGCCCTCGCGGCACCACCGCCACGGTCACCCTCCCCCTGCCCCTCCCCCCGACCTCGCAGGCGGCGCACGCCGCCCCGGCATACGATGGCGGCACCGGGACGGACGGCGTGATCCCCCCGCCCAACGGGCCAGTCACGAACGCACGGTGAGCGCGATGCGGAGAGCCCGATGCGGAGAGCGCGATGAGCCGGACAACCCAGCAGGACCGACTGATCCGGGTCGTGGTGGCCGACGACCACCCCCTCTACCGGGAGGGTGTCCGCCGCTCGCTGGCCCTGAGCGGTCGCGTCGAGGTCGTCGCCGAGGCGGAGACCGGCCGCACCGCGCTGGCCGCGATCCGTGAGCACCTCCCGGACGTCGCCCTGATCGACTACAAGATGCCCGACCTCGACGGCATCGCCGTGGTGCACGCGGTCGTCCGCGACGAGTTGCCGACGCGCGTGGTGCTTCTCAGCGCCTTCGAGGACAGCGGCCTGGTCTTCAAGGCCCTCCAGGAGGGAGCGGCCGGCTACCTGCTCAAGGACTCCTCCCGCGACGAGATCGTCGACGCCGTCGCCCAGGCCGCCGCCGGACGCTCCGTCGTCCCGGCCCACCTGACCGACGGCCTCGCCGCCGAGATCCACGCCCGCCGCGAGGTCGACGCCCCCGTCCTCTCCGCCCGCGAACACGAGGTGCTCGAACTCTTCGCCCAGGGCCGCAGCGTGCCGGAGGCGGCGGCAGCGCTCTTCCTCTCTCCCAGCACGGTCAAGAGCCATGTCCAGCACCTCTACGCCAAACTCGGCGTCTCCGACCGCGCCGCCGCCGTCGCCGAGGCGATCCGCCGCGGACTGCTGGAGTGACAGTCCGTCACATACGCGTGCCACGGAACGTGTCAGAGGGAGGGACTAGCGTGGGGCCCGAGCGCGGGCTTCGGGCGGTGTAGCAGGCCGTTCTCCGCACCTTCGCCACCACCGGCACCCCACCCGCGACCGTCCGAGCTGAAGCCGGTGGCCGAGCCCTTCGGCGTCCCTGCCGCCCAGGTGCTCGCCGAGCTGGCGGCAGAGGACTTCCTCACCCTGGACGAGACGGGCGGCATCCAGGCGGCCTACCCGTTCTTCGCCTCCCCCACCGAACACGTCGTGCAGCTCGCCGACGGTCCGACGGTCTGGTCGATGTGCGCGATCGACGCGCTCGGCATCCCGGTCATGCTCGGCACCGACGCCGTCATCACCTCCACGGACGCGGTCACCGGCGAACAGATCCGCGTGGAGTTCACCAACGGCCACGCCACCTGGCAACCGCCCACCGCCGTCGTCTACTACGGTGCCACCCCCGCCGACGGCCCGGCCGCCGCCGTCTGCTGCGGCTACCTCCGCTTCTTCGCCTCCCGCGCCACCGCCGAGCAGTGGACCGGCGCCCACACCGACCTCACCGGCGCCGTCCTCGACCAGCTCGAGGCCGAACGCCGCGGTGCAGACATCTTCGGCTCTCTGCCGAATAACTGACAGTCAGTCAATCTTCCTGCTCGGGCGGTGAATCCACCGTCGACGGCGATGGTCGTGCCGGTGATGTACCGCCCGTCGGCGCTTTCCAGATGGGCGACCGTGGCGGCGATCTCGCTCGCCTCGGCATAGCGGCCGAGGGCGGCTACTCGGCGAGCCGGTCCAGCTCCGCACCGATGGCCTCGCGCAGCGGGCGGTGCTCCGGGCCGAGCGCGTGGCCCGGGTTGCTCCACTTCTCGCGTGGGTGGAGCCAGACCGGGCGGCCGACCAACTCGGGCGGCTCCCACTCGTAGCGGGGCCAGATGTGGGCGTGCAGCATCGGGGCGGTATTGCCGAGGATCTCCAGGTTCACCCGCCGGAACGCGGGATCCAGACGACCGCAGACGCGCTCGACGGCCTCGCCGATCCGCTCCATGTCGGAGAGGAACGCCACCCGCCTGGACCGCGGCAGTTCGGAGAGTCGCTGCACGGACGGGTCATCCACCAGCAGCACCGAGTACCCCGGAAGGAACTGCACGTCCCCGATCGTCGCGAACCCCGCGTCCAGCCTTCGCATCACCGAGGGGTTCGTGCCGTCGAGCGCGCTGCCGATCCGGTCCTTGCGCCAGTCCTGGGTCATAGCCGAGCACGATAGGCAAGATCGCGGTCCCTGGGCACCTCAGGCGATTCAGAATGAAATTATTCAACCTCTTGACAGCTGCCTGAGTCCATACAGCAAGATGTGGCACACCCCCACACGTCTCGAGCTTCCGAGGTGGCCTCATGGAACGGCGCGCACTGGAGTTCGTCCCGGAATCCGAACGGCACGGGAGATCACGCTCCCTCTTCACCGTCTGGTTCGCGGCGAACACACAGATCACCACGATCGTCACCGGTGCCCTCGGGGTCGTACTGGGCCTCCCCCTGCCCTGGGCGATCCTCGCGCTGATCGTGGGCAACCTGTTCGGCGGCGTGTTCATGGCGCTGCACTCGGCCCAGGGCCCGAAGCTCGGCGTGCCGCAGATGATCCAGAGCCGGGCGCAGTTCGGGTTCCTGGGTGCGGTGATCCCGCTGCTGCTGGTGATCCTGATGTACCTCGGCTTCTTCGCCAGCAGCGCGGTCCTCGGCGGCTCGGCGCTCGCAGCCTGGACCGGCATGCCCCAGAGCGCCGCGGTGGTCGCCGTCGCGGCGGTCTGCGTCGTGCTGGCCCTCTACGGTTACCGGCTGATCCACCAGGTGGAGCGCTGGATCAGCCTGCTCAGCGGCATCGGCTTCGTCTACCTCAGCTACCGGCTGCTCACCGGGAACAACCACCCGGCCGGGATGTGGCACGCGGGCTCGCTCAACTGGGGCACCTTCCTGCTGGTGATCTCCATCGCCGCGACCTGGCAGATCACCTACGCCCCGTACGTCGCCGACTACTCCCGCTACCTGCCCTCCGCCACCCGCGTCGCGCCGCCGTTCTGGTGGACCTACGCCGGGTCCGTCGGCGCCAGCATCTGGATGATGTCCTTCGGCTGTGTGGCGGCGGCCGTCGCGCCCAAGGCGTTCGGCGACAACTCGGTGGCCTTCGTCGTCGGCCTGGCCCCCGGCTCGATCTCCGGCCTCTTCTACCTCGTCGTGGTACTGGGCGTGCTCGCCGTCAACGTGCTCAACCTGTACGGCGCGTTCATGTCCACCACCACGACGCTCTCGGCGCTGCTGCGCTTCCAGGTGGGCCCGGGCCTGCGCGCGGCGTTCATTCTGCTCGCGGCCACGGTCGGGACGGTGCTGGCGCTGGTCGGACAGGCGCACTTCCTCAACACCTTCGAGAACTTCATCCTGCTGCTCACGTACTTCCTGGTCCCGTGGACGGCGATCAACCTCGTCGACTTCTACGTGATCCGCCGTGAGCAGTACGACATCCCCGCGCTGTTCGACCCGGCGGGGTGCTACGGCCGGTTCAACTGGCGCACCATGGTCGCGTACGTCGTCGGCGTCCTGGTCGAGGTGCCGTTCGTCAGCACCACCTACTACACCGGCCCGATGGTCGCGCATCTGGGTGGCGCGGACATCTCCTGGCTGCTGGGCCTGGCGGTCTCCTCGGCCCTCTACTTCGCGCTGATGCGCAACCAGCCGGTCCCGCCCGCCGTCGCCGGCGACGCGATCGCCCTCACGACCGCGCCGGCTGCAGAGACGGCGCTCACCGCCGAGCCCGACCACAGCTGACCCCCACCGACCGCAGCGGCCCCTCGCGTCCCGAGACGCGGCGGGCCGCTGCGCGTTGCTCTTGCCCAGCCCCCGGGCGGCGACTTACTGTCGCGACATGGGAGCCAGGAACGCTGGAAACACCGTGGGTCGGCGCGGCAACGCGCTCAATCTGATCGTCCTCGCGGGCGCCTCCGCGCTGGTCGGCGCGGCCGTCGCCAAGGAACTGGGCCAGGCCCCCGAGGACCGCACCTGGCACGGCCGCATCGCCGGTCTGCCCTACGACTTCCGCCCGCCCACCCTCGCCCGCCTCCGCGCCGAGTACTGGGACCCGGAAAACGACGCCCTTTTCACTCCGCATGCGTTCGGCATCGGCTACGGCGTGAACCTCGCCCGCGTCGCCCGCGACCTCACCTCGCGTGAGCGGTAATCAGGCAGACCGCTCCTTCAAGTGCGGCATCATGGGCGGATGCCGGCCGACACCGCGCGACGCGCGGAGGACCTGATCACCTCGAAGACCTGCCGGGACTCGGCCACACCGGCCGCCCGACAGTCGCTCCACGCCGAAACCGGCCGCTGGGGACGGACGGTGGCCCTACGCGTCCCGGCGCTTCGCGAACTGCCCTTCTACAACAAGGCCCGCGGCGTCAACGAGGACGACCTGCCGCACCTCGACGCGATATCCGCCTTCTTCACCGATGCCGGGATCGTGCCGACCCTGGAGGTGTGGGCCGGAGACGCGAGTGACCGCCTCGGTGCTGCCCTGGCCCGTCGCGGCCTGTACGCGGGCGCCGTCACCGCGACCATGCACCGGCATCTGGACGCCGGCTCTCAATCGGCGGTGCCCGCCCAGGGTTCGGTCACCGTGGAGGAACTCGACCCGACCGACGACACCGACTACGTCGCCACACTCATCGGCGGGTACGAACTCACCGACGCAAGCCCCGAACGCCACACCATGCTGCGCGCCGAACACGACCCGGCAACCGTCCGCCGCTACCTCGCCCGCGTCGACGACCAACCGGCCGCCGCCGCAAGCCTCTACCTGACCCCCACCGGAGCCCTGCTCAGCGGCGCCGCGACGCTCCCCCGGTACCGCCGCCGGGGATGCCAGAGCGCACTGATCACCCGCCGCCTCGCCGACGCCGCGAAGCTCACCGACCTCGCCGTCGTAACGGTCGCCTACGGCTCAGCCAGCCAGATCAACCTCGAACGCGCCGGCTTCCGCATCACCCACACCCGCACCACCTGGCGCCCGCTCCGCCACGAGCCGATGGCTGACGCACGCTCATAGTCTGAGCACGGACGACACCGGCGTGATCAAGCCCGCCTGAGCGCAGCGACCTGGGGGGTGGGTTGCCAGGCCTGCCGGGGCTCAGGCGGGAATGGGTACCGGCTGCCCGGGGTGGTCGAGCCAGACGAGCTGCTGCCCCTCGCGGGTGACGGTGAGCCCAAACCGGTCGAATCCCGGCCGGCCTCGGGCGTCCCACCACCGCCATGCTGCCTCGACCTCGTCCCACAGCCGCCGGGGCCCGGGCTGCACGACCTCGAATGCGGTGCGGTCTTTCTCCCAGTCGGCGGTTGCCCATGAGGTGACTGCTGTGTCGTGCAGCCACAGGGTGTAGGAGCCATCGCGATAGTGCTCGGGGCGGGGATAGACGCCGGGGACCTGGAGCCCGATGGCGAACATGGCGAGCCATCCGCCGACGTCGTCCGGGGACAGGGCGGTGGTGGTGCGGGTGCCGTCGGCCGGCCACTCCTTGCCGCCCAGGTAGATGCTGGTGGGGGTTCGGTGGACTCGCTGGGCGCGTAGGGACATGAACGCGCTGGAGCGGGTGAACCAGCCGGAGGCGCTGCCGTCTTCCTCGACGATCAGCCGCACGATCGCTTCACCGCCGTACTGCGGTCCCCACGGCGCGACGATGGTCCCGCCCGGTTTCGTCTGGGCGATCCAGGCCGCGGGGATGCCGCGCACGGAGCACGTGGCGGTGATCCGGTCATACGGTGCTCCGCTGGGGTGTCCGGCGCAGCCGTCGCCGACCACCACGAGCGGGCCGCGCCCAACTGCCGCGAGGTTCGCCCGCGCGGTGTCGGCTACGGCCTGGTCCACTTCGACGCTGACCACCTGGTCGTCGCCGAGCCGTGCGGCAAGGAGCGCGGCGTTCCAGCCGGTTCCGGTTCCTATCTCCAGCACCCGCATGCCCTCGTACGGGTCCAGGTCGCGGAGCATCGAGAACACCATCGTCGGCATCGAGTTGGACGATGTCGGCATGGTGCCTTTGGCGTCGCCGTCGTGCTGGCCGTCGTGCTGTCCGTCGTCCCACTGCGTGGTGAGCGGGATGTCGGAGTACACCGCTCGTAGCCAGGCCTGGCGGTCGGTGTCGCGGTTGACGGCGTTGTGCTGCTTGTTGCCGCCCGCTGTGCCCGGCCAGATGGTGGCCGGGATGAACAGCTCGCGGAGTGCTGCGTGGAAAGCGGGGAGCCAGTCGGTGGTGAGCGCGCCCTTCTTCATCAGCGCGGAGGCCAGCCCCAAGGCGCAGGGGCTGGCCTCCTCTTCGCGGGTGTCGGTCATCGACTACTTGCCGTCCGCCGGACCGGAGCCGTCGGAGGTGTTGCCACCCTCGTCGGAGCCGCCTCCACCGTGCTTGTTGCCGGAGTCGCTGTCGTCCTGGGGGTTGCCACCCTCGGCGGCCAGGAGCCACCACGCGTGCTTCGTCATTGTGCTCGCCCTCCTACGGGTTTCAGTGTGCCCGCGCCGACGGGTTATCCGTGCGGGAGTCGGCGGGATCGGCCGGCGGTGCCGGCGTGGCAGCCGCCCGTACCCCGCGACGGGGGCTCAGGTCGTCGGCCAGTCACCCATGCGATGCCGCCGGTTGACGGTGCGTCACCAGGTGATGGTTCGACGGTAGGAGCGGGCGCACGCGGGTCGCGAGTCTCTTCTACGCAATTGCACGGAACTACTCGCCGAGGCCGGTGAGGGCGGCGGTGATCAGGGCGCGCGCGGCGTCGCCGTAGACGGCGCTGCGGCTCAGCTCGGCGAAAGCGTGCACGTAGTCCGCGATCTCGCGGGGCTGGGTGACGTTGATCTCCGCCGTCAGCGTCTCCACGCCCACGTGCTGGTCATCGAACAGGTAGAACCCCTCCAGCGGCCACATCGTGCGATCAGCGCCGAACGGGATGATGCCCAGCGAAACAGAGGCGAGCGGCATGACGGCGAGCAGGTGGCGCAGCTGTCCAGCCATCACCTGCGCCGTGCCGAGCCGGTGCCGCAGCACCGTTTCCTCCAGCAGAAACGCGAACCGGTGCCCGCCCTCGTGCAGCAGGCGGGAGCGGGCGACGCGGGCGGCGACGGCTTCGGTGACGTCGTCCGGGGTGCCCTGGAATCGCGTGATGGAAGCAAGGAGCGCGGTGGCGTAGGCGGCGGTCTGCAGCACACCCGGGACGACGTTGGACACGTAGATGCGGCACAGGCCGGCGTCTTCGTGCCAGGTGTTCCAGTCGCGCTGCGCCCTGCGCATGCCGTCGCGGTGGACGCGCCGCCACTCCCGGTACATGCCGTCGACCGCGCGGGCGGTGGCGATCAGGTCAGCAGTCTGGTCATCTGCGTCGCAGGCGGAGCACCAGGCGCGGATGTCGGCCTCGGACGGCGGGGTAACGGCGTTGAGGATGCGAGAGGTCTTGGAGGGGTGCCACCCGCAACGGGTGGCCAGCTCCTGGCCCTTGAGTCCGGCGTCGTGCAGCAGTTCGCGCAGGCGGGCGGCGACGGCTTGGCGTGCGGCTTGGGCGCTGGACGACGGGGAGGCGGGCATGGCGGCTACCTGGTGCGGGCGGACACGGGGTTCAGACGGCGTACTGGTCGTGTGGGATCGCGCGGTCCCACACCGCTTCGAACGCGGCGGCGTACTGGGCGACGGTGGCGGGGTGGTCGGTGTAGGCGTGGCCTGCCCAGTCGCCCTCGCCGGTCCAGTAGTGGACCAGCAGGCAGCGGCCGTCGATCAGCCACAGGTCGTTTGCGGGCAGCAGCAGTCCGGACGCCTTCGAGCGCGGGAGCCAGCGAACCAGCTCGCCCGAGGCGACGTTCAGCGGGCTGACGGCGTGCTCCCACCGGATGTAGTCCGTCACCGGCTCCGAGACGACGCGGGCCCGGCGCATCACCACGCCACGGCCGATCGTCTCGCGGACCAAGCCCAGCCACTCGGGCCACCACGAGTGCCCGGGGTCCACGATGGCGTGACCGGTGCGGCGGAACTCCTCGAACTCCTCCGCCTCGTCCCCGACTCCGTAGACGTCACGCAGCTCCAAGTGCACCGCGGAGTGCTCGGCGCCGCGCAGCAGCTCGGCGAAGTTCGGGACGCCCTCTCGTTCGTCCCACACCGGGCCGGCCGAGTCGGTGAGCGTCGCGAAGGCTTGCTGCACGATCGGCTCCATCCGCGCGGGCAGGCGCACCACGGACTCACCGTTCGGCACGCCGGTGGCGTGCCCGGGTACCCACTCGGTGGCGTCGATCTCCGCCAGCGTCCCGGGCTCGGGCTTCCACCCTTGGATCACGACCTCCTGCCGCTCCTCGTCCGCCCACACGGTCGGCGATCCACCGCCACCCGTGCTCGGATCGATTCCGATGAACCGTAGCGTCATGCGGTGCTCCATCCCTCATCGCTTCTGCGTCCTTGCACGCTTTCGCGGACATGGCGGAGCGTCAAGAGCGCACGGGCGCATCCGAAATCGGAAGCCGGGCAGGCCCTCCCCCTGGGTGGACAGCCATCAGCGATAGCGGCCCTCTGCCCAAGGAACGTTGGCGGCCTGCTGTACTTTCATCGGCTGCATGGATCTGACGCACGCTCATAGTCCGAGCACGGACGACACCGGTATAAACAAGCCCGGCCGAGCCCAGCAACTCCTCTAGTTTTCATTCGGACGAGAGGAGCCCGCAGTGGCGAGCGAGTACATCAGCGAGAAGCACCGCGACCTGGTTGCCCGTTACCGGCAGGCGGAGGCAGAGACCGAGAACACCGTCTGGCCCGACCGGCCGGATGCTGTGAACCGCGTCGTTGTCTTCGATCCGCACCTGCACGCCCGCCCGCGCGACTGATCGCGACGAGAAGGGTCCCGACTCCTGATGGAGTTCGGGGCCCTTCCGCTTCCCGGCTAATTCACCGTGGTCAAATCGCCATGGCGAAGCGGCGGCACACATGCACCCGGCCGAACTCCGCCCGGAGACGCGCCTCCTCGGCCAAGGGCGCGTGGGCGAAGACCTGAATGGGCTTCAACCCCGCTCCCGCCTCGACGACCGCGCGGCCCGGCTCGGACGGGTCGGCGTAGTGGAAGGCGTAGACGTGGAGGTAGTGGTCGCTCTCCGCGAACCCCACCGCCCGGTACCAGGCGAGTGTGTCGGCGTCGTCCCTGGTCCAGGCGTCCAGGGTGGTCGCACCCGCGTCGCGGGCCCAGGCGCGGGTGGAGGCGAGCAACTCGCCTGCCAGGCCGCGGCGTCGGTGGTCGGGGTGGATCGCGACGGTCTCTGTCGTCGCCAGGTCGCCCTCGACCTCGGTGTCCATGATCCCGACAACGGCCCCGCGCTCGTCCACGGCGACCAGCTCCAAGCCGGGCGCAGCGATGGCGGGCTTGGCGGGGACGACCGAGTCGTAGTAGGCGGTGTCGAGGAAGGCGAGCACCCGGCAGCGGAGCCAGGAGGTCTCGTCAGAAGGCGTGTATGCGCGAACGGTACAGGTCATGATCACGGTCCTCTGCAAGCGGGCTGATGGGGTGTCGGCTGCTACGGAGGGAGGTGATCACACGGCGATCGTGCGCCCGGCGCTGCGAACCGGGCAACTGATTTTCCTGTCCTACTCTGACGACAGCAGGTCGCCGGCCCGAGGACGGAGGAAGTCGAGGTCACCATGGACATCAACCCGACGAGCGTGGTCGAGGCGGCGTTCCGTGCCTATCGGGCGCAGGACCGCACGGCGGCCCTCCCGCTCTACGCCGACGACTTCACCTTCACCAGCCCGCAGGACGACCACATCGACAAGGCGGCCTTCTTCGAGCGCTGCTTCCCGACCGCCGACCGCTTCACCGAGCAGCGGATGCTGCACGTCGTCCCCGTCGACCCGGAGCTCGTCTTCGTCCACTACGACTACGAGCTCACGACAGGCGGCCGGCACCGCAACGTCGAGGCGATCACGGTACGGGACGGGCTCATCCGGGAGGTACAGGTCTTCTTCGGCGGCGCGGTGTGAGTCGCGGGGTTACGGCGTCTCGACGGAGACGTGCGGCGACAGGGCCTTGAGGAAGTCGGTCGCGTCGAACAGCTCGCCCGCCGACGCGACCCCGACCGTCCGGGTCCCGCCCGCGAGGATGCGCTGGGTCGCTTCGACCACCAGCGGCGCGGTGACCGCGTAGATGTCCTCGCCCCGCGCGACCGCGCGGCGCTCCTCGTCCCCCGAGCGGACCACGACGTCGACCACAAAGGTCTCCGCCGTGCGTCCGTGCTCGTCGACCGGCGTGGCCGCGGCCAGGTCGCCGGCCGCCGCCGTCGACATGTAGGTGCAGACCTCGGGGATGGAGAGGTGGCTCGGGAGGGTGACCACGTCCGCCATGGTGAACTCCGCCAGCACGGTCCGGCGGCCCAGCGGCTCGGGGAACTCCCACTCCAGGGTGGGGAGTTCGGTGGCCTCCACGTACTCCAGCCGCCCGTTGGCGTAGCGGACGCGGCGGTCGCCGCGCCGCTCGCGGGAGACCACGCCGGCGGCGAGCGTGCCCGGGGTCGGCTGCCAGCTGCTCAGGCCGTAGGCGACGTGGGCCTCGTCCGCCGACGTCCAGTCGCCCATCGCGGCGGTGGCGAGCAGGTCGCCGAGACCGCCGTAGAAGGCCATCGCGGGGACGACGACCGTGCCGGCGGCGCGGGCGCGGTCGGCGAAGTCCGCGAAGGTGTCGACATTGGCCTCGATCTCGGCCGCGACGTCCAGGTAGGGGATCCCCGCGCGCAGCGCCGCCTCGATGACCGGGGCCGACGTCGTCGCGAACGGTCCCGCGCAGTTGATCACTGCGGCCGCACCGTCCAGCGCGCGGTCGAGCGCGGCGGGATCGTCGACCGACGCCGGGCGGACGTCGAGCTCCCCCGCCCCCTCGGGCAGGGAATCCGCCAGCGCCGCCAGCTTGTCGGCGTCCCGGCCGGACAGGACCGGCGCCAGCCCCCGCTTCAGCAACTCCGCCACCACGAAACGCCCGGTGTGTCCATACGCCCCGAACACCGTCACCTTTTGGGTCGATCCCATGACTTGACTCCCGTTTCTCTGTTCCGTGCCGCGTTCCTGCTTCGAGATCATCCTGATGGACGCGAAGCCACGGCACTAGTGTCCGGAACGACATCACCCATACACTTCCGGACATGGATCGGGACGTGAAGACCGTCGCCCTCGCCGTCACCGACGGCATGCTGCACTTCGAACTCTCCCTCGCCCTGGAGGTGTTCGGCTCTCCGCCGGTGAGCGTGACGCGTCCCTGGTACCGGCTGCTCGTCTGCGGCCCGGGGCCTGTGCAGGTCGGACGGTTCCGGCTGGAGCCCGACCACGGGCTCGACCACCTACGGCATGCCGACACCGTGATCGTCCCCGGCTGGGCGGACGTCGACGAGGACCCGCCGGGCGACCTGGTCGACGCGGTGCGCGCGGCCCACGACGCGGGGGCGCGGATCGCCTCCCTCTGCACCGGCGCGTTCGTCCTGGCCAGGGCCGGTCTGCTGGACGGTCTGCGCGCGACCACGCACTGGGCGCACACACAGATCCTGGCCGAGCGCCACCCGCTGGTCGAGGTGGACCCCGACGTGCTGTACGTGGACAACGGCAGCGTGCTCACCTCGGCGGGCAAGGCCGCCGCGATGGACCTCTGCCTGCACCTGGTCCGCCTCGACCACGGCTCGTCGACGGCCAACGCGGTCGCGCGGCGGCTGGTCGTACCGCCGCACCGGGACGGCGGGCAGGCCCAGTTCGTCACCAGCCCGATGCCCCCACCGGGCAACCATCCGCTCGCGGACCTCCTCCCCTGGGCGATCGAGCGGCTCGACCAGCCGCTGACCGTCGAGGACCTGGCCCGGCAGGCGCGCATGAGCTCACGTCACCTCGGCCGCCACTTCCGGCAGGTGACGGGCACCACGCCACTCCAGTGGCTGCTCAACCAGCGGATCCGGCGCGCCCAGGAGCTGCTGGAGACCACCGACCAGGGCATCGACCTGATCGCGGAGACCACCGGCATGGGCACCTCGACGACTCTGCGCCGCCACTTCCACCGGTCGGTGGGCGTCCCCCCGGACACCTACCGCCGCACCTTCCGCAGCCACGGCCGGTCGGAGCACGTTCCCGGCTGACGCACTGTCGGCCGGGAACGATCAGCTCCGCACTGGTCAGACGCGGCCGATCGCCGGGTCGCTGGAGCTGACCTGCCCCGTCTCCACGCGACCGGCCAGGCGGCGCAGGTCGGAGGGCCGACCGTCGGTCAGCACCGAGACGTCGTACCAGCCGTGGGTGCGGCGGGTGTCCACCTGGTGCACCGCCTCGGCGCCCGCGCGGAGGGTGAGCGTGACCGGGCCGTGGACGCCGTAGGCGTCGACCAGGACCACGTGCGCGCTCGCCGTGCCGCGGTTGGTCAGGGTCAGCCGCACCTCCCCGCCGGCGCCCTTGTGCCGGGCGGTCACCTCGACGCCGACCTGCCCCGGCTCGCCCCGGAACTGCCGCAGGAACCCGGACGGGCCGTGGACGGTCAGCTCGTAGGGACCGGAGACGGAAGCGGTGGACGCGTCCCAGACGTGGCTGAGGCTGCGTCCGGCGCCGACCGTGAACGTCCACGGCCCGTCCGTACGGGACGTGGAGGTCGCGAAGAAGTTGGCGCCCGCGCCGCCGTGGCTGGCGAAGTCGACGGTCAGCGCGCCGGAGGCGTCCACGGAACCGTCGACCGCCAGGTCGTAGGGAAGCGGACGGGACGGCCGGGTCCCGCTCTCCTGCTTGGGCAGCGCCGGGTTGGCCGGCAGCGTGGGCACGTAGTCGGGGTGGCGGTTCTTGTCGGGCGGCAGGTACCCGGCGGTCGACGGCAGGGACGGGGGTGCGTCGTCGTGGCGCCGGAAGTCGAACGCCGAGGTCAGGTCGCCGCACACGGCACGGCGCCAGGGCGAGATGTTGGGCTCCTGGACGCCGAACCGCTGCTCGATGAACTGGATGATCGAGGTGTGGTCGAACGTCTGCGAGCAGACGTAGCCGCCGGTGCTCCAGGGCGAGACCACGAGCATCGGCACCCGCGGGCCCAGCCCGTACGGACCGGTCACCGCGCCACCGCCCGCGCTGTAGAGCTCCAGGCCCGTGTCGGCGGTCGACGCGCCCTGTGCGGCGTCGGCCGGGGCGAACGGCGGGACCAGGTGGTCGAAGAATCCGTCGTTCTCGTCGTAGGTGATCAGCAGTGCGGTGCGGCTCCACACCTCCGGGTCGGCGGTCAGCGCGTCCAGGACCTGGGAGATGTACCAGGCGCCGTAGTTGACCGGCCAGTTCGGGTGCTCGGTGAACGCCTCGGGCGCGACGATCCAGGAGACCTGGGGCAGCTTGCCCGCCTTGACGTCCGAGCGGAGGACGTCGAAGAAGCCGTCGCCCGCGCTCGCGTTCGTGCCGGTGCGCGCCTTGTCGTAGAGCGGGTCGCCGGGGTTGGCGGTGCGGTACTGGTCGAAGTAGAGCAACGAGTTGTCGCCGTAGTTGCCGATGTAGGCGTCACTCGTCCAGCCCCACGAGCCGTCGGCGTCCAGGCCGGTGCCGACGTCCTGGTAGATCTTCCAGGAGACCCCGGCCGCCTCCAGCCGCTCGGGGTAGGTGGTCCAGGCGTAGCCGGCCTCCGCGTTGGAGATGACCGGGCCGCCGCCCTTGCCGTCGTTGCCGACGTAGCCGGTCCACATGTAGTAGCGGTTCGGGTCGGTAGGGCCGAGCAGCGAGCAGTGGTAGGCGTCACAGACGGTGAACGTCTCGGCCAGGACGTAGTGGAACGGAATGTCGTCCCGCGTCAGGTGCGCCATGCTGGTGGCGCTCTTGGTGGGCACCCAGCGGTCGTAGCGGCCGTTGTTGAGCGCGCCGTGCGTGCTGTTCCAGTCGTGCGGCAGGTCCTCGAGGAACTGCAGGCCGAGGTTCGGCGCGTCCGGGTGGAAGGGGAGCACGTCCTTGCCACCGCTCGCCCCGCCGTCGTTCTGGTACCAGACCGGCTTGCCGCTCGGCAGGGTGACCGGGTGCGGGTCGCCGAAGCCGCGGACGCCGCGCAGGGTGCCGAAGTAGTGGTCGAAGGACCGGTTCTCCTGCATCAGGACCACGATGTGCTCCACGTCGCGCAGGCTGCCCGTCGCCCGGTTGGCCGGGATCGACGCGGCGCGCGCGACGCTGGTGGACAGCACGGACGCGGCGGCCGTGCCACCCGCGAGTTGGAGGAAGCGGCGACGGTTCAACGAGGATGACATCAGGTCAGGCTCCGGTCTCCGGTGCGTCGGCGCACTCGGCTCGGGGACGTGCGTGCAGATTCTCGACAGATCCACGACAACGCAAGAGGGCCGAACGGGGGATGCCGGGCAAACCCCGGTGGAACGCTCGGCGAGGCACCTCGGCCGGGCCCTGGCAGACTGGTGGTCATGCAGACGATCACCTTGAACAACGGGCTGACGATGCCCCAGCTCGGCTTCGGCGTCTGGCAGGTGCCGGACGCGGAGGCCCGCACCGTCGTCGGCGAGGCACTGGCCGCCGGGTACCGCAGCATCGACACCGCCGCGATCTACGGCAACGAGAAGGGCGTCGGCCTGGCGCTGCGCGACAGCGGCCTGCCGCGTGACGAACTCTTCGTCACCACCAAGCTCTGGAACACCGACCACGCGGGCGACGCCGCGCTGCGGGCGTTCGACGCCGGCCTGGAGCGTCTCGGGCTGGACTACATCGACCTCTACCTGATCCACTGGCCGGTCCCCTCGCGCGACCGGTACGTCGACGCGTGGCGCGCGCTGGAGAAGATCCACGCCGAGGGCCGGGCGCGCGCGGTGGGCGTGTCCAACTTCGGTGCGAAGCACCTGGAGCGGCTCTTCGCCGAGACCGGCCTGGTGCCCGCGGTCGACCAGGTCGAGCTGCACCCGTACTTCCCGCAGACCGAGCTGCGCGCCCTGCACGCGAAGCACGGCATCGCAACGGAGGCGTGGAGCCCGCTGGGCCAGGGCCGTGGCCTGCTGGAGGACCAGACGCTGGTCGCGATCGGCGCCAAGCACGGCAAGACGGCGGCCCAGGTGGTGCTCCGCTGGCACCTGCAGCTGGGGAACGTGGTGATCCCGAAGTCGGTGACACCGGAGCGGATCCGGCAGAACTTCGACGTCTTCGACTTCACCCTCGACGCCGAGGACCTGGCGGCGATCGCGTCCCTCGACCACGGCGGGCGCATCGGCCCGGACCCGGATACGTTCGACTGGATGGGCTGAGCGACTCCGCACGGAGAGCGCGGGGGCAGGGCGGGCGCGCCCGGCGCACCACGCACGGCGGCGCGCCCGGACGACATCGTTACTGGTGGGACCGCGTTCGACCCCCCGTTCCGCTCTTTCGAGTGGTTTGATCACGTTACGGGCCGCCAGCCCGTGGCTGGGGTGTTTCGATCACCCCATGACGGTTGCTCAGAACCTTTCCAGGATCGGCGCAGGCCTCGCCCTGGTCGTCGCTGCCACGGCGCTCACCGGGGTGGGTACGGGGGCGCAGGCCGCGCACGCCGACGTGTTGCCCAGTGACGCCTGCTCCGCCGCGTTCGACAACGGCGACGCGCGCCTCGGTCCGGAGCAACTCCCGACCGCGGGCTCGGTCGGCCGCGAGCTGACGGGTTACCACCGCACGGGCGGCGAGTCCCCCGTGGCCTTCCTCGCGCAGTACTACGACCCGACGGCCTACAACGGCGCGGGCGGCTGGCGCTACCCGCCGGACAACGGTTACCTGATCGCGCCCGACGGCAGGCCGATGGAGATCCACGAACGTCTCCTTCCCGGTCTGGACATCGACCGTTTCGGCAGCGAGTACGGCTCCTTCCTCGCCCCGGAGGGCTCGGCGTACTCCTCGCGCGCGCTGCCGCCGCAGAGCCTGGACGGGCAGCCCGCCGCCGGGTGCAACTACCACGACTACAAGGTCCTCAAGCCCTTCGAGGTGGACGCCGGGCCGATCGCGCCCTGGTTCAACCAGCCGGGCTTGGGCTGGCAGTACCAGCTCGACGCCTCCCTGTTCCCGGGCGCACCGGCACAGCTGAACGTGCAGTGGCTGGTCAACAACGGCTACCTGGAGCGGCTCGTCTGACGTCGTCCCGTGACGTCGTCCGGTCAGGCCGAAGGCCTCCGAGCCACGAAGACGAACTCCTTGCCAGGACGGTCCGGGGCGTCCCGCACCTCCCGGACCTCGTATCCGTTCGCGGCAAGGTCCGCCTCGATCTCGTCCCGCCGGCGGAAGCGGAGCGTGGAGAGCGACGTCAGCTCCGGCCCGCCGTCGGCCTCCCGCACATAGGTCCAGCGGAAGGTCACCAGCGGGCCGTCGACATCGAGCAGGTCGACCCAGCTGGTGACCGCCCCGAGGCCGGGGAACCGCGCGACCCGGTAGGAGCTCTCGCGGTTCCATGACTCCCACGCGCGCCCCGCGGGGTCCCGGGTCTCGAAGATCAGATGCCCGCCGGGCCGCAGCGCCGCGTGGACGCGGGCGAGAGTGCCGTTCCAGGCGGCAGGCTCGACGATGGCCTGGGCGACGTTCCCGGTCATCACCGCCAGATCGACACGCAGCTCGGGCGGCAGTGCGGTCGCGTCCCCGCAGATCCACCGGACGCGGTCGGCGCCCGGCTTCGCCCTGGCGATCTCCAGGGAGGCCCCGGCGGGATCGACACCGGTGACGGCGAGGCCCCGGTCGGCCAGCATCAGCGCGAGCACACCGGTCCCGCACCCGATGTCCAGCACGCTGCGCGCGCCGAGCTCGTCCGCGATCCGTGCGTAGAAGTCGAGATCGTCGCGGTCGCCCTCCATCGGGTCGTAGAGGGCAGCCATCGCGGGGTCGGCGAAGAGATCATCGGGCACGCGCCCGAACGTACCGCGCGGGCACACCGCCCCGCCGTCCCTTTGACTGCACGGCGCGCGCCCCGCCCGCTACGGTTCGGACACGTCCCACCACAGACAGCAACAGGGTTTGCCCAGCTCAGCAGGGGTAAGGGGCAACTGCGGGGTTCTGCTTTGAGCGGCCGGATCCCCGCGCCGCGAGGGCATGGACAGGTGGCCTCGCGGCTCCTCACCCGGGGTGCCGACAGCGTGGGCGTTTCGGCACCCCGGGCCCATCTCCACTCGTCCCTTCCCGGGCACGACAGACTGGCTGCCGCGCCCGGGCGGTCGTACGTTGGTGCCGTGCTCAGCAACCGCTCCATCCCCGGCAGCACGGTGATCCCCGTGCTGGTCTACCCGGACGTGCGTGCTGCCGTCGCCTGGCTGACGGCGGCCTTCGGGTTCTCCGAGCGGGTGCGGATCGGCGAGGATCACCGCTCGCAGATGCGCATCGGCACGGACGGGGCCGTGATCGTCGCCGACGCGCACGGCGAGCGTCGACCGCCGTCGCCCTCGTCGGGCGGGCACACCCACGTGATCAAGGTGCGCGTCGAGGACGTGGACGCCCGGTTCGAGCAGGCCCGCGCCCACGGCGCGCGGGTGGTCGAGGAGCCGACCGAGTACCCGTACGGCGAGCGCCAGTGCACGCTGGAGGACCTGGCCGGTCACCCCTGGGAGTTCACCCAGACCGTGCGGGACGTCGCGCCGAGCGAATGGGGCGGGGTCGCGGTCGACGAGTAGCCCGCACACCGCACGCGCACGCGGCACCACCGTCAGCGCCACCTCACGGCACCATCGGGGCCACCTCACGACGCGTCACATCGCGGCTCACGGTGCGTCACATCACGCCTCCCACCTGGCCTAACACGGCACACCCACCCGGCGGAACTTGTCACCCGAGCGCCGGTCCCCGAGCCCACACCCCGCAGATCCGTGCATATCGTCGTACCCATGCACGTCGAGCGGCGTCTGTTGATGCGTCGGGTGGCACAGGTCGCCCTGGTCGGAGGAGTCACAACGGTGCTGGTGCGCGGCTCCGCCGCGTCCGCGCCGCCGTCCTCCCCTGCCCGGGTGTTCGCCGACCCCGTGAACCTGCGATGGACGGCGGCGCAGCCCCCGATCATCCGGCGCGCCGACTGGGACACCATCGGCCGCAACAAGCCCCTGCCCGCGCCCCACTACGCGGACGCGGTGAAGGCAATCTTCATCCACCACACCGACAGCGGCAACGAGTACGACCTGGCCGACGTCCCCAGCATCATCTGGAGCATGAAGGACGACCAGACCGGCCGCCGAGGATGGGACGACATCGGCTACAACTTCCTGGTCGACCGCTTCGGCAACATCTACGAGGGCCGTCACGGCGGCGTCGACCGGCCGGTGATCGGCGCCCAGTGTTCCGGGTTCAACGTCAACACAGCGGGCATCGCCGCGATCGGCACCTTCACCGAGGGCGCGGACGTGCCCACGCCGATGCTCCAGTCCCTCAGCGCGCTGTGCGCCTGGAAGCTGAGCCTGCACGGGGTGGACGCCGTCTCCTCGACCGTGCTGACCTGCTCCGACTCGCTCAGCCGCTTCCCCGCCGGCAGCCGGGCCACCTTTGCCGTGATCTCCGGGCACACCGACGCCGACTGCACCTACTGTCCGGGCTCCGCGCTGTACGCGGCGCTGCCGGGGATCCGGCGGCAGGCCTCACAGATCCAGCAGAGCACCGACCATCCCGTCTTCGGGAACTCCACGCCCGTACTGCAGGCCAAGCCCACCACGACTCCGTCGACCCCGCCGGGGCTGTAGGCGTGGACTGACTGCCCGCAGGCGCGAGCGTTCGTGCGGGTGATTCACCGTCAGATGTCGCGTGACGCGACGTCAGTCATGGCATGCATGGACGCGTCCACATCATTCCGCTCACCCGCTCACCCGTTGATCCGCTCATCCGTTGATCCGCACAGGGCTGCGCCTCCGCGCGCAGCGACGAGGGAATCGCACATGACCGACCACAACGGCGCCACCGCCGTCGCCGACCGTCCTGCGCAGCGCCGCCGTCGCCGCCGACTGCTGCCGTGGAAGCGGGCGAGCGACCTGACTCCCCCTCAGCGCCGCCGACGGCGGATCGTCACCCGCAGCGTCCTGGCCACCGGACTGGTCTGCGCGGGCTGGCTGGGCTGGTCGATCGGCCAGGCGCTCACCTACCCGGGCCGTGACGGCACCGAGGCGCGGCTGGCGGAGTGGGGACGCGACCACCACCTCGGCCTGGTGATCAACCAGTTGGAGGACTGGCAGTACGAGCTGAACCCGCCCCGCGTCGGCGGCTCGCTGACGCCCGCGCAGCTGGCCCAGATGCGGGCGACGAACGGGACCACCTCGCTCAACTCGGCCGTGCCGATGCTGGCCCCCATGCCGACGAGCATCACCCCGCGCCTGCCCGGCGAGGGCGTCTGGCGCGCGCTGGTCACCTACCACGGCCTGCCCCTGGTCCAGGGAACCTACGTCCGCCCGGACGCGGAGCACTCCTCCTACGAGGCCGCGGTGGCGTGGATCAGCGCCGGGCACGCGCGCTTCCAGCTGCACCCGGGCTTCCGGGAGCCCGGCGGGAGCTTCGCCGTCCCGCCGACGATCCCGGTCGGCCAGCGGACCGGCCTGATGGCCACCTGGAACGGTGGTTTCCGGATCACCGACGGCACCTCGAAGGGCGGCTTCTACCTCGACGGCAGGACCGACTCGACGCTGCGCGACGGCGCGGCGTCCGAGGTCTTCTACAAGGACGGCTCGATCAGGATCGGCGTCTGGGGCCGCGACGTGAAGATGACCCCGGACGTGGTCGGCGTGCGGCAGTGCCTGACGCTGATGGTCGACGGCGGCAGGCTGGCGGGCGACATCGACGTGCCGTACGCCTACGGCTGGGCGTACCAGGGCAAGAAGTACGTCGAGCGGTCGGGCGTCGGCGAGACCGCCAAGGGCGACATCATCATGGTCGTCGGCCAGGCGCTCTCCGCCCGCACGCTGGCCGAGCTCATGCAGCACGCGGGCGCGGTCCGGGCGATGCCGCTGGACATGAACGGCGCCTGGCCGTCCTTCATGAGCTACGACTCGAGCGCCGACCCGGCCAGCCCGAAGCCCACCAACATCCTCGACTTCGGCGAGGCAGCCGACCGCTACTACACCCAGGCCACCCGCGACTTCGTCGCCGTCTACGCCCGCTGAACGCGTCCAGCGTCCTTCCGCGCCCGCAGGAGCAGCCGCACCATGACTCCCGAGAACCGCAGCGACCCGAACCACCCGCTCACCTCCGTCGACCCCTCCGTGCCGCCGAGCGGCACCGGCTGCGTCGAGTGCGACGCGGACGGCGGCTGGTGGCTGCACCTGCGGCGCTGCGCCGCCTGCGGCCACATCGGCTGCTGCGACGACTCCCCCGCCAAGCACGCCACCGCGCACGCCCAGGGCACCGGTCACCCGATCATCCGCAGCTTCGAACCGGGCGAGAGCTGGTTCTGGAACTACGTCGCCTCGGAGTTCTACGACTCCGGCCCGGAGCTCGCCCCGCCCACGAGCCACCCGGCCGACCAGCCCGTCCCCGGCCCGGCGGGCCGCGTCCCCGCCGACTGGGCCGATCGGCTCGGTCCGCGCTGACCATCCGTCATTCACGAGTTCTGTCAGTGGTGGCGGATACGGTCGAAGACCTCAGCGGACGGAAGGAACAGGCGATGACCACCACCTACACGCTCGTCCCGGGCGCCGACGGCCGCGCCTGGATGTGGCATCGGCTCGCAGCCGAGCTGCAGGCGAGGGGCCATCGGGTGATCACGCTGGACCTGCCCACCGATGACGCCGCGGGGTACGACGAGTTCGCCGAGGCAATCGGCGACGCGGTGCTCCAGAACTTCGACCGGTCAGGGCCGTTGGTCGTGGTCGCCCAGTCCCTCGCGGGGTTCCACGCGCCGGTGGCCTGCGAGCGCTTGCCCGTGCCCGTCGCCGAGCTGGTGCTGCTCAACGCCATGGTCCCGGTGCCCGGCGAGGCCGCAGGCCAGTGGTGGGACGACACGGGCCAGCCCAAGGCCCGCGCGGAGTACGCCGTCGCCAGCGGACGCCAGCCGTCCCTGGACGTCGACGTGTGGGTCGATTTCTTCCACGACGTCCCGCCGGAGGTGACCGCGGAGGCCCTCGCGCAGGGCGGCGCGGCACCGCCGTCCACCCTGTTCGAACAGCCCTGGCCGCTGACGGAGTGGCCCGACATCACCACCCGCCTTCTCCAAGGGCGCGACGACCGGTTCTTCCCCCTGGAATTCCAGCGCCGTCTCGCCCGCGAGCGGCTCGGCCTGGAGGTCGAGGCGATCCCCGGCGGCCATCTTGCCGCGCTCAGCCATCCACACGAACTCGCGGACCACCTGGCGCGGACCGGCCCGTGACGCCCGGCGGCTCGGGTGATTTCGGGGCGCTCGGCGTTTTCGACGTCGCGCCCACCGCCCGCACCGCCGTGGCATGGCTTCCTCCGGACGAGTTGTGGCCACCGATCCAGGCCGTCCGCAGCGATCACGACCCGCAGATCCGGCGCTGGCCGCCGCACGTCAACGTGCTCTTCGGCTTCGTCCCGGAGTCCGACTTCCACTCGGCCGCACCGCTGGTCGCAGCGGCAGCCGCCGAGGTCCCGGCGTTCGCCGCCCGGCTCTCCGGCATCCGCACCTTCCACCACCGCGCCTACAGCACCGTCTGGCTCGACCCAGCCGCAGCGGGCATCACGCCTTGGCGCGCCCTCCACGCCGCGTTCGCGGACCGCTTCCCGCGCTGCCGGGGCCGGTCACGCGCCTTCACGCCGCATCTCTCCCTCGGACGCACCACCGATCCACGCGGGGTCGTCGCCGAGTGCACGGCCCGGCTGGGCGACTACGACGTGCAGGTCGGCGAGTTGGCGCTGCTCTCGCGCCGGGGCGACGACGTGCCGATGCAGCCCCGGGCTGTCGTCGCGCTCGGCTCCGGCGAGTTGCGCTGGGTCGACCAGCTACCTGACAGATAGTCACTTGCCTGCGCGCCCGCGCACGGATGCAATGGCCACCATGGTCACCATCGGCTCCCAGAACCACGACACCGTCCCGATCGGCGCTCTCGTTCCGCTGACACGCCCCGGTTGGGGCGAAGCGGGCCGGCACCTGCTCGCCGGACTCGAACTGGCCGTTGGTCACATCAACGACACTGGTGGGATTGCCGGCAGGCCACTGGAGTTGCTGGTCCGGGACACGGCGGCCGACCCGGCGAAGGCCGCGACGGCCGTGGAGGAGTTGGCCAGTCTGGGCGTGGCCGCCGTGGTGGGCGAGTACCACAGCGTCGTCGCTCGCACCGCTGCCGCCAGCGCCCACTCCCTCGGCCTGCCGTTCCTCTGCTCATCGGCGGTTCTCGACGCGCTCACCGACCAGCCGACGGATTGGGTCGCACGCCTCGCCCCGGCGCAGTCCCAAGGCTGGAACATCTACGCCGACTTCCTCGTCGGCGCGGGTCACCGTCATGTCGCCGTGGCAACCCAGTCGAGCGTCTACTGGACCTCCGGGACCCGCATTCTGCGGGACCGCCTCGCTGAACGCGGCGGCACGGTCAGCGAACTCGACGCGGGCGCCCTCACCCCCGAGGCCGTGTGCGACGCACTCGTCGACAGCGGCGCGTCAGCTCTGCTCCTTCTGGTCGGCCACCCGGAACCGGCCGTGTCGATCGTCCGGTCCGTCCGCCGCGACCCTCGCCTCGCCGAGATCCTGATCGGCGCTCCGGCCGGACAACCGGAACTGCCCGAGTGGGCGGCGATGCTCGGCGAGGACGGCACCGCGATCCCCTTCCTGCGCTACCTCCCCGAGCGCCTCAGCCCCCTCGGCGCCCGCGTCAAGTCGGCCCTGCGCGAGCGTCTTGACGACTCGCCCTCCTTCGTCGCCTTCGAGGGCTACGACAGCGTGACGGTCCTCGCCGAAGTGCTGCGCTCCCACGGCACGGAGCGGGCACGCATCGCCGAAGCCTGGCCACACGTCGCCGTCGAGGGCACCCGCGGGCTGATCCGGTTCTCACGCGTGCCAGGCATCAACGTGTGGCAATGGGCCTGGCCGCCCGTCCAGGTCGTCGACCGGGATCCGGCGCAGCCTGATCGCTTTCGGACCCTGCACTTCACATGACGCTGCATCAGGATCTCCTCGCCGCGGTCGCCCTCACCACGGAACCGACCGCAAGCCCTGACTCAGCAGGAAGACCAACCCGTACACCAGGCCTGCGAGCAACACAACGGATACCCCAACGACGACGAGCCCGGTGACGTGGTGGCGTGACGGACGGCGCATGCCGGAATTTCCGATTGGCGTCTACCGGCGTCACAGGCCGTGCGGCGAAGGTCGCGTCGAGGAAACCGTCCGGCCCGTCACCGCGGGGCGAGGACGCAGAACTCGTGGCCCTCCGGGTCCGCCAGGCAGGTCCACGCGACGTCGCCCTGGCCCAGGTCGAGGTCGGTGGCGCCGAGGGCCTTCAGCCGGGCGACCTCCGCTGACTTGTCGTCACCGGTGTACGGCAGCAGGTCGATATGGACGCGGTCCGGCACGGTCTTCGCGTCGGACGAGCGCAGGAACTCAAGGTACGGGCCGACTCCCTTGGCCGAGCGCAACGACGCGAAGTCGTCGGCCAGCTCGTGCAGGGTCCAGTCCGTCGCCTCACCCCAGAACCGGGCCATGGCCCGCGGATCCACGCAGTCGACCAGCACCGCGGCGATCGGCCCGGTGTCCCGGTAGATCTCCCGGGGCTCCAGCACGCAGAACTCGTTACCCTCCGGGTCGGCGAGGACCACCCACGGCACGTCACCCTGCCCCACGTCGACGGGCGTCGCACCGAGCGCCCGAAGGCGCTCGACCCACTCCGCCTGATGCGCCAGGGAGGTGGTGGCGAGATCGAGATGTACCCGGTTCTTCGTGGCCGTCTTCGGCTCCGGGACGGCCACGACGTCGATGCAGACGGCGAGCGGATCCGGCCAGACGTAGCCGCCGGGTTCGACATTGGTCACGCCGGGTCCCTCGCTGGAAAGCCCCCAGCCGAGCGCCTCGGCCCAGAACCGGCCGACCGCAGCGTGGTCAAGAGCCTTGATGTTCACCTGAACAGGTCGCAGTGCCATGTCGGCGATCCTACGCGGCCGGTCGGCACGGAGAGTTGCACAATGCCGTCGCCGAACTGAAATCACCTCACTTCCCCTTGCCGCGCCGGTGGGCACAACCGCATCAGCTGCGGGCAGGGCTGGGTCCTCGACGTTGTGTCAGACGGTCTTCACAGACCCACCGTCGATCAACAGGTCCGTGCCCGACATGCTGGCCGCCAGCGGTGAGGCGAGGTAGGCGACGGCCGTAGCGACCTCCGATCGGGCTGCCCAGCAGCGGAGTTAACGCGCTGTCCTGCACATGCACGCCTGGCAAGATCGCTCGCGGTCGTCGCGACATATGTCGGCCGTGATGCGCGATCGCCCGCCGTTGGCAGCTCGGTCGCCGCTCGCTCTGTTCCGGTCGTCCCCCATGCGGCTGCCCGGACTGTGGCGGGACGATCCCGAGCATGTCGCCACCTTGGCCTGGCGCCAGGAGGTCTCGCGCCGCGCGGGACTGCCCGTCAACCGGGCCGCTGTCTCAGGCCTCGCGGACGCGGGCGTGGAGGTGCATGTCGTGGCGGCCGTCGTCGTGGAGCGCCGCGCTGCGCTGGGTGCCTTCGAGGTGGTAGCCGGACTTGGTGGCGACCCGGCAGGAGGCGTGGTTGCGCGTCGAGTGGTCCAGGTGGAGGCGGTGGAAGCCGATCTCCTCCATCGCCCACTCCGTCAGCGCGGTCAGGGCGCCCGTCGCCACTCCCGCGCCCCGGGCTGCCGGGAGGACCCAGTAGCCGACGCCCGCCGTGCCGTCGTCGAAGTTCAGGCTGCCCATGGCGATCCGGCCGAGGACGTCGTCGCCGTCGCGGGTGACCGCCCAGTGGGCGCCCCGCTCCTGGGCCCAGTCCTCGCGGTAGCGGGCGAACCACTCCAGGACGCGGGTCTCGGACGACGGACGCCGCGTGTGCCAGCGGCGGATCGCCTCGTCCCGGTAGGCCGAGAGAAATGTCGGTGCGTCAGAGGACGTCCAGGGACGCAGCACCAAGCCCCGTGCAGCAGGCAACACGGGTTGGGGCGCACCGGCGAGTGAGCCGGAGGAGATGACGGGCGGCGTCGACAGATCGCGAGTCACGAGCCATGATCACCAGACCGCCACCACAACCGTCAAGGTCCTTGCGAGGATCAGTAGAGCGAGGGCACCTCCGGCAGGGAGGGAGCGCCGCGCAGGGTGAGACCGATGCCCGGGGAGCGGCCCATCAGCCAGGCCAGCAACCCGTGTTGCGGCCCGAGGACGGTGGGCGCGGACGGTCCGGTGCCGGTCGCGTAGGTGGTATCGGTGTCGGTGGCGTGCAGCTTCATGGCGGGCACGTCGGTGCGGGTCGCGAAGGACGTTGCCACCCGGTCGAGCATGTCTCGGACGAAGTCCGGCGGCCAGTCGGACGGTGTGTACCCCGCGTTCAGGTCGGCGTGGTGGACCAGAACCTCGCAGAGCCGGGAGTCGGCGGCGCGGGCGGCGGGGTGTTCCTGACCGGCAGTCCAGCGCACGGTGCGCTGCCATGCCTCAGGAGGCATCGCGCGGTACTCGGCCTCGAATGCGGCGGCGCTGTCGCGCAGGTCGGACAGCAGCTCGGCAACACTCCGGCCCGCCCCCGCCCCGATTTCCTCGGCCCGGGCGGTCAGGCTCGGGTACTCCGGCGTCTCGACGCCGGTCCGGGCCCAGGTCAGCAGACGGCGACCGCCGTCGGCGTTGCGGGCCAGGTGGCTCAGCACATGCCCGCGCGACCAGTCCGGCAGCAGTGACGGCCCGCGCACCTCGGCGTCGGTGAGCCGTGCCGCTGTCCGCACGAGGTGCTCGGTCGCTGCGGTGATCTCCTCCAGCACAGCCGCCAGGTCGAAGACCGTCTGATCGGTCGTCATGCTGCCGCCTCTCCTTCGTCTTCCTTCGGATTGCCTCGAATTTGCCTCGAATTGCCTCGGAACCAGTGCAGTTGTCAGACGCCCGTCGAATCGGCCAGAACCGCGCGCAGGGTCCGCTCGCCGATACCGCCCATGAGCGGGTTGTCCGCCGAGTGGGTCAGGAAGACCAGCGCGAGGGCCAGTGCCCACCCACGGGCGCGCGCCCATGTGGCGTCGTCGGCGGGCCCGCCCGCGTGGTCGTAGGCCTCGCGCAGGTCGGTGCGGCGGTCCTCGGCCGGGAAGAGCATCCAGGCGACGGAGAGGTCGGTGGCCGGGTCGCCGGAGGTCAGATCGCCGAAATCGATCACCGCGGTGATCCGCCCCTCGTCCACCAGCACATTGGCCGGGTGCAGGTCGCCGTGCAGCCACAGCGGCGGACCGTCCCATACCGGTGCGGCGACGGCTGCTTCCCAAACGGTCAGCGCCGCTTCGCGGTCGGCCGTGTCGGCGACGTTCGTGAGTCCGCGCAGCACGCCGTCGCCGCGTCCCGCCAGCGGGATCCCCCGGAACGCGTTGACCGGGGCATCCGGCGGGGCGGGAGTGTGCAACGCGGCGAGGAACCCACCGAGCGCAGTTGTAGCTGACGGTACGTCATCGAGCGTGGTGTCCGCGGCGATCCGGCCCGGGAGGAACGGGACGATGCTCCAGGACCACGGGTACTCCCCCGCCGGCCGCCCGATCCGCACCGGCGCGGGCACCGGCAACGGCAAGCGGGTCGCCAACTCCGGCAGCCAGCGCTGCTCGTGGTCGACGAGTTCGGCGGACTGGGCACGCCGGGGCAACCGGACCAGGAACTCCTCACCCAACCGGCAGACCATGTTGTCCCAGCCGTTGGCCAGCACTTCGAGCGGCAGGCCCGCGAGGTCCGGGTGCTGCTCGTCGAGCAGGTGGCGTACCAGCTCGACGGTGAGCGGGATCTCGGCGGCCGGCATCCGATGGACGGTCATGACACGGACCCTACGGCCCTACCGACGCGCGTGTCCCGTGGTCAGCCCTGCCCCGGCCCGGTCGTCGTCCCGGGGACCGGGCCGACCGGGGACCGACGACGTCAGGTCGGGGCCTCGGCCGCGGCGGCCCGCTCCGGCGGGCGGAGCAGGTACCAGCGGCGGTCCGCCTCCAACTGCGCGGCCAGCGAGATCAGTCGGGCCTCGCTCGCGGCCGGGCCCAGCAGTTGGCAGCCGATCGGCAGCCCGTCCGAGGTGAGGCCCGCCGGGACGTTCACCCCCGGCCAGCCGAGGACGTTCCACGGCCAGGCGTAGGGGCAGGCGGTGATCATCGCGCGGTCCAGCGCGCCCGGACCGAGGCCGTCGGTGGCCCCGATGCGCAGCGGCGGGGCGGCAGTTGTCGGCGTGAGCAGCACGTCGACCGTCCCGAAAACCGCACCGATGCGCCGCTGGAGCGGTCGTTCGGCCGCGCGGGCGGCGCGCAGAACCGGTCCGTCGAGGAGCGCGCCGAGCCGGATGTTGCTCCGGGTGCGCGGATCGAGCAGCGCCTGGTCGGGCGCTCGACGGGCCCAGGCGCGGATCCCGGCGAGGGCGCGCGGCAGCTGGGCCGGGCCGACCAGGCCGTAGCGGGGTTCGACCTCGACCACGTCGTGGCCCAACCGGGCCAGGGTCTCGGCCAGTTCGACGGTCGCGGCGCGGATCTCGGGATCGAGCCGCAGGGGATGGATCGCCCAGGCCGCGCCGAGGGAGAGCCCGATGCGCAGCCGGCCCGGGTCGCGCCCGGCGGCGGTCAGGAACGATTCCGCAGATGGCCGATGCGCATCGCCCGGGTCATTGCCCGGGTCATTGCCCGGGTCATTGCAAGGCTCATTGCCTGGGCCATTGCCGGAGGAGTTGCCAGACGAGTTGCCCGAGACGACGTCCAGCAGCAGGGCCGCATCGGCGACGGTGCGGGCGAGCGGGCCGTGGACGGTCAGGCCGTGGAAAGGGTCCGGCTCCGGCCAGGCGGAGATCCGGCCGCGCTGCGGCTTGATGCCGACCAGGTGCGTCCAGGCGGCGGGGATCCGCACCGACCCCGCGCCGTCGGAGCCGATCGCGGCGGGTACCACCCCGGCCGCGACCGCAGCGGCGCCGCCGCCGGAGGAGCCGCCGGGCGTCCGCTCCGGGTCCCAGGGGTTGCGGGTGGCGCCGAAGGCACGGCCCTCGGTGAAGGCCCACTGGCCGATCTCGGGCGTGTTGGTCTTGCCGACGATGACGGCTCCGGCCGCGCGCAGGCGACGCACCACGTCGGCGTCGGCCGGTGCCGGCGGGAAATCCCCGGCGCAGCCGAAGGCCGTGGGCTCGCCGACGAGGTCGGTGTCGTCCTTGATCGCCACCGGCACGCCCAGCAGCGGCAGCCGCTCCCCCGCCGCGAGCCGCCGGTCCGCCTCCTCGGCCTCGGCGAGCGCCGCCTCGGCCCGAACGCGCCGGAACGCGTTGAGCGTCGGCTGGGTCGCTTCGATCCGGTCCAGTGTCCGCTCGACGGCGGCTCGCGAGGTGAGCTGACCATCACTCAACTGCACCGCGAGCTCGGCCAGTCCTGGCGTCGGGTGGTTCGCGCGGTTCATCGTGGTGTCCGCCTTCCGTCGCGTTCCAGCGCTCTGCCGAGGGGATCCCTACTGCACAGTAACGTGCGGCGACCAACTTCGCACGCACTCCGGTCGGCAGGTCCGCACGAGCGCGCCGCGCGCGTGCCTGACCAGCGCGTCGAACGGCCCTGGGGTGAGCCCGGCCCGCACCAGGAGGGCGTCAGTGCTGCTCGGCGTCTTTGATCGCCTCCTGGATCTCCGCTGTCCGGAGCGCCACGGCAATCGCCCAGTAGTACACCACCAGCGCGAACACACTGATCAGAACGATGTCCCAGCCGAGCGGGAGACGGCCGGTGCCGCCGAAGCTGCCCTGCCACGAGATGGCACCGATACCGAGGAGGTAGACGGGCAGCCACTGGGCCGGGCGCCACCGCATCCGCGGTGCCTGCGGGAGCCGCGTCGCGGACGCATAGGCGGCATAACCCCCCATCAGTGCGTAGCCGACCAGCACCGCGAAGCCCAGCCGCCACAACGTGCTCCAGCCCGACCAGTAGATGATCAGCGTGGCGATGACGAAGGAGAGCGGCGAGATCAGGCCGCCCGCCGGGAGCCGGTAGGGCCGGGGATGGTGCGGAAGCCTGCGGCGCAGCGCGCCGTAGGCGAGCGGCGCTCCCGCGTACATCAGCACCGAGGCGGAGGTGATGAACGAGACGAGCTGCTGCCAGCTCGGGAACGGGAGGAAGCAGACCACCCCCACCACGAGGGAGACCAGAAGCCCGATCCACGGGACGCCGCGCCGATCGGTCCGGGCCAGCGCCTGCGGGAAGTAGCCGTTGGCGGCCAGCCCGTAGGAGACCCGGGAGGTCGAGGTGGTGTAGATCAGCGCGGTGCCCGCGGGCGAGACCACCGCGTCGACGTAGAGGAACGCGGCCAGCCAGCCGAGGCTGAGCACCCCCGCGAGGCCCGCCCACGGGCCGGAGATGCCCTGGTAGGCGAGAGCGGCCCAGCCGTGCTGCAGCGACGCAGCCGGGAGCGCACCTATGTAGACGACCTGGAGCAGGATGTAGACGACCGCGCCGATGGTCACGGAGCCGAGCACGGCCCGGGGGATGTGGCTCCTCGGATTGCTGCTCTCACCCGCCAGCTGAATCGCCTGCTCGAAGCCGAGCAATGCGAAAATGATCCCGCTCGTGCTGATCGCCGCGAGGACGCCCTTGGCGCCGTACGGTGCGAATCCGTGCGAGGTGAAGTTGCCGGTGTCGAAATGCGTGAGTGCCACAACGAACACGGTGAGCAGTGGCACGAATATCTTCCACCACGTGGCCGTGCTGTTGGTATGGGCCAACACCTTCACGCCAAGGAAGTTGACGGTCACGAATACCACCATCAGGCCGGTGGCGACCGCGAGTCCGGAGGCGGTGAGCGTCCCGTCGGCATGCTGCAGTCCGGCGGCCGAGGACCAGTGGCCGGCGTAGCCGATCACCGCTTCGACCTCGATGGGAGCCACGGTCGCCGCCTGGATCCAGGAGAACCAGCCGAACGACATGCCGACCAGCCCGCCGAAGGCGTAGTGCGGATAGCGCGCGGTCCCTCCGGAGACCGGGAACATCCCGCCGAGCTCCGCGTGGACGAGGGCGAGCAGACCGATCGCCACCGCGCCGACACCCCAACTGACCAGTGCCGCAGGCCCGGCGGCGGTGACGGCGTTCCGTGCGCCGTAGAGCCAGCCCGATCCGATGATCGAGCCGACCGAGGCCCACATCAGGCCGATCAGCCCGACCTCGCGGCGCAGGTGCCCGGATCGGCGCGCGGTCCGGGCCGGAGCCGAGAGTTGATCGTAGACCATGGGTCTCCTCGCGTTCGCTTCACCCGGTCCTGAGAATGCGGGACACGTTAGACGTCCGCGCAGGCAGCAGGCGCTCCTGTTATCAAAAAGTCACTGCCACCGCCGCGAGTGGCACCCAGGCGGCCCGAACATCCGTGATCTGAGGAGAATTTGAGGTTACCGATCGGAATAACTGCCGCAGAAGGCTGCACAAGCACCCGTTCGGCTCGTAACGTCAGCCCATGAACTTTTTGGGACGCGGTCGGCGGGCGATTCCCCGGCTCACCCCGGAACTGGACGACGAGGCTCTGGGGCGCGTCTGCCGGCAGTTGGGCAGTACACCCGCCATGCCGGGGGCGGTCGACTCCCAGGTCGACGCAGTCGCCCAGCTCTTCGACAGCGTCGCCGGCGACTGGGACCGGATCGGTCACCGGATGGCGGTCCTGGCCGAAGAGGTCACCGATCCCGCCTTGGCGCGCTCGTGGGTGATGCGGCACCCGCGCAGCGCGGACGCCTGGCTCTTCCGGGCCCGGATCGCCTACGTCGACCTGCGCGACGACGCCTCGCTCACCAACCAGGCCTTCGCTGCGTCGGAGGACTGCGCGCAGGCCGCCGCCCTCCGGCCGGAGGATCCGACCCCCTGGGTCGTCCGCCTCGGCCTCTGCCGCTTGCTCCGCAGGCCCGCTCCCGAGGTCATAGCCGTCTGGCGCGAGGCGTTGGCCCGGGATCCCTGGAATCGTGAGGCGGATCTGCAGATGCTGTCCTACCTCACCGCCCTGGACGACGCCTCGTTCTGGCGGCTGGACGACTTCGTCGACCGCCGCTGCTTCGAGATCCCCGCCGACTCCCCCGGCGCCGGACTGGAGTTGGCCGCGACGCTGGGCCGCTACGCCCGTGCGCTGGACGGCACCGGTCTCGGCGGCCTGCTGTCGGACCGCTGGTGGCAGGCACCACGGCAGGCGAGGCTGCTGGACCGGAGCGTGCTGTCCTGGACCGAGCCCGGCTTCCTCCGGCACGCCGGTGCCCTCGCGGACCTCAACGGCCTTGCCTACGCGCTGATCCAGGCCAACCGGCTGCGCGACGCCGGTCTCGTCTTCCTGCGGATCGGCCCCGTGGTCTCCTCCTGGCCCTGGGTCGCGGACGGCGATCCGCTCAGACAGTTCACGACACTCCGAAGGCAGGCGCTGCGCTTCGTCACGCCGTGACCGGAGCCCACGTCCGCGCCGGGTTCGCGCGCGTGCCCGGACCCGTACGCGCACCCATGCCCAGACCCGCGCCCGTGCCCGCGCCGTGCCCAGACCCGCCCGTGCCCACACCTGCCCCGGGGTCGCTCTGACCGGGCCCGGCCAGACCCAGCCCATCCCACCGGCCCCCACGGGCCCGACAGCCGGAAGCGAGGAGAACGAGCAGATCATGGTGCTCGTCCGACCGACCCTCAAGCGGGTGCCCGCCCGGGTACCGACGCGGAAGTCTCCCGGTGCCATCGTTCTCGCCGACAACGAGTGCCCGTACGGGCTGCTGCCGGCCGTCGTGGAACGGATCGCCGCGTCGTCCGCGACCACCTCCCGCTACCCGGACCGCTGCGCCTTTGAGCTTCTCGCCGCCCTGGCCACCCATCTCCGTGTCCCGGTGGACCGGATCGCCGTGGGCGCGGGCTCGTCGGAGCTGTGCAGTCAACTCGTGCACACCGTCGTCGGGCCCGGCGACGAGGTCGTCTTCGGCTGGCAGTCCTTCGAGGCGTACCCGATCCTCACCCTGGTGGCCGGAGGGTCACCGGTACGGGTGCCGCTGCTCCGGCAGGGCCTGGACCTCGACGCCATGGCCCGCGCGGTCACCCGGCGGACCCGGCTGGTCTTCCTCTGCAACCCCAACAACCCGACCGGCACCGCCCTGGACGCCAGGGCGCTGACCACCTTCGCCGACCGCGTGCCGTCCGACGTGCTGATCGTCGTGGACGAGGCCTACCGCGAGTACGCGGCCGCGACCGCCGTGCCGGACGCGCTGACGCTGCTCGGCGAGCGCCCCAACGTCGTGGTGCTGCGCACCTTCTCCAAGGCGTACGCACTGGCCGGCCTGCGCGTCGGCTACTGCGTCGGATCGGCGGAGGTGATCGCCGGGGTCCGCAAGACCCAGGTCCCGTTCAGCGTCGGCGCCCTGGCCCAGGAGGCGGCCGTGGCCGCGCTCGGCGAACGGGCCGAGGTGGCCCGCAGGATCGGGCTGACGCTGCTGGAACGCGAGCGGGTGATGTCGGCACTGCACGACCTGGGCTACACGGTGCCGTCCTCGCACGCCAACTTCCTCTGGCTGCCGCTGCGCGAGGAGAGTTCCGCGTTCGCGGAGTTCTGCATGCGCCACGGGATCGCGGTCCGCAGCTTCGACGGAGAGGGCGTCCGGGTCACCGTCGGTCTCGCGGCGGAGAACTCCGCCTTCCTCTCCCTTGCCACCCGCTGGAGAAGGGAGCGCCCGACCACGGCGTCATGACCCGTGCGCCCTGACCACGGCGCCCTGACCACGGCGGCCTGGCCGGGACCACGGTTCGGTTTCGAGCGGTCCACGCTTGAGGCATGATCAGGGCGTGCGTGGACGATCACGCCTTCCTGCGCTGCGGCAGCCGGGAAGCAGGCACACCCATCTCCTGATGTCCCGATGCCCCGAAGGCGGAGCCGGCATGAAGCGCATCCTTTTCGACGACGAGCACCAGGCCTACCGGGAGAGCGTCCGGTCGTTCGTGGAACGGGACGTGGTGCCCCACTACCCGGACTGGGACCGGGACGGCATCGTGCCGCGCGGTCTCTTCAAGGGCCTCGGCGAACTCGGCGCGCTGGGCATCGCGGTCCCCGAGGAGTTCGGCGGGGCCGGCATCACCGACTTCCGCTACAACGTGATCCTGCAGGAGGAGGCCGCACGGGTCGGCGTCTCCCCCGCGCTCCTCGGTCCGGCGCTGCACGCCGACGTGTGCCTGCCGTACTTCCTGGACCTCACCACCGAGGAGCAGAAGGCACGTTGGCTGCCGGGCATCGCCTCCGGCGAGCTGGTCACCGCCGTGGCGATGACCGAACCCGGCACCGGATCGGACCTCTCGGGCATCCGCACCAAGGCCGTCCGCGACGGCGACCACTACGTGATCGACGGCGCCAAGACCTTCATCACCAACGGCATCAACGCGGACCTGGTGGTCGTCGCGGTCCGCACCGGTGAGCACCCGCACCGGGGCCTCAGCCTGATCGTCGTGGAGCGCGACACCCCCGGCTTCGAGCGCGGACGCAAGCTGGAGAAGGTGGGCCTGCACGCCCAGGACACCGCCGAGCTGGTCTTCACCGGCGCACGCGTTCCGGTCGCCAACCTGATCGGCAAGGAGGGTGAGGGCTTCTTCGGCCTGACCCGCAACCTGCCGCAGGAACGCATCTCCGTCGCGGTCTCCGGCCTCGCCCAGGCGACGGCCGCGTTCGAGTGGACGGTCGCCTACGTGCGCGAGCGCAAAGCCTTCGGCAAGCCGATCGGCGCACAGCAGGTGATCAAGCACCGCCTTGCCGAGCTGGCCACCGAGATCGAGGTGGCCCAGCACTACCTCGACCGCTGCGTCCTCTCCCTGAACGACGGCGAACTGACCGTCGTCGACGCGGCCAAGGCCAAGTGGTGGTGCACCGAACTGCAGGGCCGCGTCGTCGACGCGTGCGTCCAACTCCACGGCGGCTACGGCTACATGCTGGAGTACCCGATCGCCCGCGCCTGGCAGGACAGCCGCGTCACCCGCATCTACGCCGGGACGACCGAGATCATGAAGGAGATCATCGGCAGGTCCCTCGACCTCGGATAGTACCGATTGTCCCAAGTTGAGATATCGGTATGAGCCGCGCGGACCGGCCACAGCAGATCTTGACGCGTACAGGCTAATCGTGGAGTCTATGGGCCATCCACCCGGCGAGCGGCCGGACGTGAAGGACGGCGAAGCGTGACCGACCCCACAGGTTACAGCCAACGCATACGCACCACAGGCACTACGAGCACAACAGGTAGCACGGGCACCACCCGGCGCACCGGACCACCCAACCCCACTCCCCCACCCCGGCGGGCCTCCCGCGCCCTGGACGCGGCCCTGCGTGCCGGCCCCTTCGAGACCGCGCTGCAACTGGCCATCAGCGACAGCGGACTGAGCCTGGACAGCCTGCGGCGCAGACTCGCCACCGACGGCATCCACGTCGGCCTCTCCACACTGAGCTACTGGCAGCGCGGCCTGCGACGACCCGAGCGGGCCGAGTCGCTGCGCGCCGTGCGCGCCATCGAGGACCTCTGCGGCCTGCCGCGTTCCAGCCTCGTCGCCCTGCTGGGACCGCGCCGACCACGGGGACGCTGGGGCGAACCCAGGAACCGCGAGCTCGACATCGAGGAGTTGCTCGGCGACGACATGCTGCTGGCGATGACGCTCAGCGACCTCGACGTCTCCGTCAACAGCCGCTCCGAGCACGTGAGCGTCCACGGGGACCGGTGGATGCACGCCGACCGCTCCTGGAGCACCGAGCGGATCCGACGGATCGTCATCGCCCGCACCGAGGGCGTGGACCGTTTCGTCGCGCTCAGTCTGCGCGACATCGACGGCGAGCAGCCGCCCAGCGTCCGGGCCATGCACGGCTGCCGCCTAGGGCGGGTCCGCACCGACCCTGCGACCGGCCTGCACGCCGCCGAGCTGCTCTTCGACCGCCGCCTGAGCAGCGGTCAGGTCCACGTCTTCGACTACGAGTACCAGGCCGGCCCCGGCTCCACCGGGGTGACCCGCTACGACTACGGATCCCGGCAGCCGCTCCGCGAACTGGTACTGCGGGCCCACTTCACCCCGGACCGGCTCCCGGTCCGCTGCTACCAGGTCGTCCGCCGCCGCTACCACGACGACAGCGGGTTGCGCGACGTGCAGGAACTCCAGCCCGACGCGCACGGCGTGATCCAGCTGGTGAGCCTCAACGGCAAGCCCGGCATCGAGGGCTTCCGCTGGGAGTGGGACTGAGGGCGCTGCTCCACCTCTGTTCGGCTGTCGCGAACGTGTTCACCTTGCCATTGACGTCTGCCACTCCGCCCTGCCCGGAACCGATCGTGAACATCCGTCAAGACAACTGTGAAACTGCGAATGTTCACGTTCTGCTCGCCCACCTGTACGACCACATGCACTTCCTGTGGGTCCGCATGCTCAGCACCTTCACAGTGTTCTCCCAGCCCGGCTTCAGGTCGTTGTCACCACGTGAAGTGGTAGCCCAGCATGCTCCCTGTCCCCCATCGCAGCAGTCGTCACAGGGAGGAAACCCTCGTGTTCTCGACCGCCCGCTCCACCCGTCCCGCGACGCGTCGCGCCTTCGGCCTCGTCGCCGCCGGAGCGACCGTTGTTCTCGCCGCGTCCCTCTCGGCGCTCCCCGCCAACGCCGCGCCCAAGCAGGACAACGGCGCCGCGGCCCCCGCCGCTGCCATGGCCGCGCACATCGCGCAGCTGGCGCAGAACGGACGCACCGTCACCGTGCACCTCGGTGGCAAGACGTACCACGTGCAACTGAACAAGCCGACCGGTGTCATGCCGATGAACCACCACGGCGTCAAGACCGCGGGCCACGCGTCCCCCACGGACACCAACGCCACGGTGTACCCGCCCACCACGTCGACCAGCGGCCTGAACTACGGCGGCGGCCCGCTCGAGACCCCCTCGCCGACGGTCTACCTCGACTTCTGGGGTAACCAGTGGGACAGCGACTCCAACGGTGTCCAGTCCTACATGCAGAACCTGTTCAACGGCCTGGGCGCCTCCGGTGACACCTGGTCCACCGTCACCAGCCAGTACACCGACGGCAGCGGGAACGCGCCGACCTTCAACGGCTCGGTCCTGGGCGGCACCTGGACCGACGACGGCTCGGCCGCGCCCGCCGCGCCGACCCAGGCCCAGATCGCGGCCGAGGCCGACAACGCCGCCTCGCACTTCGGCGTCTCCGGCCCGGGCGTGGACATCTTCGTGATGAGCCCGAGCGGCACGCAGCCGGACGGCTTCCCGAACGCCGGCTTCTGCGCCTGGCACGACTGGGACGGCAACGTCGCGTACACCAACATGCCGTACGTCCTGGACGCCGGTTCGAGCTGCGGCGCCAGCTCGGTGCAGAACCAGCTGGACGGCTTCAGCATCGTCGGTGGCCACGAGTACGCCGAGGCCACGACGGACCCGGAGCCGTCGAGCGGCTACGTCGACTCCAACGGCGAGGAGATCGGCGACCTCTGCGCCTGGGACAACGACCAGACGGTCAACTTCTCCACCGGCACCTTCGCGATGCAGCCGCTCTACTCGAACGCGGACAACGGCTGCGTCTTCTCCTCGCAGTGAGCCGGTGAACCCGTGAGCCGGTAAATCGGTAACGCGGTAAATCGGTAAAGCGGTACGGACTGTGCCCACGGACCTCTCGGGTCCGTGGGCACAGTGCTGTCGTTTCGGCCCGCTGTCGGCGTCACGACCCGGAGGTCGGCACCTCCGCTGCGAGCGAGTTGCCCGCCGGGATGTCACCGCAGTCGGACGGGGCCGTCCGGCCCGCGAACCGGTCGGCCAGCCAGCCGATCGCGGTGGGTGCCCAGGCGACGGCCGTCCCGACATGGCTCAGCAGGTCGAACTGCTGGAACTGGATGGCGTGGTCACCGGTGGCGCAGTACTGCCGGGCGAGTGCGCGCACGTCGCCCGCGACCATCACGCCGTCACCGGTACCGATGCCCGGCAGATTGCTGAACGTCCCCTCGAAGACCCCGCCGTCGCCCTGGCCGATGTAGCCGGGGACGGTCGGGGTGGCGGTGGAGCCGAGGTTGATCCGGTTGACCGCGTTGACGAACGCCGGCACCGAGTCGGGGTTGCTGTACTGCGGCTTGGCCATCTTCTGCCACGTCAGCCCCGGGAAGTGGCCCAGCGCGTCCACGATCGACGCGTTCTGCAGCTGGTCGTACACCTGCTGGCCGTAGCTGTTCATGTACTGCTTGAGGTCCAGCCCGTACGACCGGGCGACCCCGATCAGCGCCATCGGGATGACGCCGCTCCAGAGCAGCGACCCGTTCACGTACTTGAGGTTGTGCGCCGGGTCGACGAGCAGGCCGCCCTCGGCGAAGCCGACCAGCTTCCGGTTCACCTCCGGCGCGTAGTTCGGCGCCATGGCAGCGGCCCAGTCCGTGGCGATCGCACCGCCGGAGTAGCCCATCAACCCGACCCTCGTGTCGGCGTCCAGTCCGGTGCCCTCGGCCCGCGTCGCGGCACGGATCGAGTCGAGCGTGGTCGCGCCGTACTCGGGACCGGCCGCGAAGTCGGCGGTCTGGCCCTCCGTGTCCGGGATGACCAGGTTGTAGCCCTGGAGCAGCAGCGGGACCAGCAGGACCGCCTCGGCGTTCGGGATCACGCCGCCCAGCGTCACGTCACCGGCGATGGCGCGGGAGGGGCTGTCCGCCGGGTCGAGCGAGTCGTAGAACGACTGGTACGACACCGCCCGGGTCCGATCACCCGTCAGACTCCGCACCACCGAGGTCACATTGGCCGCGGGACGCCCCTGCGCGTCGACCGTGCGGTAGAGCAGCTGGATCACCGTCAGCGGCGTGGGGATGCCGAAGACGTGGTACTGGAGCGTCCGCTCCTTCAGCACGGTCCCCGGCGCGAAGTCGCCGAGCGGCTCGCTGCCGTCGTAGCGGTAGAACGGGTCGTCAGCTACGGCCGCACGGGCGGCATGCGCGGCAGCGGTGGACGCCGCGGACGCCGTCGGCGCGACAGCCGCTTCGGCGGTGGCGGCCGGAGCGACGGCGGCGGTCATCACGGCGGCAACGGCGGTGGCCAGGAGCCGAGCGGCGTGTCTGGACATGGGTGGGTCCCCCAAAAGCGTGAAACGGATCACAGATGGACCTGACGCCCGAGTAAGTTACCTCCTGGTAAAGCCCGTGCCCAGAGGTCGCGCAGCACAAGTTTTGTCACGCGTTCACAGTTCT
The DNA here is from genome assembly GCF_041262485.1 of Streptacidiphilus sp. BW17. Taxonomy (NCBI): domain Bacteria; kingdom Bacillati; phylum Actinomycetota; class Actinomycetes; order Kitasatosporales; family Streptomycetaceae; genus Streptacidiphilus; species Streptacidiphilus sp. BW17. The sequence continues at coordinate 51,779 of NZ_JBGCCR010000008.1, read as the reverse complement.
GCGCCTGCCCCCGACCTGCCGGACACCTCGCCGACGCACGCGCCCGGTCCGGTTTGACCCTCTTGCCGGGACGCGGCCGGCACCGGCAGCTGATCGGGCCCGGGATTGCCGGGGATTGTCAGAGGTGTCTGCCAAGCTCCGGTCATGGAGATGACGCTGCAGCTGACGATCGACTGCGCCGACCCACAGCGGCTGGTGACGTTCTGGAGCGAGGCGCTGGGGTACGTCCCCGAGCCCCCGCCGGACGGCCATGCCAGCTGGCGGGGGTACTGGGTCGCCATAGGCGTGCCCGAGGACGAGCTGCCCCCCGGTGCGGGTGACACCCCGGAGTCGATCGTCGACCCGGCAGGGCAGGGCCCTCGGGTGTGGTTCCAGCAGGTCCCCGAACCCAAGACCACCAAGAACCGGATCCATCTCGACCTGAAGGTCGGCGGCGGACGCGACGTCCCGCTGAAGCTGCGCGCGCAGCGCGTCACCGCGACCGTGGAGCGGCTGGTCACGGCCGGCGCGGGGGTCGTCCGCGTCACGGACGACCCGGACGCGAACCACTACGCCGTTCTGCTCCAGGACCCGGAGGGCAACGAGTTCTGCGTCGTCTGAGACAGGCCCTGAGGCTCAGGGCTGGTCCGGCCGCCCGCGCTCGACGATCGTCACGTCCGTCACGTCCACGACCCGCAGGAGCTTGGCTCGCACCCGCTCCGCGTGCTCGCACGGCACCTGCACCTCGACGCGGGCGCGGACCGCCTCGCCTGCGTTCGCGTACGAGAGGGCGAGCACATGATGCGCGCTCAGGACCGCTGCCAGGCGCCCGAGCACGCCCCGCGAGGGGACGACCGTCGCGGCGAGCAGCGATGACGTGGCGGCAGGTCGGGGCCGGTGGGCGGCAGGGGTGGCAGGGGTGGTGCGGGCGTCGAGAGTGTCGAGGGTGTCCAGGGTGTCGACCGGCACGGGATGCTCCAGATCCTGTCGGGGCCCGTAGGTGCGCGGGCCAAAAGAAAAGACCTCCCGGAGGGTGCGGGAGGTCTGCGTGCGGCTGGTTCGGGCTGGTCCGGTGGGACTCACTCCGACAGCGGCACGCTGAAGCTGATAATGAGGGCCAGGCTCACGCGCCCAGCATGGCACTCTTTCCCCAGTTCGGGACGAACCGTCTCACTTGGTGAACGTCGGCCCAGAACCGGCCTGCGTCTCAGCCGAGCCGGGTCAGGACGCGGGGGCCGTCCTCCGTGATCGCGATGGTGTGTTCGGAGTGGGCGCCGTTGGAGCCGTCGGCGAGGCAGAGGGTCCAACCGTCGTCGTCGACGCGGAGTTCGTCGGAACTGGCCGACCACCAGGGTTCGATCGCGAGCGTCATGCCCGGCCGGAGCTTCATGCCGCGCCCGGGGCGCCCCTTGTTCGGAATGTGCGGGTCCTCGTGCATGGTGCGGCCGAGGCCGTGGCCGCCGAACTGGACGTTCACCGGGTAGCCGTGCGCCGACGCGACCGCGCCGATCGCCGCGGAGATGTCGCCGATGCGCGCACCCGGGACGGCCGCGGCGATCCCCGCGTCCAGCGCCGTCCGGGTGGACTCGACGAGGCGGGTGTCCTCCGCGCGGGGCGTGCCGACGAGGACCGTGACGGCGGAGTCCGCGACCCAACCGTCGATGGAGACGGCGAAGTCCAGGCTGAGCACGTCGCCGTCGCGCAGCACGTGGTCGCGCGGACGGCCGTGCAGCACGGCATCGTTGACGGACAGACAGATGACGTTGCGGAACGGCCCGCTGCCGAACGACGGGGCGTAGTCCCAGTAGCACGAGACCGCACCGCGCTCCTCGACCCGGCGGCGGGCGCGACGCTCCAGGTCGAGCAGGTTCACCCCGGGGCGGGCCAGCTCCGACAGCTCGGCCAGCGTCTCGGCCACGAAGCGGCCGGTCACCGCCATCTTGTCGATAGCCTGGGCGGTCTTCAGTTCGATCACAGCTCTCCCTCACCGGCGTCGGTCACCAACGCCGGTATTTAAATACCTTCCCTGTCGACGGGAGCCTAACACAGCTCGGTATTTGAATACCGGCTACGATGGCGCCATGGTCCGTATCCCCCTCACACCCGAACAGGTCGAGGCAGGCAGACGCCTGGGCACGCTGCTGCGCGACGCCCGCGCCGGACGCGATCCGGAGCTGATCGCCCGGACCGCGGGCATCTCCCCGGAGACACTGCGCAAGATCGAGGCCGGCCGCATGCCGAGCCCCGGCTTCGGCACCATCGTCGGCCTCTGCGAGGCTCTGCACCTCCCGATCCACACCGCAGCCCAGATCTGGCTGGGCCCGGCGGAGGAACAGCTGGCGGGCTAGGAGCGTGGACCAGCCACGGGCAACCGGGCTCGCGGCACGACCACTCTCCTCCAGCGCGGCCCTGCGCGCCGTCCCGGGCCTGAGCGTCTACGCCGCCACCAAGGCCGCGATCCGCAGCCTCGCCCGCACCTGGGCCGCCGAACTCGCCGACCGCGGCATCCGCATCAACGCCCTCAGCCCCGGCCCTCTCGCCACCCCCGTCAGACCTGGTTGTTCCACATGCGGAAGACCGTGCACCTGCCGTTCCTGTCGAAGGTCACCGTCCAGAGGTTGGCGAAGGTGCCCAGCTCCTTGTAGCGGCCGGTGCCCTCGATCGCTGCGGTGTCCCCGTTGATGGGAACGTTGGCCAGTAACCGGCAACTGACCGGGTGATCGTGACCCACGGGTCTCACGGCGCTGCGACAGCCTCTTCTCAGAAGACGACCCGGGCCGCGGCGAGGGCCTCCGCGGCGTCCGCGTCGCCCTCGAACGTCAGCTCACCCTGCGACGGCCGACCCGCGAGGTGGCGGGCGAAGTCGAGGGCATCGGCCCGCAGCGTGACCAGCGGTGGACCGCTGCCGAGCTGGTACCGGCCACCGGCCGGGCCCGAAAGCTCCAGCAGACAGGACGGGCCGGTCCAGCCGAGTGCCAGATCCAGCAGTACCTGGTTCATGATCTCGCTGTCGTGCCCGTCCAGGACTGGCTCGGTACCGGTGGCGTCACTGATGTCGATGCGATGCATCCAGGTGTCGCGGGCGATGAGCACGCTGTTCAGGTACTCCATGGAGTCCTCGGGCAGCGTCTTCCCCTCCGGGAAGATCATGCTCGTGCGGATCCGACGCCGTACCGGGGCCGGCATACGGCCCAACGACCGGGCTCCCCTGGGGGCGATGCGAGCGAACTCCGCGACCAGCCGCTCTCCCGACGCCTCGTCGCGATCTTCGATCTGACTCTCGTTGTGGCCGTCGAGCGCGCCCAACTCGGGATGCCTACGACGGGCCCGCCGAATTCGCGTGATCATGAGCCATGGCCTGGGCAACTCCTCGAACTGGCCGACCTCGTGGGCCACCATGTCCCGGACGGTCCAGCCGGTGCACACGGTCGGCCTCGACCACGCCTCGGCGCCCAAGGAGTCCATCATCGCAAGCGAGGCTCGAATCTCCGCCTGGTTGACCGTGCGCGCCCGACCCCCGGAAGTCCGGGAAATGTCCTTCGCGGAAACAGCAGCAGGCGTGGCCATAGCGCACCTCCTCGGCCCCCTCGGTCCAAGGCTACAAGGCACCCCCACCGGCGGCACGTGCATGGCACCGGCTTCCAGCAGGGCCGGAAGCCGCCGCAGTGAAGCAGCGACTGGCTGCACGACTACGCGTCGCGCCAGGAGCGCGGACCGGGGCCAGGGGCTGTGGCGGGTCGATCTCGCAACGGGCCACAGCCCCTCCACACGCGGTCCTCCGCACGATTGTCAGGAGCGGGCGTACTGGTTGAGCTTCGGGAGCTCGTGGCCGAGGGCCGAGGCGGCGTGGCGGGCCCAGTACGGGTCACGGAGCAGCTCGCGGCCGAGGAGGACGGCGTCCGCCTGGCCCGAGGCGACGATCTGCTCGGCCTGGTGCGGGTCGGTGATCAGGCCGACCGCTGCCGTGGCCAGGCCCGTCTCGTTGCGGACCCGCGCCGCGAAGGGGACCTGGTAACCCGGCTCGACCGGGATCCGGCTGCCGTCCGGGACGTTGCCGCCCGTGGAGACGTCCAGCAGGTCGATGCCACGCGACTGGAGCTCCTTGGCCAGCAGCACCGTGTCGTCACCGGCCCAGCCGCCCTCGTCCAGCCAGTCCGTGGCGGAGACGCGGAAGAACACCGGCAGGTGCTCCGGCCAGACCGCGCGGACCGCCTCGGCGACCTCCAGCGCGAACCGCATCCGGTTCTCGACGGGGCCGCCGTAGGCATCGGTCCGCTTGTTGGAGAACGGCGAGAGGAACTCGTGGACGAGATACCCGTGCGCACCGTGGACCTCGACGACCTGGAAGCCCGCCGCCAGCGCCCGCTCCGCCGCCTCCGCGAACCGCCGTACGACGACCCCGATCTGATCGACCGTCAGCTCATCCGGAGCGGTCAGCGACCCGAAGGGCACCGCCGACGGCGCGACCGACCGCCAGGCCAGCGGATGGTCTGCCGCCAGCGAGCCGCTTCCGCCCTCCCACGGACGGTGCGTGGACGCCTTCCGGCCGGCGTGCGCGAGCTGGATGCCGGGGACCGTGCCCAGTTCGCGCAGGAAGGAGGTGATCCGCCGGAAGGCCTCCGCCTGGCGGTCGTTCCAGATGCCCAGATCCCACGGGCTGATCCGGCCCTCAGGCACGACGGAGGTCGCCTCCGTCAGGATCAGCCCGGCGCCGCCGGCCGCGCGCGAGGCGAGGTGCTGGAAGTGCCACTCCCCCGGCACGCCGACGTCCTCGTTGTTCGCAGTCGGCCCCTCGGCCGGGGCCGAGTACTGGCACATCGGCGCCATCCAGACCCGGTTGGGGACGGTGACGTCACGCAGTTCGAGGGGCTCGAACAACTGGGTCATCGGGGCAGGGCTCCTGACGGTGGCTCGGGAGGGCGACAGAGGGACGCGGTGCCTGGGATCAGATCGTCGCGGTGTCGATCACGAAGCGGTAGCGGACGTCGCTGTTGAGGACCCGCTGGTAGGCCTCGTTGACCTGGTCCGCGCGGATCACCTCGATCTCCGCTCCGATGCCGTGCTCCGCGCAGAAGTCCAACATCTCCTGCGTCTCCGGGATTCCGCCGATCATGGAACCGGCCAGCGTCTTGTTGCCGCCGATCAGCGAGAAGACCGCGACCGGGACCGGTGTCGCCGGCGCGCCGACCTGGACCAGGGCGCCCGTCGGCTTGAGCAGGCCGAGGTAGGCGTTGAGGTCGAGCTCCGCCGAGACCGTGTTGACGATCAGGTCGAAGCTGCCGGCCAGCTTCTCGAAGGTCTCCGGGTCGCCGGTGGCGTAGTAGTGGTCCGACCCCAGCTTGAGGCCCTCCTCGCGCTTGCGCAGCGACTGCGACAGCACGGTCACCTCGGCGCCCTTGGCGTGGGCGATCTTGACGCCCATGTGCCCGAGGCCGCCCAGGCCGACGACGGCGACCTTCTTGCCCGGGCCCGCGCCCCAGCGGGTGAGCGGCGAGTAGGTGGTGATGCCCGCGCACAGCAGCGGCGCGGCGGCGTCCAGCGGGAGGCCCTCGGGGATCTTCAGCGCGAAGCGCTCGGTGACCACGACCTGCTTGGCGTACCCGCCGTAGGTGGGCAGGCCGTCGCGGCCGGTGTCGTTGTACGTGCCGGTCGCTCCGCCGGGGCCGGAGCAGAACTGCTCGAATCCGGCGCGGCACTGCTCGCACTCACCGCAGGAGTCCACCAGGCAGCCGACGCCGACGCGGTCGCCGACCTGGTGCCGGGTGACGGCGGAGCCGACCGCGGCGACGGTGCCCGCGATCTCGTGGCCGGGCACCATCGGGAAGATGGCCGGGCCCCAGTCCTCGTTGACCTGGTGGATGTCGGAGTGGCAGATGCCGGCGAAGGCGACGTCGATCAGGATGTCGTGCGGGCCGAGCTCGCGGCGCGGCACGGTGGTGCGCTCCAGCGGGGCCTTGGCGGCGGGTGCGGCGTAGGCGGGGACGGTGCTCGTTGTCATGACTCCCAGGCTGCCAGGCATAGGAACAGGCAGCCAGAGCCCTCTGGAACATACGTCTGCGGTTCCTACCACTGGCAGGGTCACCCTCATACTTGGGTGTCATGACGTCCAACCCTGCTCCCCTCGATCCGCGCAGCGAGCTCAGCGAGTTCCTGCGGACCCGCCGTGCCCGGCTGCAGCCGGAGGAGGTAGGCCTGCCGTACTTCGGCGCGCGCCGCCGGGTCCCGGGCCTCCGGCGGGAGGAGCTGGCGCAGCTGGCGGGCGTCAGCGTCGCGTACTACACGCGGCTGGAGCAGGGGAACGCCCACAACGTCTCGGCCTCGGTGCTGGAGGCGATCGCGGACGCGCTGCGGCTGGACGCCGCCGAGCGCGAGCACCTCGACCACCTGGTCAAGCCACGGCAGCGCACCCGGGCCGTTCCGGCGCGGGCGCAGCGGGTCCGTCCGCAGTTGCAGTTCCTGCTGGACTCGATGGACGCCGTCCCCGCCTACGTGATCGGCCCGCGCGCGGACGTCCTGGCCTGGAACCGGATGGCCTGCGCGCTGCTCGGCGACTTCGGCGCGAAGACCCCGGAGCAGCGGAACTTCGCCTGGATGATCTTCATGGATCCGGCCTCGCACGAGTTCTATGACGACTGGGAGGGCAAGGCCCGCGACGTGGTGTCGTGCCTGCGGATGGCCGCGGGCCGCACGCCGGACGACCCGAAGCTGGCGGCGCTCATCGGCGAACTGTCGGTGAAGAGCCCTGAGTTCCGGCAGTGGTGGGCGGCGCACGACGTCCGGAGCAAGGGGCCGTGCCAGAAGGAGCTGCACCACCCGGTGGTAGGACGGCTCAGCCTCGCCTACGAGGCGATGGTGCTCCCCGCCGACCCCGACCAGCAGCTGATCACCTACGCGGCCGAGCCCGGCTCCGCGTCGGCGGAGTCGCTCCGGCTGCTGGCCAGCTGGGCGGCCGAGCCGAGCAGGGGCACGGGCGCAGGCAGGGGCACCGCACAGGAGCAGGCCCGCGCGGCAGACTGACCCTCCGTGCGGCGGGATCATTTCGCGCATCTGCGGACCAAAGCTCTCGCCCCCATTGCCACAGGGGCCTGACCACGGTGTTAACTAGAGCCAAAGCCGGAGCGGCCCGCACGTTTGTTCGTGGGCGCTGTACCAGTGAAGGACGGTCACATGCATCAGCAGATGTCACCCCTCCACGCTGTCGCCCTCTACACCGTGCTGACCCTGGCCGTGCTCTGGACCGCCGTGGGCGTACGCGCCGTCTGGCTCGCCGCCTTCCGTCCCTGGGCCGTCGGCGGCAGCGCGGTCGGCATCGATCCTGCCGAGCAGGTCGCGCTGAGCCGCACCGAGCGCCGGGCCTTCGTGGCCATAGCGAACCAGCTCAACCGCAGCGACGCGTACACCCGCGTCTGACGAGCGGTCAGCCCGGCTCAGCCAGCGTCCCGGTCCCCTTCCGCAGCACGCGCCGCACTCCCCGCACCCGCCGCATGGGCGGCGAGCACCGCCCGCTCGTGCTCCGTCGAGAGGCCGACCGCGCGGTCACCGAAGGTCCGGTACTCCTCGAACGCCTCCAGCTCGCCGCCCGGTGCGAGCAGCCACGCCGCGGTGTCCCGCACCGACTCGACGACGGGACGGCAGCGCAGGCCCGCGGCCAGCGCCTTCGCGCACGACGCGTCCCAGACGGCCGCCACCTCCGGCACCGGTGGCACCCACAGCGGGGCCTCCGTCCACGGCTCGAGGCCGTGGTCGACGAAGAGCTGGTCGTCGACGTAGACCAGTTCGGCCTTGCCGCCGGTCGCCTCGACGCAGGCGTCGAGGTAGTCGCCCCAGGTCCCGTTGTCGGGCGCGCCGGGGACCAGGTAGTCCTCGACCGCGTCGCGCGGCGCCGCCGCCAGCAGGTCGAGCCCGAAGGCGGCGAGGTCGCGGACGTCGATCACCCGCACGGGCCGGTCCGGAGCGCCGGGGACCGCCATCGGGCCGCCGTCGGCCGCGCGGCGCAGCCAGGCCGTGGTGCGCCGGGCACGGTCGTGCGGGCCGACGATCAGCCCTGGCTGGAGCACGACGACGCGGCCGGGGAAGTTCTCGCGGACCGCCTTCTCACAACCGTCCTTGAGCCAGCCGTAGTTGCCCTCGCCTCCCTCGGGCCCGGCGTCGGCCAGGCCGCCGTGACGCGGCGAGGACTCGTCCGTCGGCTCGGCGGGATAGTCGGGATAGACGTTGATCGTGGAGACGAACACGTACGCGTCCGCATGCCCGGCCAGCGCCTTCACCGACTTGGCGACCTCGCGCGGGACGTAGCCGCAGACGTCCACGACCGCGTCGTACGGCCCGGCGGCGGCCAGCGCTGCCAGGTCCGTCTCGTTCTCGCGGTCGCCGCGCAAGGAGCGGGCGCCCGGGGGGTCGTCCTGGGTCCTGCCCCGGTTGAAGACCGTCACCTCCCACCCGCGCCGCACGGCGTCCTCCGCGAACGCCCGGCCGACGAAGACAGATCCACCGATCACCAGAAGTCTCATGCCGCTGAGTCTTCACGTCCGCGGGGGCGCGGTGAACCCGCGTGCGCGCTCGGCGAACAAAAGTAGCTGTCAGCCGAACTGGAGGGAGCGCTTCGACATGCCCATCCAGAAGCCGTCGATCACGCTGCGCCGGCTGCGCAGCTCGGACTCGGACGCGCCGAGAGTGACGAAGAGCGGCGCGAAGTGCTCGGTCCGCGGGTGGGCGAGCCGCCCGGCGGGGGCCTTGCGCTCGAAGTCGAGCAGCGCGTCGATGTCCTGCGTGTCGAGGGCGCGGTGTCCCCAGTCGTCGAACTCGGCCATGATCGAGTGCACCGACCCGTCCTGGGTCAGCGCCCGCAGGTTGTGGGTGAAGAAGCCGCTGCCGACGATCAGCACGCCCTCGTCACGCAGCGGTGCGAGCTTGCGGCCGATCTCCATCAGCGCCCGCGGGTCGAGGGTGGGCATGGAGACCTGGAGCACGGGGATGTCGGCGTCCGGGTACATCTCGACCAGGGGCACGTAGGCGCCGTGGTCCAGGCCCCGGTCCGGGATGTCCTGCACCGGCGTCCCTGGGGCGCGCAACAGCTTCCGCACGCTCTCGGCCAGCTCGGGGGCGCCGGGCGCGGCGTAGGTGACCTCGTAGTAGTGCTGCGGGAAGCCCCAGAAGTCGTACACCAGCGGCACCGTCGTGGTCGCGCCGATGGCGAGCGGCGCCTCCTCCCAGTGGGCGGAGATCATCAGGATCGCCTTGGGCCGCGGCAGATCCGCCGCCCATGCGGCGAGCTGTCCGGTCCACAACGCGTCGTCGGCGAGCGGCGGCGCGCCGTGGCCGAGGTAGAGGGCGGGCATCCGCGTGGGGGCGGCGGTGGTCATCGTGCTGCTCCTGAGGAGACGGTCGCCAGTAGTTCAAATCTGAACCAAATCTCGACGTCAGCGTACTCCGAGGTTCAGATGTGAACAACCACTCGGACGACCGTCAGGAACCACCCGTCGCCTGGGACAGCGTGAAGGTGACGTCCACGACGCCGTCGACGCCGCTCACCGTGCGCGCGACCTGTGGAATCAGGGACGAGTCCGACAGTGTGCCGCCGACGGTGACCATGCCTCCATCGATGTCGAGCGTCAGACCGGCGGCGATGTCCGGGCCCAGGGCGCGGACGAGGGCGGCGCCGATGTCCTCGGCGAGGGCGACGTCGTCGCGGAGGAAGACCGAGAGCACGTCCGCACGGCTGACGATGCCGAGCAGGGTGCCGTCCTCGTCCACGACCGGGAGGCGTTTGACGCGGCGGCGGAGCATGGTGCGGGCCGCGGCGGCGACGGATTCGTCCGGGCCGGTGGTGATGGCCGGGGCGGACATCAGCTCCTCGGCGACATCGGCGGCGAGGCGGGCGGCCTGGTCCGGGTCGAGGAGGGCGGCGCGCATGCCCAGGGTGCGGCGCCGGCCGGCCTGCTTGAGCAGCAGGTCGGCCTCGGAGACCACGCCCAGCACGTGACCGGACCCGTCGAGCACCGGGAGCGCACTGATCCGGCGCTCGTCCATGATCCGGGCCAGCTCCTTGAACGGCGTCCGGGCGGAGGCGGTCACCACGTCGCGGGTCATCACCTCCGCCACGGTCCGACCCTCGGGATTCTGATGGCTCGTCAAGACCGGCTCCCTTGCTGCTCTTCGTGGATGATTCAACGGATCAGGACGCGTTCGCCGGACGAGCACCGTGCCCGGTGCGATCTCGGTGTCGACGCCGAGCTCGGTCGGCCGGAACAGGGTGAGCACCTCCTCGACGTCCTCCTCGGTGTAGAGGGGCTCGGCCGGGCGGTGCTTGGACCAGCCGTTCTGGTTGGCGTGCTCGGCCTGCTCCTCCTGGAGGTGGGCGCTGTCGCGCAGCACGATCTCCGCAAGGCGGGCGGTGTCGGGGGTGCAGAAGATCGGTCCCCGGAAGCCCTCGCGGACGAGGCGGGGCAGATAGCCGGTGTGGTCCAGATGGGCGTGCGTCACGACGACGGACCTGACGTCGCGCGGGTCCAGCGGCAGCCGGCGCCAGTTGCGGCGGCGCAGTTCGGCCTGGCCCTGGAAGAGGCCGCAGTCCACCAGGACCCGGGCGTGGTCGGTCTCGACCATGAACTTGCTGCCGGTGACCGTGCCCACGGCGCCGAGGAAGGTCAGCAGGCCGGGCCGGGGCTTCGGGGCAGGTGGGGTGCTCTGTGCGCCTGCGTCGGCCATCGGAGACCTCACCTCGTCGGAAGCCCGGTGTCTCCAGCCTCGCCGACGCGATACCGGGTCGCCACCCGTGGCCCACCGGCCGCCACCGGCCCCGCACACAGCTGCAGGCCCGGCCCTCCCCCAGCTGTGGCAGGGGCGAGCCGGGCCTGCCGCAAGGCAGCACAGCGCAGCGCAGCGAGCGGACTCAGCCGCCGAAGGAGGCGAGGTACGCCGAGGCCGCGTCCGGGGTGAAGAACCAGTTCGGGAAGTCCGACGGGTTGTCGAAGCCGTTGGCGAAGCGGTCGGCGACGGCCGGGATCTGGCCCGCCGCGCCGATCAAGTTCAGCACGTGCTCCGGCGGCGGGGCCAGCATCGCGTTGGTCCACGCGGTGACGTCGCTCGCGGCATCCGCCCAGAACGTCTCGAAGGCCTGCTCCATGAAGGCGCGGTCGAACGGACCGTCACCGTTGGCACGGATCGACGCCAGGTACGAGGCGGCGCACTTGGACGCGGTGTTGGAGCCCTGGCCCGTGATCGGGTCGTTGGCGACGACGACGTCCGCCACACCCAGGACCACGCCGCCGCCGGGCAGTTCGCCGACGGCCCGGCGAACGGTCGGCGCGTAGCGGCCGGCGAGGGTGGCGCGCGAGTCGGTCAGCTCGACGCCGCCCCGGGTGCGCTCGTACTCCCACGGGGTGTAGGTGCGCATCAGGTCGAGGGTGCGGTTGAGGTGCTCCTCGGGCTCCAGACCCGGCTCGAAGACGTCGAGCGGTCCGCCGGGGATGCCCTCCCAGAAGAGGATGTCGCACGGGCCGGAGTGGGTGAGCGCGGGTATGACGAACAGTTCGCCGACGCCCGGCACCAGGTTGCAGCGGACCGCAGGGAAGTCGTGCTCCGGGCGCGGGCCGAGGCCGTGCACGTAGGAGACGGCGAGCGCGCGCTGCGGCACGCTGTACGGGGAGCGCTCAGGGTTGCGGGCGAACATCGACACCAGCTCGCCCTTGCCCGCGGCGACCACGGTCAGGTCGTAGCCGCGGACCAGGTAGTCCAGGTCGGAGACGGTGACGCCGTTGATGACGACCTTGCCGCCGCGCTGGGCGAAGAGCTCCAGCCAGCCGGGCATCTTGACGCGCTGGTCCACGGACTGGGCGTAGTCGTCGAGACGGCCGACCCAGTCGATGACGCGGGCGGACTCGGGGCCGCTCACCGAGACGCCGAGACCCTGGGCCTTCGGGGCCTCCGCCTCCCAGAGGTTGACGCCGAGTTCACGCTCGATGGCGAGCGAGGTACGGAACATGCACTGGGTGGACATCACCCGGCCGCCGCGCACCTCGTCGGGGGTGCGGTCGGTCATCACGGTGACGTCGTGGCCCTCGCTCTGCGCGCCGAGCGCAAGCTGCAGTCCGGCCTGGCCGGCGCCGACGACGAGGATTCTCGCCAAGATGAGCTCCTGTTGTGCTGGTTGTGCTGGTGAAGGACGACCGGACGGACTGACGGACCGTCAGTACGCGGTGGTCGCCAGGGTGTGCTGGACGAGGGCCGCCAGCGTCCGCGCCGAGGAGGAGCGGGACCGGGCGTCGCAACGCAGCAGCGGCACTGCCGGGTTGAGCGTGAGCGCGTCGCGGACGTCGTTCTCCTCGTACACCGGCGCGCCGTCGAACTCGTTGACGGCGACGATGAACGGCAGGCCGCTGCTCTCGAAGTAGTCGACCGCGGGGAAGGCTTCAGCCAGCCGACGGGTGTCGACCAGGACCACCGCGCCGACCGCGCCACGGGCGAGGTCGTCCCACATGAACCAGAAGCGTCGCTGGCCCGGGGCGCCGAAGAGGTAGAGGATCAGGTCGTCGGCGATGTGCAGGCGGCCGAAGTCCATGGCCACCGTGGTGGTGGTCTTCTCACTGCCGGGAGCCAGTTCGTCGGTCCCGCTGCCCGCGTCGGTCATGATCGCCTCGGTGCGCAGCGGGGTGATCTCGGAGACCGAACCCACCATCGTGGTCTTGCCGACCCCGAAACCGCCCGCGATCACGATCTTGGCGGAGGTCACCGCAAGCTCGGTCAGCGGGATGCCGGGCGTGGCGACGGCCGCGTAGGAGACGCCGGGCGCGCCGGGACCGGGAACGCCGCCGGGCGGGGCGGCGTCCGACCGGGTGTCAGGCCAGGTCACGAAGGCCTCCGAGAATTCTTTCGAGCACCACGCGGTTGGGACGGTTGGGAACGCCGATCGGCGAGTTGCCGGAGCCCATGCTGACCGAGGAGCCGTGGACGCGGATGCGCCCGGCGTCCACCAGGTCGCTGACCCAGACGCGGACGACGCCGAGCGGCAGCTTCAGCAGCGCGGACACCTCGGCGATGGAGCGCATCTGACCCTCGCACAGAGCGCAGATCCGCTCCAGCTCGGGCATGGCGGAGGCGGTCGGCTGCGCCTGCCACGCGGGCTGGACCGGTCTCTGCTCGACGGCCGAGATGAGTGTCTCGACGAGCAGCACCTGGCCGAAACGGGTTCGGCCCCCGGTCAGCGCGTAGGGGCGCACGCGGAGCGAGCGCGCGGGGACAGTCACCGGATCGCCTCCTGGACCTCGGTACGGACGTGCGCGGTCAGGACATGGCCGGCCTGGTCGACCAACCGGGCCATCTGGAAGGCCACGACGCTCAGGTCGCAGTCCCGTGAGGTGTAGGCGGCCAGGCAGGCGGTCTCGTCGACGGACATGAGGATCACCGTGCCTTCGTCCAGCGTGACCACGGTCCGCTTGAGCCGGCCGAGTTGGAGGAGGTGGGTCAGCCCGCTCGCCAGTCCGTTGATCCCGGCGACGAAGGTCGCCAGCTCCTCCACGGGGCAGTGCTCGTCGACGGCCACGAGGGGCAGGCCGTCCGTCGAGACCAGGGCCAGCGCACGCAGGCCGGGTGTGCTGACCAGCACATCACCGAGCAGCCAGCGCAAACGCTGCTGCGGGGTCGCCTGGGTCATGCCTTGTCGTCCTCCTCGCGCGGGGCTGCGGCCTCGCGCAGTCCGTTCTGGAAGCCGCCGAGGCGGCGTCGGAGCTCTTCGGCTGCGGAGCCGGCGTCCCGGGGAGGACGAGTACCCACCTCGCCGCTCGGTTCGTTGGCCTGCGCCACCTGTCCGCTCTCGCCGGGGACGCGCTTGGGCAGTCCGTTGGGGGACGTCGTGGTCGTGCTCGGCGCGGCGGACGTGCCGGCAGGACCGGCAGACCTGGACCCGCCCATGGATCCTGCGGCGCCGACCCCGCCGGTGGTGCCACCGGAGAAGCCGGCCCCCTGGCCGTGTCGGGCGTTGGGGACGGCGGCGAGCATCGGGCCTCCCTGTCGGTAGGTGGCGGCCTGGGTGTGGGCGTCCTCCGGGAGCGGGCGTCCGGGCGGGATGTGCTCCATCCCTCCCGTCACGGCCTGCTGGTGCGTCTCGGCGGGGTCGGCCAACAGCCCGGCGGGCAGGGCGACCAGGGCCGTGGTCCCGTCTCCGCTGGCGCTGGTGCGCAGCTGGATCCGCAGGCCGAGACGGCGTGCCAGCAGCGTGACGACGCGCAGCCCGAGGGAGCGGCCGCTGCCGTGGCCGATCTCGTGACCGTCGCCCTGCTCGGCGAGGGTGCGGTTGACCTGACGCAGCATCGTGTCGGTCATGCCGATGCCGCGGTCGCCGACGGAGACCATCACCTCGCCGCTGTCCAGGTGCCAGGCGGTGACCGTGACCGCCTCGGTGGGCGGGGAGAACGCGGTGCCGTTGTCCAGCAGTTCGGCGAAGACGTGGCTGAGGTCGTCGGCGACCTCACCGCGGACCAGGACCGGCGGAAGCGCCGTCAGGTGCACGCGCTCGAAGCGCTCGATCTCGGAGAGGGCGGCGCGCAGGACGTCCAGCAACTGGGCGGGCGCGCCGGGGCGACCGGGGCGCTGCTGGTCGCTGCCGCTGGCGAGCAACAGCATGTTCTCGCTGTTGCGGCGCATCCGGGTGGCGAGGTGGTCGAGTTGGTAGAGCTGCTCCAGCCGGACGGAGTCCGACTCGCGCTCCTCCAGCCCCTCCAGGTTGCCGAGCTGGCGTTCCACCAGGACCAGGGAGCGCAGCGCCAGGTTGGCCAGCACCTCGCCGCCCTGGGTCCGGCTGCGGTGGAGCTCCTCGGAGGCGTCGTCGAGCTCCTGGACGAGCCGCACGTTGTTTTCCTGCAGCTGCGCGTACGCCCGGTCCAGGTCGTCGTAGGCCCGCCGCATCTTGTCCATGGCCGCGTTACGGGCGGCCTGACCACGGCGACGGGCTCTGCGGGTGCGCAGTTGCACCACCAGGAGGGTCAGCAGCAGGAGGACCGCAACTACAGCGGCGGCAGCAGCCAGAGCCGCAGGGGCGTTCAGTGTGGACACGTAACCCCACAGTTCAGCGCAGCAGCTTGCGCATCAGAAGCAATCAGAAGGAATGACCCGCCCATCACATCATATGGACGATTCCGCATTCCAGTCCGTCCCCTGAGGGGACGCCAATGCCGAAGCACCGCAGGTTGATCCGGCTGTCGGCGCGTCAGCGGGCGACATCGGCCCGCAGTCGGAAACGCCGCGCCCTGGACGCGGACCGCACGATGCAGCGGATCGCCCACGAAGTCTTCCGGGAAGACGAACGGCCAGCTCAGAGCCGGGTCACAGGAAGCCCATGGCACTCGATACCGGTACAGCGAGCCGGATATGACACTCCTGTTCGGCCGGCGTGCCGGGAGCCCGCACCATCCACGCAGCTCAGGGGTGGATTTGGTGAAGAAATCGCGCACCGGGACTGACGCAACGGCAACTGACCGTCAGGGCTTCGCGGCGGGGCCGTCCGGCCGGGGCGCGGTGAGGAGGGTGCGGCAGTGGGCGAGGAAGGCCGTCAAGGCCAACTCGAACGCGGCGTCGGCGCGATGGCCACCCTCCGCGCCCCCGGCGGCGGCGAGCGCCCGCGCCAGCGACGGGGTGGAGCCGTCGGGGGCGGTCTCCCACATGGTCTCCGGAGCGGTCAGGTCGAGCGCCGAGCCCAGCACGATGTTGTCCAGCGCGGTGATCAGCGGCATCACCGTCCCCTCCGGGAACCCCGCCTCCAGCAGCGCTGCGGCGCACCGGTCGTACTGCGCCAGGGCCTCGGGCGCGGCCACCCGGGCCGCCGCCAGCATCGGGATCGCGCGCGGGTGCGCGGCGAACGCGGCGCGATAGGAGCGAGCCCAGGCCTCCAGCGCGCGGTCCCACGGACGCAGGTCGAGCGCGGACGCGTCCATCCCCGCCGCCAGCCGCACCCGCAGCAGTTCGATGATCCCGGCCCGGCCTTCGACGTGGTGGTAGACCGACGCGGTCTGCACCCCGAGCCGCTTGGCGATCTGCGGAACGCTGAAGTCGCCGTGGGCGTCGACCAGCGCCAAGGCGGTGGCGCCGATGCGCTCGCGGTCGAGCAGGGCCTTGCTGGGCCGTCCCATCGCACCCCTCTCACACGTCATCCGCGCGTGGTCGCTGCGCACGGCCGCAACGCGCGGTCGCAGCGCACGGTCGCAACGCTCGCCGCAGCGCGGCGATCGTCTGCCCGCGGCCGCGGAACCAGGCCTTCCCAAACGGTGAAGACAGGGCTACGGTACCGAAACCATCAAGCTTTAGGTTTATGGAGAAGTCGCCGTGGTCCCGGACCCCGGCCGGCCGTGAAAGGCACCTGCGCATGACCGAGCCCCACGCCCGAAGAGCGGACGCGCCCGCCCCCACCCTGCGCACCAACACCCTCGGCACCGCCGACATCGCCTTCTTCGTCGTCTCCGCCGCCGCACCCCTCACGGTGATGGCCGGCGTCGCACCGCTCGCCCTTCTCATCGGCGGCATCGGCGCGCCCGCCGGCTATCTGCTCGCCGGAGGCACCCTGGCCGTCTTCGCCGTGGGCTTCATGACCATGAGCCGCCATGTCCGCCACGGCGGCGGGTTCTACGCGTACATCACCCGCGGGCTCGGCCGGCCGGCCGGATTCGGCGCCGCGCTGCTCGCCCTGCTCGGCTACCTGGCCATGAACATCGGCGTCTACGGGCTGCTCGGCTCGGCCACGCACGACACGCTCCAGACCCTGTTCGGCTGGAACGTCCCCTGGCCGGTGATCTCCCTGGCCGGGCTCGCCGTCATCTGGTTCGGCGGTTTCCGCTCGATCGAGTTCGGCGCCAAGGTGCTGGGCGTCCTGCTGCTCGCCGAGGTCGCGATCCTGGTGCTGCTGGCCGGCGCGGTGCTGGTGCAGGGCGGCGCGCACGGGCTGAGCGCGAGCTCCTTCGCTCCGGCCAACCTGACGGCCGCAGGCATGCCCGGCATGCTGGCCATGGCCTTCGCCGCGTTCACCGGCTTCGAGTCCACCGTCATCTACCGCCGCGAGGCGCGGAACCCGGACCGGACCATCCCCCGCGCCACCTACATCGCCGTGGCGTTCCTCGGCCTCTTCTACGCGTTCGTCGTGTGGGTGGTGATCCAGGCCTTCGGCGACCAGCAGGTCGTCGCCGCCGCGGCCAAGGACCCGACCGGCCTCTTCTTCTCCGCGACCGCGACCTACGTCGGCCCGTGGGCCGCCGACGTGATGCACGTCCTGATCGTCACCAGCCTGTTCGCCTCGCTGCTGGCCTTCCACAACGCGACCAACCGCTACGCCCTCGCCATGGCCGAGGAGGGCGTGCTCCCAAGGCAGTTGGGCCGCATCCACGTCCGGCACCGCAGCCCGTGGGTCGCCGGCGTCGCGCAGACGGTGCTGGGCGTCGTCGTGGTCGTCGCCTTCGCGGCGGCGGGTGCGGACCCCTACACGCAGCTGCTGCTGTGGGTGAACACGCCGGGCCTGCTCGCGCTGGTCGCTCTGCAGTTGCTCGCGGCTGTCGCCGTGCCCTGCTACTTCCGTCGCATCCACCACGACGAGGGCGTGCTGCGCACCGTCGTCGCACCCTCGCTCGCCACGCTGCTGCTCGGGGCCGCGCTCTACCTGGTCGTCGCTCATGTCGGGCTGCTGACCGGGGCGTCCGACACGGTCAACACGGTGCTGGTGGTGCTGGTCCCGCTGGTCTTCCTGGCCGGCGTCGGGTACGCGCTCCGGCTTCGCGCCGCAAAGCCGCGCGTATACGCGGAGTTCGCCGCCGAGCCTGCCCGACCGGATGCGCCTGGCACCTCCGAGAACGCCGCGCTGCCGATCTCGTCCTGAGCACACCCCTCCTCTGTCTCTCCGCTCGTCTGCTTCTCCTCCTGTCTGTCTCTCCTCCTGTCTGTCCCTCCTCTCGATCCACCCGAACAAGGAAGCATCGATGTCCCTCGCGCCAGAAGTGATCGTCGTCGCGGCCCAGGTCCACACCCTCGACCCGGACCGTCCGCATGCCACCGCCGTGGCCGTCCGGGACGGCCTGATCACGGCCGTCGGCGACGCGGACGACGTACGCGACTGGCGCGGGGCAGGGACGGAGGTGCTCGACCTCGGTGCCGCAACCCTCTTCCCCGGCCTGGTCGACAGCCACAGCCACCCGGTGTTCGGCATCGACCTCGCCTCCGGGACGGATCTCAGCGCGGTCCGCGACCTCGACCAGCTGCGCGGCGCGCTGGCCGATGCCGAGCGCGTCGACGGATGGGTCCACGGCTGGGGGCTCGACCACAACGTCTTCGCCGGCCGGCCCGTCCACCGCGAGGTCCTGGAATCCGTCCTCGGTCCGGACACCCCCGCGTTCATCCGCCTCTACGACGGCCACTCCGCCCTGGTCACCGGCGCTGCGCTGCGCGCCGCCGGGATCACCGGACCGGTCGCCTTCGCCCAGCGGTCCACCGTCGTCTGCGACGCGGACGGCTCGCCCACCGGCCACCTGATCGAGATGGCGGCGATGGACCTGGTCACCGCCGTCCTGCCGCGCCGTCCCTTCGCCGAGCGCCGCGACGCCCTCCACGCCCTGCTGAGCTCGATGGCCGCCACCGGCCTGACCGGCGCTCATGTGATGGACGCCGAGGGCGACGTGGTCGACCTGCTGCGGGCCGTCGAGAAGGAACACGACCTTCCGCTGCGCCTGCGGCTCGCGCCCTGGTGCAACCCCGGGATCTCGGCGGAGGGCCTCGACGCGCTGGCCGATCTCCAGGGCACCGCCGGACGCAACTGGCTGGTCGGCGGCGTGAAGTTCTTCATGGACGGCACGGTCGAGGGCGGCTCCGCGTGGCTGGAGCACCCGGACTGCCACGGCCAGAACAGTCGCGCGCTCTGGCTGGACCCGGCCGAGTACACCAGCGCCGTGCACCGCCTCCATGCCGCCGGGGTCCGCACCGCCACCCACGCCATCGGCGACGCGGGTGTGCGCCATGTTCTGGACACCGTCGCCTCCATCGGCCCCGGCGGCCGGATGCGCCATCGCATCGAGCACATCGAGACGCTCTCCAAGGAACAGGCACGGCGTTTTGGCGAGTTGGGCGTGATCGCCTCGATGCAGCCCACCCACTCCGCCTACACGCGCGCCGACCACACCGACGAGTGGTCCACCCGCGTCGGCGCCGAGCGCGCCGACCGCGCCTGGATCTGCCGCACCCTCCGCGACACGGGCGCGGTGCTGGCCCTCGGCTCCGACTGGCCGATCGCCCACTTCGACGCCCGCGAGGTCCTCGCCTACGCCCAACTCCGACGCCACGCCGGGACCGACACCGCACCCGTCATGCCCGAGCAGGCGCTCACCGCGACGATGGCGCTGGAGGGCTTCACCACTCACGCCGCCCTCGCGGCGGGCGAAGCCGAGCGCACCGGCCGCATCTCCCCGGGCCTGCGCGCCGACCTCACCGCCTTCGCCCTCGACCCGCTCAACACCCCCGCCGACGAGCTGGCGGAGACGCCGGTGGCGCTCGCCATGTCCAACGGCCGTGTCACCCACCGCGCCTGACGGACAGCGCTACTCGAGGCCTGACCGCTTGCCCGGGACCCGCGAGCCCGGGCGCGGGTGCGGAAGCCCACGGGTCTCGCCAGCGCGCTGCCGGAGGAAGCGGGTCAACTTCTCGGCCCTGAGGACCGAGCGTGTCGCCCGATCCCGGAGCTTTGATTGCAAGTCGTACTCACGGCTGGCTGCAGCAGGTCGCCTGCGTCCGGCACTGTGCTAGGCGTGTCGCCTGACGGTGCTGGGGCTGTTGACTTTGCCCCGCTGCCACGCAGCATCGGCCCGGTGGGCGATGTTGCGGGAGCCGTTGAGCACACCAGGGCGTCGACTACGACCTGGTCGTGGACAGCACCTCCAGCGAGCCGCTCGCGTGCGCCCGGACCATCGCCGAGCGGATCAGCTGAAGAGATGAGTTGAACGGATGGGTGGAACGGACGCGTGCTCAGCGCGCGGAGCGGCGGGACTCGCGGAACTCGCGGTCGACCGCCCAGGCGTCGGCGACCGGGCCGAGGTGGGCGAGCTTGTCGGGGTTGACGACCGCGCGGATGGCCTGGATCCGGCCGTCGGCGACGTCGAGGACCAGCGTCTGGAGCACCCTGCCGTCGCGGTCGTGGAGGATCGCGCCGGGCTGGCCGTTGAGCTCGTGGAGCTCGCAGGTCACGTCGATGCGGAGCAGCGCGGGGTAGACCGAGCCCAGCAGTCGGGCCACGCTCGAAGCGCCCAGGACCACCCTGGCCAGGCGGGGTGCCTTGCCGCCACTGTCCCCGACCAGCTGCACGTCGGCGGCCAGCAGCTGCTGCAGTCCGCCCACGTCACCGTCCTTCAGCGCGTCGAAAAAGCGGGCGGCGAGCTGCTGACGTTCCGTCCGGTTCGCCTCGAAGCGCGGCGTCCCGGCCTGCATGTGGCGCCGGGCCCGCACCAGGAGTTGGCGGCACGCGGCCTCCGAGCGCTCGACCGCCGAGGCGATCTCCGGGAACTCGAAGCCGAACACGTCCCGGAGCACGAAGACCGCGCGCTCCAGCGGACTGAGCCGCTCCAGTAGGACCAGCGCCGCCATCGGCAGCGAGTCCGCCAACTCCACCGCGCGTTCCGGGTCCTCGTACGGGTCGGCGAGCAGCGGCTCGGGGAACCACGGCCCGACGTACTCCTCACGCCGGACGCGCGCCGACCGCAGGACGTCGATCGAGATCCGCGTGACGGCGGCCGAGAGGTAGGCCTTGGTCGAGGTGGGCCGGGTGGTCGAGGCGTCGAAGCGCAGCCAGGTCTCCTGCACCGCGTCCTCGGCCTCCCCCACGCTGCCGAGAATCCGGTAGGAGATCGAGAAGAGCAGCGGTCGCAGCTCCTCGAACTCCTTGACCCTGTCCGCGCTTTCCACAGCGACTCCTCTCCCCTGGGCGGGATCCTTCATCCGATGCCGCCTGGGTGCAAGTGGATCAGTGCAACTGTCCGGCCTGGTAGTCGCCCGCGGGCTGGCGGGTGATGATGTTCATCCGGTTGGCCAGGTTCATGAAGCCGACCAGCAGCACCAGGGCCGTGAGCTGCTCCTCGTCGTAGTGCTTGGCCGCCTGCTCCCACACCTCGTCGCTGACGCCCTCGCCCGCGTCCGCAGTACGTGTCCCCTGCTCCGCAAGGGCCAGCGCGGCGCGCTCGGGCTCGGTGAAGACGGTCGCCTCGCGCCAGGCGGCGACCAGGTGCAGACGCAGCGCGGTCTCGCCGGCGGCGGTGGCCACCTTGGTGTGCATGTCGATGCAGGCGGCACAGCCGTTGATCTGGCTGACGCGCAGCGACACCAGCTCCTGGGTGGCGGCCGGGAGCGCCGACTCGCGCAGCGACGCGCCCGCCGTCATGAGGTGCTTGAGGGCCTTGCCCGCGGTCGGCTGGGCGAGGAAGTTGAGACGCGGTTCCATGGGTGCTCCTCGTGCTCGTCGGTGCCTACACCCCCTAAGACGGAATAGCCCGGCCCCCTGTGACATGCACGGGAGTGACCCGGGTCACGGTCGGCACGCACCGCGTCGCCCGATCGTGCGGGCGCAGGGCGGGTGAGCGTGTCCCGTTGTCTTGCGGTAGGGGAACGGGCAGGCTGGGCCGGGTCGGGGATCCGTTCACCACGGAGGACACCATGACGTCCGCACCGAACACGCCGGACACACCGGACACACCACCGAACCCGCCGCGCGCCGGGAACACACCCGGCCGTCCGCCCGTCGTCGACCTGGCCACCTGGCGGGCCGCCCGGGGCGAGCTGTTGCTCCGCGAGAAGGCCCACACCCACGCGGGCGACGCCATCGCCGCAGCGCGCCGACGACTGCCGATGGTGGAGTTCGACGGCACGGTCGAGGTCGTCGGGCCCGACGGTCCGATCCCGTTCCTGGACCTGTTCCAGGGGCGTGACGAGCTCATCGTGTACAAGCACATGTGGTACGACAGCGCACCCCACCAAGGGCAGTGCGAGGGCTGCACCAACGCCGCCTGGCACATCCCGGATGCCGTCTACCTCAACGAACGCGGCGTCTCGTTCGCGGTCCTGACCACGGGCCGGTGGGACGAGGTGGCCGCCTTCACCGAGTTCATGGGCTACACCCAGCCCTGGCACTCGGTGCGCGGTCTGCCGGAGCCGGTCGGCGGGGACATGGGCTACCTGACGTGTTTCCTGCGCGACGGCGACCGTGCGTTCCTCACCTACTCCACGACCGGCCGGGGCAACGAGCCGGCCAACGGGTCCTTCGGCCTGCTCGACATGACCCCCTACGGCCGCGGTGAGACGTGGGAGGACAAGCCCGAGGGCTGGCCCGAGGGACACCACTCCTGCTGGTACTGGCGGTCCGACGCCGACGGCACCGCCGACTGGGGCCCGACCAGCCGGCCCGTGCCGCAGTGGACCCGCCCAGGTGCGACTCCGGAGAAGACCCTCGGCCGCAGCGGCCCCCACTCCTGACGTCCTGACGCGCGCGGAGTTCGCGGAGTTGGCGGAGCTCACAGAGTCCATGGAGTTCGCCGAGTTCGCGGAGTTCACGCACTGGAAAGCCCGAGGTCGGCTCCCCGTGGAAGGCCCACAGGTAGGTGTGCCAAGCTGCCGTGTCCCCTTGATCGGATCGCGGCGGAGTGTCCCCCACATGACGACGTCAGTCACCGGCTCGGTACCCCCGACCACAGGCGTAACCGGAAGCGACGCGGGCCGCCGTCCCCGGACACGCGGGACCTCCCTCAGGCAGGCCCGAGGGGACGCACTGCTGGTCGTGGGCGTGTTCCTGCTCGGGCTGCCCGTCTGCATCCGCCTGCCCTGGGACGGTGACCTCGGCGTGCACCTGGCGACGGCGCTGCGGGCCGCCGCGTCGCCATGGAACCCGGTCGACCCGCTGACCGGAACGACCGATTCGAGCCCCTACTACTCGCCGCTGACGATCCCCCAGGGACTGCTCGGCCGGGTCACCGGCCTCTCCGCGCACGCGGTCGTCAGCATCAGCGCCGCCTGCTTCGTCCTCGTTCTGGCGATCGGCGTCGTGCGGCTGACCCGCTGCTTCACCGACCACGTCCTCGCCCCCGCGCTGGCTCTGGCGCTGCTGGTCGGGTTGTGGGGCTGGCAGCTCTTCGACTGGAGCGGCTTCCCCTCGCTCAACTCGCTGGCGCTGGGCGTCGGTTACCCCAGCACGGCGGCGCTGGCGCTGACGCTCAACCTGTGGGCCTGGTGCCGTCGCCGGACCATGCGCGACGGGGGTGCGCGGCCGGGGCTCTGGCTGTCCGGAATGGGCGCCTGTCTCGGCGTCATCCTGCTGATCCATCAGTTCACCGGGCTCGCCGCCGGGCTCGGCCTGGCCGCCATGGCCTGCGGCCCGCTGTGGCGTCAGGCCCGCACCCGGCAGGACCGGCTGCGGCTTCTCGGGCACGCGGCGGGAGCCGTCACCGTCTGCGCGGTGGTGGTGAGCGTCTGGCCGTACTACGACTTCTGGGCGCTCGGCGGCAGCGCCGACGCGCTCAACAGGATCCACCAGCCGCTCTACCTGGCCATGGGGCGGCACTACGGACTGGCGCTGCTCGGCGTTCCGGCGCTCGCGCTGCGGTTCCGCCGGGACCGGCTGGATCCGCTGGTGCTGCTCTTCCTCTCCTCACTTGGCGTCTTCGTCGCCGGTGGGCTCACCCACGAGTGGGCGATGGGCCGGATCCTGCCCGCCGTCATGCTCTCCGCGCAGCTCGCCCTCGCCTACGAGCTGCTGCCCACCCGGTCGGCGACGGCTCGGACAGCCCCTGGCTCCGGGCTCACGCGGCGGCTGCGCCGGGCCGCGCTCGCGGTCACCGCAGCCGCTGCGGCGGTCGGGCTGTGGACGCAGGCGGGCGCACTCGTCTTCGCGCTGCCCGGTCTGCGGGCGCCGCTGACGGACGCGGGCGTCCACGTCGTCGCCCTCTGGGACGCGTCGACCTGGCACTTCCCGTCGGCGCAGACCACGGCCGCCACAGGGACGCTGATGACCGAGGACTACTACATGTTCCGCGTCGCGCCGGCGCACGGCATGCCCACCGTCGCGCCCGCGTACATGGACGTGTTCCTCAGGGACAGCACCGCGCGTTCCGACGCCACCTGGGCCTTCTTCAATCCCGCCACCCTCCACGCCCAGCGGCTGGCGACGCTGCGCCGCTACCACGTGCGGTGGATCGGCGTCCCCGCCGCCGCGCTGCCGTCCGACCTACGCGGCGACGTGCAGGTCGTCTCGTCCGAGCCGTACGGTCTCACCCTCTTCGCGGTGGATCCCGCAGTCTCCTGACGACACGTCAACAGTCGTGGCAGACGGGCAGGCACGTCGGTAGGCAGGCACGTCACCGGCAAGCACGCAGTGAACCATTCTTGACGCTGCGTCAGATATGTGGGGACGATGGAGAACCGGCCGCACCGATCACTGCATGCGGATCTGTCGCTGATCTTCTCGTAGACTCGCGAGGCCTACGAGGACAGTTGACATTCCGGGATTGTGAGCACACTGCGTGGCTGAAACGGGGAACGGGTCGAACGAGCCTTACGGGTTCGACCTTGCGGGGAGCGGGGCCACACCACTCGGGGACGAGGACCCGCGCAGGGTGGGGTCGATCCCACTGCTGGGGCGGCTCGGTTCCGGCGGCATGGGCCGGGTCTACCTGGGTGTGGTCGACGGCAGATACGCCGCGATCAAGCAGGTGTTGCCTGCCTTCGCCGAGGACGGGGACTTCCTGCGGCACTTCGGCCACGAGCTGGACAACCTGGCCAGGCTCCCGAAGGACGTGAGCGCCGCGCTACTGGCCAGCGACCGCGGGGGCCGTCCGCCGTGGTTCGCCACCGCGTACATCCCCGGCATGACGCTGGCTCAGACGCTGGACCTGCACGGCGGTCCGCTCTCGGTCCCGATGCTGTGGCTGCTGCTGCGCGAGGCGGCGGCCGGCCTCAAGGCCGTCCACGCGCAGGACATGGTGCACCGGGACCTCAAGCCGTCGAACGTGATGCTCACCGAGCAGGGCGTCACGCTCATCGACTTCGGGGTGGCACGCGCGGCCGACCAGAGCCGACTGACCCGCACCGGCGTGATGATGGGCACCCCCGCCTACATGTCCCCGGAGCAGGCCAACGCGGCCAAGAACCTCACCGGCGCCACGGACGTGTGGGCACTCGGCGCGATGCTTGCCTACGCGGCGGCCGGGGAACCGCCGTTCGGCGACGGCTCGGGCGTGGACCTGCTCTACCGCATCGTCCACACCGAGCCCGACCTGACCCGGGTCCGCGCGCTGAACGCCGAGCTCGGGGAGGTCGTCGCTGCCTGCCTCGACAAGAACCCGCTGGCCCGGCCCAGTGCGGAGCGGCTGCACGAGCTCGGCAAGCAGAAGTGCGGTGCGCCGAAGCCCGGTTGGCCGTCGGAGGTCATGAGCATCCTGGCCCGGCGGTCGGCCTTCGCCCGCACCGAGGTGCCCGCGATCGCGGCTCCTGCCGAGGCGGCTGCGGCGGGCGCGGGGGCGGCTCCGGCTGACGCGGTGCCGGCACCGGGTGCGGGAGGCGCCGCGCCAGCCAGCTCGCCGACGGGGCAGAGCGTCGTCTCCCCGGTCCTGCTCAGCGAAGGGCCGCCACCCGAGCGGCCTCGACGCCGCAGGCGCCTGATGTACACCGTCGTCCCGATCCTCCTTGCTGTGGGTGCGATCGTCGCGGTGGCGCTGCTGCCGGGGACCCTCTCCCCCTCCAGCAACGCAACGGGCGGACACTCCGGGACCTCGGTCACCACGGTCCCGGCGACGACCACCTCCCCCCGCTCCGCCTCGCCGTCGGCGAGCGGTTCAGGCTCGGGCTCGCCGTCCTCGCACGCGTCGGCGTCGGCGGGCACGAGCCCGACCGCGAAGTCGAGCTCGACCTCCGGCTCCGGCTCGACCGGCAGTGCGTCGGCGGGGACGAGCGGTGGCACCAGCTCGGGGGGTACCAGCTCAGGGGGCACCAGTTCCGGGGGCAACTCAGGCGGCACGGGCGGAGGCTCCTCCGGCGGCTCCAACGGAGGCTCCAGCGGCGGGTCGACGCGCCCGCCGACCGGCTCCGCACCAGGCACGGTGACGAACTGGAGCGCCTACTTCCAGGGCAGTTGCTTCGGCAGCTGCCGCTTCCCGATCCTCATCCAGTGGAACACGGTCTCCGACGCGACCAGCTACGACATCCACTACACCAACGACGGCGCCGGCAACGCCAACGACAAGACGGACACCGTCATCCCCACCGGCGGCTCCAGCTACACGATCAGCAGCCAGGTCTCCGGCGACAACATCTGCATCTGGCTCCGTGCCGTCAACTCGCACGGCGTCTCGCCCTGGTCGAAGTCCATCTGCTCCGAGACCCCGTACTGATAGCCGCTAGTGTTGCGCCCGGCCTGTTCCCTCGACCGGCAACAGGCCGCGTTCGGCGAACACCTCCTTGGCGACCTTGGTGGCATTGATCGCGCGGGGGAAGCCGCAGTATCCGGCGGACTGCAGCAGCGCCTCGACGATCTCGACCGGCGTGAGGCCGACGTTGAGCGACGTGCCGATGTGCATGCGCAGCTCGGGCTCGCAGCCGCCCAGCGCGGTGAGCATGCCGAGGGTGAGCAACTGGCGGTCGCGCGGCGCCAACTGGGGTCGGCCGTAGATCTCCGCGTACCCCCAGGCCACCGCCTGGTGGGCCAGCTCGGGTGAGACGTCGGCCATCGAGTCGACGAAGAGCTGCCCCTGCCCCCCGCTGACCTCTTCGAGGAGTGCCATTCCGCGTTCGAACCGTGCCTGCCGCTCGCCCTGCTCCGTCATGGGCCGACGGTACCGGGGGTGCCGCGCGGCGTCAGGGTCCGGCGGGCGTGTCCGGAGTCGCGACGAGGTGCACCACCCGGCTGGAGTAGCCGCGTGCGGCTCACGCGGACGGGCGCTGTCAGCGCCGAGCTGCTCAACGGCCCGCTAGACCGTCCTGACGGGGAGACACCTGACGTCGGTCAGCTGAGACCTGCTCCGTGCACCAGGTCCGTGCCGAGTCGCGTCGGGGCGTGGTGGACCGTCTGGCCGTTGCGGACGGTGGCGATGAGGCCGGACTCGCGTAGGACGGAGGCGTGTCGCGAGGCTGCTGCAGCCGATACTCCGAGTGTCGCCGCGAGCCGTCCGGTGGTCACGGCCGGCGTCCTGACGACGGCGACGAGTGCCGCTGCCCTTGTCGTTCCCAGGAGCGACTCCAAGGCAGGGGCCGGAGCGTGGAGCTCGGGGTCGCGCGTGATGACACCGGGCGCCGCGGGATAGATGACCGTCACCGAGTCAGCCAGCGGGTCGAACATGATGCGAGTGGCCAACGCCGTCGGCTGGAGGATCAAGGGACGCCCTTCGAGAGATTCTTCGGCCTCGACGTTGGTGTTCAGACGCAGCCTCCGACCGTCCCAACGAATCGACGGGTGCAAGGAGTTCAGCATGTCGTCGATGCCACCGAGCGCGGCGCGGACTTTTGCGTCGGCTGATGCGGTGGCGACGGCGGAGGTGATCCTTCGGCGGTAGGGGTCCAGCGCCGTGGTACGGAATGTGGCGAGGATGTGGTTCAGCGTGCTCACCGCGCCCGAGCGGCCGTCAGCGAGCTCGCGGGTGAACGGAGTCAGGGCGCTGGATCGGGCCAGGTCACGCAGATGAGCGGTAGCCGACGGGGACTCAGGGTCGATCCCTGACGGCGCCGCGCAGGCGACCTGATCGAAGAACGCCGGAATGTAGAGGCTCGTGTACAGGTCGAACAATCTGCTGTGGTCGGGGTTCCAGCCCCGGGCGACCTCCAGCTTCCACGCCGTCAGCCTCCGGTCGGAAGTCCGGTAGGCCAACTGAGCCCCGCCCAGGGCGAGCTCGTACCCGAAGTCAGGCACGTCGGCGACCTGCAGCCGCTCCAAGTCGTCCGTCGACAGACTGATCCGTATCAACCTGGCATCCCCCCGGAGCCATACGCCGACGAGTCGGCTTCAGACCTTTTGCATGTCCACGCAAAAGACTAGCTGTTGGGTCACGCACCGTCGATCGTTTACCGTTTTCGACTGGGGCCGGCTGCACCGCAGGCGGCCCCAGCACAACAGCAAGGAAAACAGGCCGTCAGCCGATCAACTTCTCGTAGGCGGCGGCGTCGAGGAGCTCGTCGAGCTTGGCGCCTGCCGCCAGCTTGATGCTGACCAGCCACGCGTCGTAGGGGTCCGAGTTGACTCCCTCGGGGGGAGTCGACGACGTCCTGGTTCACCGCCACCACCTCACCGTCCACCGGGCTGTAGAGCTCGGAGACCGACTTCACGGACTCGATGGTGCCGATCTCGTCACCGATCTGGACGGACCTCCCCTCCAGCGGCAGCTCCAGGAACACGATGTCGCCGAGGGCGTTCTGGGCGAAGTCGGTGATGCCGACCCGCACCGTGCCGTCCTTTTCGACGTGCACCCACTCGTGGTCGGCTGTGTACATGAGGTCGGCGGGGACGTTCGCCATGACAGGCTCCTCCGGGACAGGGTGTGATCAACAGGTGACACGCTGCCATGCCGGGGGGTGCCTGTATGCGAGCTTTCGCCCCAACACGCCCGAAGGGCGGGCACCTGCGTCAGCGACCCACTGGAACCTCGCAGACGTTGTCCCAGGCCGGGAACGGGTCGTCGAAGGCACGCCAGGCGGTCTCGTCACCGGCCAGCTCGTCGTCGGAGAGCAGGCAGGCGTACAACTCACGGCGGAGCGCGTCGTGCTGGAGGCCGGTGCCGATGAAGACCAACTCCTGCTGCCGCGCGATCTCCTCGTGCCGATGTGGCCCGTCCGCCTCCTCGACGTGGGCGCCGGAGGGCTCGAACCGGGCGACGGAGCCGGCCTGGGACCAGAGGCCGGTGATGTGGGGGCGGGTCACCAGCTGCACCGCGCGGTCTTCGCGCGGCTCGGGGAGGCCGACTGGCCGCACGGCATCGAGACGGCCGTCGACGCCGCCCTGACCGCCCGCTACTACGAGCGGTACGCGGACCATGCCGCGTCGCTCGCCGGGCGCGTGGTGTACCTGGTCACCGGGAGGCATCCGCACCCGGAGGGCTCGCTCGTCCTCACCCCCTGACATGCAGGTGCGGAGAGGGATACATCACAACCGTTCGCTCTGCTGAACCTCAAGCTGGCTGCTCTAGCATCCTTTGCATGACAGTCGTGCCTGATGACGGGCTCTCGCTCGCTGCCGAATTCCCCGACGCCACCCGAGACCAGTGGCAGAGCCTGGTAGCCGGTGTACTGCGCAAGTCGGGGAAGGACGTGTCGGGCGCGGCTGCCGAGGAGGCCCTCGCGACCGCCCTGGAGGACGGCCTCGTCGTCGCTCCCCTGTACACGGCGGGGAACACCGCGGACGGCACGACCGGCTTCCCCGGCTTCGCACCGTACCTCCGTGGCGCCGCACCGGCCTCGACCGGCTGGGACGTACGTCAGCGACACGAGCGGCCGGAGGCCGACCGCTGCAACGAGGCCGTGCTCGCCGATCTGGAGAACGGCGTCACCTCCCTCTGGCTGGCCGTGGGCGGATCGGGTGTGCCCGTCACCGACCTGGCCCGTGCCCTGGACGGCGTCTACCTCGACCTCGCGCCGGTCGCGCTCGACGCGGGCGCCGAGACCGGCGCCGCCGCACGCGAGCTGCTGCGGATCTACGACGCCAAGGGCGTCGCGCCCGACGTCGTCCGCGGCACGCTCGGCGCCGACCCGATCGGCCTCTCCGCCCGGACCGGCGAGCCGGTTGCCGAGTCGGACACCGCCGACGCCGTCGAGCTGGCCAAGCTCTGCGCCGACCGCTACCCGGGGATGCGCGCACTGACCGTGGACGCGCTGCCGTACCACGAGGCCGGCGCCTCGGCCGCCGAGGAGCTCGGCTGCTCGCTGGCCACCGGCGTCGCCTACCTGCGGCTGCTGACCGAGGCCGGACTCTCCGTCGACGCGGCCTGCCGCCAGCTGGAGTTCCGCTACGCGGCCACCGCGGACCAGTTCCTGACGGTGGCCAAGTTCCGTGCGGCGCGGCGCCTTTGGGCCCGGGTCGCGGAGGCGAGCGGGGCCGGCGCAGAGGCGAGCGGGGCCGGTGCGGCCACCGGCGCCGCTGCCCAGGTGCAGCACGCCGTCACCTCGCCGGTGATGATGACCCGGCGTGACCCGTACGTGAACATGCTGCGCACCACCATCGCCTGCCTCGCGGCCGGGGTCGCCGGTGCCGACGCGGTGACCGTGCTGCCGTTCGACCACGAGCTCGGGCTGCCGGACGCGTTCGCCCGCCGGATCGCCCGCAACACCTCGTCGATCCTGCTGGAGGAGTCCCACCTGGGCCGGGTCACCGACCCGGCGGGCGGCTCCTGGTACGTGGAGCAGCTGACCGACGAACTCGCCCACGCCGCTTGGGCGTTCTTCCAGGAGCTGGAGCGTGCGGGCGGCCAGGAGGCGGCGCTGCGTTCCGGCATGGTGGCCGACCGGATCGCGGCCACCTGGGCGGCACGCGGCAAGAAGCTCGCCCGTCGCAAGGAGCCGATCACCGGCGTCAGCGAGTTCCCGAACCTCGCCGAGACGCCCGTCGTCCGCGAGGAGGCCGCAGCGGACCGGATCCGCCCCCTGGCCCGCCACACGGGCGACGGCAAGGGCCTCCCCCGGGTCCGCCGCGACGAGGCGTACGAGGCGCTGCGGGCGCGTTCGGACGCGCAGCTCGCGGCGACCGGCGCGCGCCCCCGGGTCTTCCTCGCCGCGCTCGGCCCGGCGGCGGCGCACACCCCGCGCGCGACCTTCGCGTCCAACCTGTTCCAGGCGGGCGGCATCGAGCCCGTGCACGACCCGGTGTCCGTGGACGCCACCACCGTCGGCTCGGCGTTCGCCGCCAGCGGCGCGACCGTCGCGTGCCTCTGCTCCAGCGACGAGCTCTACGCGGAGCAGGCCGAGGCCGTCGCCGAGGCGCTCCGCACCGCAGGCGCCACGCGTGTGTACCTCGCCGGTCGGCCCGCCGAGTACGCGCAGGTCGACGCCTACGTCTTCGCCGGTTGCGACGCGCCGGCCGTCCTTTCCTCCGCCCTCGACCTCATGGGAGCCCCGGCGTGACGCAGATTCCCGACTTCTCGCACGTCGACCTCGGTGCCGGTGCACCGGCCGGGGCCACCGAGGAGCAGTGGCGCGCGGCGGTCAAGGAGGCCACCGGCAGCAGCGTCGGCGACCTGCTCTGGGAGACGCCCGAGGGCATCTCCGTCAAGCCGCTCTACACCGGCCAGGACCTTGAGGGCCTGGACTTCCTCGGCACCTACCCGGGCGTCGCGCCGTACCTGCGCGGCCCGTACCCGACGATGTACGTCAACCAGCCGTGGACGATCCGGCAGTACGCCGGGTTCTCCACCGCCGAGGAGTCCAACGCCTTCTACCGCCGCAATCTGGCGGCCGGTCAGAAGGGCCTGTCGGTCGCCTTCGACCTGCCGACCCACCGCGGCTACGACAGCGACCACCCGCGCGTCACCGGCGACGTCGGCATGGCGGGCGTCGCGATCGACTCGATCTACGACATGCGCCAGCTGTTCGACGGGATCCCGTTGGACAAGATGACGGTGTCGATGACCATGAACGGTGCCGTGCTGCCCGTTCTCGCCCTCTACATCGTGGCGGCCGAGGAGCAGGGGGTGCCGCCCGAGAAGCTGGCGGGGACCATCCAGAACGACATCCTCAAGGAGTTCATGGTCCGCAACACCTACATCTATCCGCCGAAGCCCTCGATGCGGATCATCTCCGACATCTTCGCGTACACCTCTCAGAAGATGCCGCGCTACAACTCCATCTCCATCTCCGGCTACCACATCCAGGAGGCCGGAGCGACGGCCGACCTGGAGCTGGCGTACACGCTCGCGGACGGTGTGGAGTACCTGAGGGCGGGTCAGGCCGTGGGCCTGGACGTGGACACCTTCGCGCCGCGGCTCTCGTTCTTCTGGGCGATCGGCATGAACTTCTTCATGGAGATCGCCAAGATGCGCGCGGCCCGGCTGCTCTGGGCCAAGCTGGTCAAGCAGTTCGACCCCAAGAACGCCAAGTCGCTGTCGCTGCGCACCCATTCGCAGACCTCCGGCTGGTCGCTCACCGCGCAGGACGTCTTCAACAACGTCACCCGGACCTGCGTCGAGGCCATGGCCGCGACCCAGGGGCACACCCAGTCGCTGCACACCAACGCGCTGGACGAGGCGCTGGCCCTGCCGACCGACTTCTCCGCCCGCATCGCCCGCAACACCCAGCTGCTGCTGCAGCAGGAGTCGGGGACCTGCCGCGTCATCGACCCGTGGGGCGGCAGCGCCTACGTCGAGCGGCTGACCTACGACCTGGCCCGGCGCGCCTGGCAGCACATCCAGGAGGTCGAGGCGGCCGGCGGCATGGCGAAGGCCATCGACGCGGGCATCCCCAAGCTCCGGATCGAGGAGGCGGCGGCCCGCACCCAGGCCCGGATCGACTCCGGTCGCCAGCCGGTCATCGGCGTCAACAAGTACCGGGTCGAGAGCGACGAGCAGATCGACGTGCTCCAGGTCGACAACTCCTCGGTGCGCGCCCAGCAGATCGCCAAACTCCGGCGGCTGCGGGAGGAGCGCGACGAGACGGCGACGCAGGACGCGCTGCGCGCGCTGACCGCTGCGGCCGAGCGCGGTTCGGGCTCGGATTCCGGATCGGGCCTGGACAACAACCTCCTCGCGCTGGCCGTGAACGCGGCCCGCGCCAAGGCGACCGTCGGCGAGATCTCCGACGCCCTGGAGAAGGTGTACGGGCGGCACACCAGCCAGATCCGTACCATCGCGGGTGTGTACCGCAACGAAGCAGGCGAGTCCCCGTCGCTCGGCCGCACCCGTGCCCTGGTCGACTCCTTCGAGGAGGCCGAGGGGCGCCGTCCGCGCATCCTGGTGGCCAAGATGGGCCAGGACGGGCACGACCGCGGCCAGAAGGTGATCGCGACGGCCTTCGCCGACCTCGGCTTCACGGTCGACGTGGGCCCGCTGTTCCAGACCCCGGCCGAGGTGGCCCGTCAGGCCGTCGAGGCGGACGTGCACATCGTCGGCGTCTCCTCGCTGGCCGCCGGCCACCTGACACTGGTTCCCGCGCTGCGCGAGGAGCTGGCGGCCGAGGGCCGCGAGGACATCATGATCGTCGTCGGCGGCGTCATCCCGCCGCACGACGTCCCGACGCTGCTCGACATGGGCGCGGCGGCGGTCTTCCCGCCCGGCACGGTAATCCCGGACGCGGCCTACGACCTGGTGCAGCGCCTCGGCGCCTCGCTCGGTCACGCGGACCTGTAGTCGCGGATCAGCGGATGCGCATCGATCTGGACGCCTACATCAAGGGTGTGCTCGACGGGAAGCGGGCGTTCGTCGCCCGCGCCGTCACGCTCGTCGAGTCCACCCGTCCCGACCACCGGGCCCTGGCGCAGCAGTTCCTGACGGAGCTGCTTCCGTACTCCGGCAAGGCCCGGCGGATCGGCATCAGCGGCGTGCCCGGCGTGGGCAAGTCCACGTTCATCGACGCCTTCGGCACCATGCTGACCGGCCTGGGCCACCGGGTCGCGGTGCTGGCCGTCGACCCGTCCTCGACCCGGACCGGCGGCTCCATCCTCGGCGACAAGACGCGGATGGAGCGGCTGGCGGTGGACCCGGCCGCGTT
The DNA here is from genome assembly GCF_041262485.1 of Streptacidiphilus sp. BW17. Classification (NCBI taxonomy): domain Bacteria; kingdom Bacillati; phylum Actinomycetota; class Actinomycetes; order Kitasatosporales; family Streptomycetaceae; genus Streptacidiphilus; species Streptacidiphilus sp. BW17. Next base: position 18,134 of record NZ_JBGCCR010000008.1, on the reverse strand, counting down.
CGTCCGCCCCTCCCCCAGCGCCGGGACGCTCGGCGGGGTGGCCAAGGCGACGCGCGAGTCCATGGTGGTGATGGAGGCCGCGGGTTACGACGTGATCCTGGTCGAGACCGTCGGCGTGGGCCAGTCGGAGACCGCCGTCGCGGACATGGTCGACTCCTTCCTGCTGCTCACCCTCGCCCGAACCGGCGACCAGCTTCAGGGCATCAAGAAGGGCGTGCTGGAGCTGGCCGACGTCCTCGCCGTCAACAAGGCCGACGGCCCGCACGAGCGCGACGCCCGCGCCGCCGCCCGCGAACTGGCGGGCGCGCTGCGGCTGATGCATCCCGCCGACGCTGCGTGGACCCCGCCGGTCCTGCACTGCAGCGCGCGGGAGTCCACCGGGCTCGACACGGTCTGGGAGCGGCTGGAGCAGCACCGCACGCTACTGGAGTCCACGGGTCGGCTCACCGCCAAGCGCCGTTCGCAGCAGGTCGACTGGGCCTGGTCCATGGTCCGCGACGAGCTGCTCGGCCGGCTGAAGGCGCATCCGGGTGTCCGTGCGCTCACTCCGGACCTGGAAGCCCAGGTCCGGGCGGGCGAGTTGACGGCGACCCTAGCCGCCGAGCAGATCCTCGCCGCCTTCGACGGCGTCAACTCCGCAGATGCCAGCGAAAGCTGATGTCCAGTCATGAGCTGCGTCATACATTCCGTCATGCACTCCGTCATGTGCTGATCCTGGGCGGCACGACCGAGGCCCGGCTGCTGGCAACGGAGCTTGCGGCATGGTCTGCCGCCCTACGGGTCACCACATCGCTGGCAGGCCGCGTGGAGCAACCGGCGCTGCCGGACGGGGGCGTGCGCGTCGGCGGGTTCGGCGGCGCGGACGGTCTGGCCGCCTGGCTGCGCGCCGAGCGGGTGTCGGCTGTGGTGGACGCCACGCATCCCTTTGCCGCCGGGATCAGCGCCAACGCCGCCCAGGCCGCGGCCGGGACCGGCGTGCCGCTGCTCGTGCTGCGCCGCCCGGGCTGGCAGCAGGTCGCGGGCGACCGCTGGCACCTGGTCGCCTCGGTGTCCCAAGCCGCGGCCCTGCTACCGGAGTTGGACAGCGCGGAGTCGGGCAGCCGGGTCTTCCTCACCACCGGTCGCAAGGACCTGGCCCCGTTCACCGGCCCCGACCGGCTGCCCGCGCTGGACCGGCTCCGGTTCCTGATCCGCTCGGTCGATCCACCCGAGCCACCGCTCCCGCCGGGCGTCGACGTGGTGCTGGACCGCGGCCCGTTCACCCTCGACGGCGAACGGGCGCTGCTGCGGCACCACCGGATCGGCGTGCTGGTCACGAAGGACAGCGGTGGCGCGGCCACGGCCCCGAAACTGACGGCGGCGCGGGAACTCAGCCTGCCCGTCGTCGTGGTCCAACGACCGCCCGCGCCTGCGGGCGTGCCGGTGGCAGCGGACGTCGCGGCCGCGCTGGCATGGCTGGCGCGTCTGGCTCGTCCGCAACTCACCTGACCCGGACGACCCCGCCCTGACCTCAGCGTACGGTCGCCGGAACCGATCCGGAAGAATCATCCCCATGCGGCACATCAACGTCATCGGCATCGGCGCGGGCGACCCCGACCACCTCACCCTCCAGGCGGTCAAGGCGTTCGCCCGGACCGACGTCTTCCTCCTCCTCGACAAGAACGACCAGCGGCAGGAGCTCGTCCAGCTGCGCCTGCGCATGATCGAGGAGCACGGACGCCCCGGCCACAGGCTCGTCCAGGTCCCGGACGCCGAGCGCGACCGCAGCACCCCCGCGTACCGGGAGGCGGTCCACGACTGGCGGCGGCGCCGGGCCGAGCTGGTGGCGGGCCTGATCGCCGAGCACATCGGCCCGGACGGCACGGGCGCGCTGCTGGCCTGGGGCGATCCTGCCCTCTACGACAGCGTCTCCGCCGTCCTCGACGAGATCCTGGAGCAGGACCCCACCGCCTTCAGCTACGACGTCATCCCCGGCATCAGCAGCCCCTCGGTGCTCGCGGCACGCCACCGCACCACGCTGACCCGGGTCGGCCGCCCGGTGCGCATCACCACCGCCCGCCGCCTGGCCGCCGACGGCTTCCCGCCCGGTGCGGAGGACGCCGTGGTGATGCTGGACGGGAAGGCGGCGTTCAGCAGGATCGATCCCGAGGGCGTCCACATCCACTACGGCGCCTACCTCGGCACCCCGGACGAGATCCTGGTCTCCGGCCCGCTCGCCGAGACCGCCGAGGAGATCTCCCGCCTGCGCCAGGAGGCCCGCGAGGCCAAGGGCTGGATCATGGACAGCTACCTGCTGCGGCGTAGGGAGGACTGACGTCGCGTCACGGCGTCAGGCGTCACGGCGTCACGGGGCCACAGGTTCCAGCCGCAGTCGCCGGACCGGCCAGGGAGGCGGCGGCTCGGCCGGGCCGAACCAGACACGGACGTCCTCTCCCGCGCGGACCGGCAGGAGCGGATAGTCGTTCTCGGTGTGCTCGGTGCGGTGCAGCGCATGCCGGGGGCCCAGGTGCCGCGCGGCGTACGCGTCGAAGTCGGCCACGACCCCGGGGTGGCAGACGGTGGTAAGGACTTCACGCGTGCCGGGCGTCGGCGTGAAGCCCGGGCCGCGCAGCAGCAGGACGTCGTCGCTGTCGACCATGGTGGCGTTGGCCGCGTCGCGGTGCTCGCGCCAGACCGGGCCGGTGTAGAACGCCTCCAGCGAGCGCCGACGGTGTGCCATGTTCGGAAAAGCGCGCAGCCAGACGAAGCGGTCCGGGTCGTCCAGGTCGCGGAAGCGCCCGCCCACGGTGATGCCGACCGCCTGCTGGCCGGTCACGAACTCGCGCTCGAAGAGCTCGATCAGCGTCTCCCGCGCGCCGGGATGCAGGGTGTACTGCCGGAGTTCGACGATGTTCATGCGCCGGGCCGCCAGGTACGGGTGCGGGTGCGGGTGAAGTCCATGGTCCAGTTGAGCTCCCAGGTGCGGCCCCCGTCGGCGGAGAACTCCTGCTCCCAGCGGGCGGTGTCCGGGCCGAGGCGCTGCCAGGTGAAGTGCACCCGGATCGGGCGGCTGTCGTAGGTGTCATCTCCGTAGAAGTCGCCACGGTCACCGGTGAAGCCGCCGACCACCGGCGGGTCCAGCCGGCCGGTCCTGCTGTCGGACCAGTGGATCGACCACTGCTTCGTTTCGCGGTCGAAGAGCCGTAGGGACACGCCCTGACGGCCCAGGGTGGGGAAGGTGATCTCGTCGATGTTGCCGGCCCCTCCGAACAGGGGCTGGATCACCGAGTGACCGGGGAACTCCTCCCAGATGTCCGCGTCGGCGTCGCCGAGTGGTGTGGTGAGACGGCGGTTGGCCACGTCCCAGGAGCCGTGCAGGAAGTCGAAGTCGTCCATGTGACGCAGGTTAGGCACGCTCCACTGACATCTCCTGTCAGTGGATGTGGATACTGGGCGACATGCGCGCGAGCCGACTGGTGACCCTGCTTCTGCTGCTCCAGAACCGGGGCCGGATGACGGCCCGCCAACTGGCCGAGGAGCTGGAGGTCTCCGTCCGCACGGTCTACCGGGACGTCGACGCGCTCGCCGCCGCCGGCATCCCGCTGTACGGCGAGGCGGGACACGCGGGCGGCTACCAGCTGGTCGACGGCTACCGGACCCGGCTCACCGGGTTGACCCCGGACGAGGCGCAGGCCGCGTTCCTGACGGCGCTCCCGGACGCCGCCGCCCAACTCGGCCTCGGCGAGGCGCTGGTGACCGCCCAGCTCAAGCTGCGGGCCGCACTTCCAGCGGAGCTGCGCGAGCAGGCCGAGCGGATCCGGCGGAGCTTCCTGCTCGACGCCCCCGGCTGGTACGGCGAGGCCGAGAGCACGCCTCACCTGCCCGCGGTCGCCGCCGCGCTCTGGGCGCGGCGAGCGGTCCTCATGCGGTACCGGCGCTGGCGGGCGCCGGAGGAGATCGAGCGGCGGGTCGAGCCGTACGGGCTGGTCCTCAAGGCCGGACGCTGGTACCTGGCCGCCGGCGGGCCGTCCGGGATCCGCACCTACCGGGTCGACCAGATCCTCGAAGTCCATATGCTGGATCAGGAGTTCGCCATCCCGGACAGGTTCGACCTGGCCGCGCACTGGAGCAGCAGTCTGGCCGACTTCCACACCCGGCTGCACACCGGGGAGGCCCTGGTCCGGCTCACCCCGGAGGGCGCCCGCCGCCTCGGCGTAACGGCCTTGGGCGACGGAGCAGCACAGGACGGATGGACCGAGACCCGGGTGCCCATCGAGTCGATCGACCACGCCCACCAGGAGTTCCTCCGGCTCGGCGCGGACGTCGAGGTCCTGGCACCGGCCGAACTCCGCGACCGCATCACCGAGACGGTGCGTACCCTCGCCGCCCGGTACCAGCCGACGTCCGCACCGTCCTCGGCAGTGAATCAGACACCTGCTTAGATGTGCAGGCTTGTACCCGAGCCCCCGCCACCTCTAGGCTGCCGAAGGTCCCCTCACTGCGCGGGGACAGTGCAGCGTCAGCGAAGTCCGGTGAGAATCCGGCGCTGTCCCGCAACGGTGAACCCCTCGGCACGAGTGAGGGCAAGTCCGGTCGCCTGGCGTCGCACTCCTGGAAACCAGCCTCGCAGGAAGGTCGGTCCGGACCGGGCCCTCCGGGAGTCTCCGACCAGGCCGCGCCGACCTGTGAGCGTCCCGAGGAGGATGCCCAGTGTCCGCGTTCGTCGCCAAGCTACAGATGGTCCGTCAGTCCCTGAGTCCCGCGGAATGGACCAGGATCGGGGTGATGTCCCTGGTGATTCTGCTGCTGAACGGCGTCGGCTGGGGCATCTACATCTTCACTGTGCTCCCCCACCACTTCCACTACGACAAGCTCGGCGTCGGCCTCGGCGTCGCGTTCACCGCCTGGACGCTGGGCGCGCGTCACGCCTTCGACGCGGACCACATCTCCGCGATCGACAACTCCACCCGCAAGCTACTGGCGGACGGTCAACGTCCCCTGGCCAGTGGCTTCTTCTTCGCCCTCGGCCACTCCACGGTCGTCTCCGCCGTAGGCGTCGGCATCACCGTCGCCGCCAAGGCCGTCTTCGGCGCGATGGTCGACCCGAACTCGACCTACGAGACGCTGGGCGGCATGCTCGGCACGCTCACCTCCGCCGGGTTCCTCTACCTGATCGCCGCGCTCAACCTGATCGTGCTCGCCGGGATCTTCAAGGTCTTCCGCGACATGCGCCGGGGCACCTTCGACGAGGAGGAGCTCGAAAGGCAGCTCCAGGCGCGCGGGCTGATGTGGCGCTTCTTCGGCCGCTTCATGCGCTCCATCAACCACACCTGGCAGCTCTTCTTCGTGGGCATGATCTTCGGCATCGGCTTCGACACCGCCACCGAGGTCGTCCTGCTCGCCGCCACCGCCTACGCCGCCACCGCCGGGCTGCCGTTCTACGCCGTGCTGGCGCTGCCGCTGCTCTTCTCCGGCGGCATGATCCTCTTCGACACCTTCGACGGCTTCTTCATGAACTTCGCCTACGGCTGGGCCTTCGCGCGACCTGTGCGCAAGGTCTACTACAACCTCGTCATCACCGGCCTCTCCATCGCCGCCGCTTTCCTGATCGGCACCATCGAGGTGCTCGGCGTACTCACCAGCGAGCTCCATCTCACCGGCGGCTTCTGGGACTTCATGGCCAACTTCGACATCAACAAGGCCGGCTTCGTCATCGCTGGGCTGTTCGCCCTCACCTGGGTCGTCGCGCTGCTCTACTGGCGTTACGGCAAGATCGAGTCCCGCTGGCAGACCGGTCTCGCCGGAGGGACGGAGGCCGCTCCTGCCGACGCCGCAGCGACAGTCACGGCCACCGAGGCCTGAGCCCGCCAACTGACCCTGCACATCCGCTCACCTGCACGGTGTTGCAGATCACCGGGCAGCGGGGGTCCAATGGGCCCCATGCATCTCGTTCCCACCGAGCGGGCCCACCGCAGGGCCATCGACGAACACAGCGTCTGCACGGCCATCGAAGGCATCGGCGAGCCCGATCAACTCCCCGTCTGGGCCGACCGTTTCGCGCTGCTCGGCGAGCCGCACCGGCTCGCCGTGCTGCTGGCCGTCCACCGGGCCGGTCCGATCGCCGTCACCGACCTGGCCACGGCGACCGGTATCGCCGACACCGCCGTCTCGCAGATCCTGCGCCTGCTACGCGCCGGTGGCACGGTCGCCGGGACGAAGGACGGCCGGATCGTCCGGTACGAACTCAAGGACGCCCACCTGGCGGCGATCCTCGACCAGATCCGTCCCGAACCGGCCGTCCTCGCCCGGGAGCTGCACCACAGCGCCACCTGAGCGCGCCGGAGGCCGTCCCGGGTCAGCAGGAGATGTCGCCCGGGCCGACGTCCGTGCCGAGCATCCCGGTGAACTGCTTGTACAGGCTGATCCGGTCGTTGCGCTCGTCCGGGTTCTTGCCGTTGCACTCCGGGTCGCCGTTGATGTTGCGGATCGTCTCGCCGAAGCCCCGGCCGTTGACCATCGCGTCGTGGCCCGTCATCGTCCCGGCACCGCGCTGGGTGTTCCAAGCGTCCCTCCGCGTACCTGGGAGCACCCGTGGTGGCGTCAGATCTCGCCATCGGCGACCGTGTCCGCCCCGGAACGCGCGCCGGACGGGAACCCGTCAGCGCCGGTGTGCCGCGCCGGGGTTGCTCCTCGCCGCGCGGAGGAACTCGCGGTTGAGGGTGGCGATGCTGGTCAGCGGGATGCCCTTGGGGCAGGCCGTGGTGCAGGCGCCGGTGTTGGTGCAGCCGCCGAAGCCCTCGGCGTCCATGGCGCCGACCATGTCCAGCACCCGGCTCTCGCGTTCCGGCGCGCCCTGCGGGAGGACGCCGAGGTGGGTGATCTTGGCGCTGGTGAAGAGCATCGCCGAGCCGTTCGGGCAGGCTGCCACGCACGCGCCGCAGCCGATGCACTCGGCGTGTTCGAAGGCGAGGTCCGCGTCCGGCTTGGGGACGGGGGTGGCGTGGGCCTCGGGAGCGGAGCCGGTCGGAGCGGTGATGTAACCGCCGGCCTGGATGATGCGGTCGAACGCCGAGCGGTCCACGACCAGGTCCTTGACGACCGGGAAGGCGGTGGCCCGCCACGGTTCGATGTCGACGGTCTGGCCGTCGGTGAAGTGGCGCATGTGCAGCTGGCAGGTCGTGGTGGCGCGTTCCGGGCCGTGCGCCTCGCCGTTGATGACCAGCGAGCACATGCCGCAGATGCCCTCGCGGCAGTCGTGGTCGAAGGCGACCGGCTCCTCGCCGCGCTGGATCAGGTCCTCGTTGAGGACGTCGAGCATCTCCAGGAACGACATGTCGGGTGAGACGTCCTGGACCTGGTAGGTGACCATGGCGCCGGGGGCGTCGGCGTTGCGCTGGCGCCAGATCCGCAGGGTGAGGTTCACGTGTAGCTCCGCTGGGTGGGGTGGACGTACTCGAAGACCAGGTCTTCCTTGTGCAGGACGGGCGCGCTGCCGGTACCGGTGAACTCCCAGGCGGCGGCGTAGGAGAACGCGTCGTCCTGGCGGGCGGCCTCGCCGTCGCGGGTCTGCGACTCGGTGCGGAAGTGCCCGCCGCAGGACTCGGTGCGGTGCAGCGCGTCCAGGCAGAGCAGTTCGGCGAGTTCGAGGTAGTCGACGACGCGGTTGGCCTTCTCCAGGGACTGGTTGAGCTCGTCGCCTGCGCCAGGGACCGTGATGCAGCGCCAGAACTCCTCGCGGATCTCCGGGATCCGGGCCAGCGCCTTGCGCAGCCCGGCGTCGCTGCGGGCCATGCCGCAGTACTCCCACAGCAGTTCGCCGATCTCGCGGTGGAAGGAGTCGGGGCTGCGGTCGCCGTCGTTGGCGAGCAGCCGGGCGAGGCGCTCGGTGGTCTCCCGGACCACCGGGGCGACCTCGGGATGGTCCTCGGTGACCAGTCCCAGGCTCGGGTTGCGGGCAAGGTAGTCGTTGAGCGTGGTGGGGAGGACGAAGTAGCCGTCGGCCAGGCCCTGCATCAGGGCGGAGGCGCCCAGGCGGTTGGCGCCGTGGTCGGTGAAGTTGGCCTCGCCGATGGCGAACAGGCCCGGGACGGTGGTCTGCAGGTCGTAGTCGACCCAGAGGCCGCCCATCGTGTAGTGGATCGCCGGGTAGATCCGCATGGGGACCTGGTAGGGGTCCTCGCCGGTGATCCGCTGGTACATCTCGAAGAGGTTGCCGTACTTCTCGGCGACGGCCTGCCTGCCCAGCCGCCGGGTCGCGTCGGCGAAGTCGAGGTAGACGCCGAGCCCGCCGGGACCGACGCCGCGACCCTCGTCGCAGACGTTCTTGGCGGCGCGGGAGGCGATGTCGCGCGGCACCAGGTTGCCGAAGGAGGGGTAGAGGCGCTCCAGGTAGTAGTCGCGCTCGTCCTCGGGGATCCGGTCGGGGCTCCGGGTGTCGCCCTTGGTCTTCGGCACCCAGATCCGGCCGTCGTTGCGCAGCGACTCGCTCATCAGCGTGAGCTTGGACTGGTGGTCCCCGGAGCGCGGGATACAGGTGGGGTGGATCTGCGTGAAGCAGGGGTTGGCGAAGTACGCGCCACGCCGGTGCGCGCGCCAGGCGGCCGTCGCGTTGGAGTTCTTGGCGTTGGTGGAGAGGTGGAAGACGTTGCCGTACCCGCCGGACGCAAGGACGACGGCGTCGGCGAAATAGCTGGAGACGGTGCCGGTGATCAGGTCGCGGGCGACGATGCCGCGGGCACGGCCGTCGACCACGATCAGGTCGAGCATCTCGGTGCGCGCGTGCATCTCGACGTTGCCGGCGGCGATCTGCCGGGACAACGCCTGGTACGCGCCGAGGAGGAGTTGCTGACCGGTCTGGCCACGGGCGTAGAAAGTGCGCTGCACCTGGACGCCGCCGAAGGAGCGGGTGTCGAGCAGTCCCCCGTACTCGCGGGCGAACGGGACGCCCTGGGCCACGCACTGGTCGATGATCTGCACGGAGACCTCGGCCAGGCGGTGGACGTTGGACTCGCGGGCGCGGAAGTCGCCGCCTTTCACGGTGTCGTAGAAGAGCCGGTGGACGCTGTCGCCGTCGTTGCGGTAGTTCTTCGCCGCGTTGATGCCGCCCTGCGCGGCGATGGAGTGAGCCCGCCGTGGGGAGTCCTGGTAGCAGAACTGGACGACGTGGTAGCCCTGTTCGGCGAGGGTGGCCCCGGCGCTGCCGCCGGCCAGGCCGGTGCCGACCACGATCACCGTGTGCTTGCGGCGGTTGGCGGGGTTGACCAGCTTCGCCTGGAAGCGGCGGGTGTTCCAGCGCTCCTCGATGGGCCCGTCGGGTGCCCGGGTGTCGGCGACGGGCGCGCCGACCGCATAGTCGACATAGGGGGTGCTGTCGGGGTGCTCGGACATCAGTGCACGGCTCCGGTCATGACTGCGACGGGCACGGTGACGAAGCCCGCGAAGAGGACAAGGGCGAGGACCCAGCTGACGGTCCTGAAGACCGGGCCGCTGCGGGGCCCGTTGGCGCCCAGGGTCTGTGCGGCGCTCCAGAACCCGTGGCGGATGTGCAGGCCGAGCGCCGCCATCGCCACGAGGTAGATGACGTCCGCCCACCAGTTGCGGAAGTCGGCGACGACGTTCTCGTACGGGTGGCCCGCCTCGCCCAGCGGGTTCAGGGTGCCGGTGGTGAGGTCGAGGATGTGCCAGACCAGGAACAGGCCGATGATCACGCCGCCCCAGCGCATGGTGCGGGTCGCGAAGGACGGGCCGACGGGCGTGCTGTGGACGTAGCGCTGCCTGCGCGCGGCGACGTCCCGGCGGCTCAGCTGGTACGCGGAGACCGCGTGGAGCACGACGCACGCCACGAGGGCCGTGCGCTGGATCCACAGGTACCAGGACTGGTGCAGGACCGGCTCGCCGATGGTGCGCAGCCAGGCCGCGTACGCGTCGAACTCCGTGGCACCGAAGAAGATCTTGAGATTGCCGAGCATGTGGACGACGAGGAACGCCAGCATGACCACGCCGGTCACCGCCATCACGGCCTTCTTGCCGATGGTGGAGGACCACAGCGTCCGTAGGGTCGACGGCGGAACCGTCCGAATCGCGACTGCCATGGACAAGAAGCTAGGTTCGTCGCATCGAAAGGTCCAAGACATGATCTTGGTTGTTTCGATAGGTAATGCCTATCGAGCGGGTAGGGTTGCGGAACATGCAGCTCCAGCAGCTCGTCTACTTCCTCGCTGTCGCGGACGCGCGCCACTTCTCCCGCGCGGCCCAGCAGGTGCACGTCGCCCAGCCGTCGCTGTCGCAGCAGATCCGGGCGCTGGAACGGGAGTTGGGCTCCGACCTGTTCCACCGCGCCCGCGGCAACATCACCCTCACCGACGCCGGTGAGGCGCTGCTGCCGCTGGCCCGGCGGATCGTCGCCGACGCCGAGAGCGCCCGGATCGAGGTGCAGGAGGTGGCCGGTCTGCGCCGCGGCCGGGTCCGCCTCGGTGCGACACCGAGCCTGTGCACCGGGCTCCTCCCCCACGTGCTGCGCGCCTACCGCCGGGAGCACCCCGGCATCGGCCTGCACATCGAGGAGGGCGGCTCCCGTGACCTGGTCGGCCACCTCGCCACCGGCAGCCTCGACCTGGCCCTGATCATCCTCCCGCTGCAACGGCACGACCCGGCCCTTGCCACCACCGAACTGCTCAGCGAGGAGCTGGTGCTGGCCTCCGCGCCGGACGCCCCGCCGCCGACGGCCGGACCCGTGATCGAGGTCGCCGAGCTGCGCGACCAGCCGCTGGTGATGTTCCGCCACGGCTACGACCTGCGCGAGGTGACCATGGCCGCCTGCCGCGCCGAGGGCTTCGAGCCGCCCTTCGCCGTCGAGGGCGGCGAGATGGACGCGGTGCTCGGCATGGTCGAGGCCGGCCTCGGAGCGGCCGTGGTGCCCAGCATGGTGGCCGCCCGCCGCCCGCTCCGGGTCACCCCGTTCGCCCCGCCGGGACTGCGCCGCACGATCGCGCTCGCCCACCGCAAGGACGTGCAACCGCCGCGCGCCGCGCGCGAGCTGCGAAGCGTGCTGACGCAGTATCTGGACGAGGCCGCCAGGAGCGGAACGCTCCCGCCGGGAACGCGTCCGGCGTGAGGCGCTGATCACAGAGAGAGACGCGGCGACCGGCAGGTGGGCGTCGTCACAGGGCCCCATCCGACATCGGCGGCCGAACTCTGTTAACGTTCAAGGTACCGACGCGGGGTGGAGCAGCTCGGTAGCTCGCTGGGCTCATAACCCAGAGGTCGTAGGTTCAAATCCTGCCCCCGCTACTACGGCTCCGTGGGCTCGGCCGGAAGGCCGGGCCCACGGAGCCTTTTTTGTGACTTCTTGTGGAAGGTCCATCTGTGAACCACCGCACCAACCGGTCGAACGACCAGCGTCCCGCGACCCGCTTCGGTCGGCCGTTGTCCCCGGCCGAGCGGGACGCACGCAACGGACGTAAGCGCGGTGGCCAGCAGCAGCGTGCCAACGCCGAGGGCGGCGGGCAGCGGGGCGGCGCGTCCTACGGTCCGCCGAAGCGCCGTCCGACGAAGCGTCAGTCCGTCGCCGCGCAGGGCGAGTTCGAGGTGGCCGCGCCGGAGACCCCGGGGCTGCCGCCGGTGGCGAGCTTCGCCGAGGCCGAACTGCCGCGTGCGCTGCAGACGACGCTCGTCAAGCAGGGCGTGACCGAGCCGTTCCCGATCCAGGCGGCGACGCTGCCCAACGCGCTGGCCGGACGCGACGTGCTCGGCCGTGGCCGGACCGGCTCCGGCAAGACCCTCGCCTTCGGCCTCGCGGTGCTCGGCCGCCTGACCGGTCGCCGCGCGGAGGTCAAGGCCCCGCTGGCGCTGGTCCTGGTGCCCACCCGCGAGCTGGCCCAGCAGGTCCAGACCGCGCTCACCCCTTATGCGACCGCCGTGAACCTGCGGCTCGCCACCGTCGTCGGCGGCCTGCCGATCGGACGCCAGGCCGGTGAGCTGAAGCGCGGCGTCGACGTACTGATCGCCACGCCCGGCCGGCTGCGCGACCTGCTGGAGCGCGGCGACGTGCAGCTCGGCCGCGTCGAGATCACGGTGCTGGACGAAGCCGACCAGATGGCCGACATGGGCTTCCTGCCGCAGGTCACCGCCCTGCTGGAGCAGGTCCGCCCGGACGGGCAGCGACTGCTCTTCTCGGCGACGCTCGACCAGAACGTCGACCGCCTGGTCCGCCGCTTCCTGAGCGACCCGGTCGCGCACTCGGTCGACCCCAGCGCGGGCGCGGTCACCAACATGGAGCACCACGTGCTCTACGTGAGCGACCAGGACAAGCGCGAGATCACCCGCGAGATAGCGGCCCGCGAGGGACGCGTGATCATGTTCGTCGACACCAAGCGCGCCACCGACCGTCTGGCCAAGGACCTGCTCGCGAACGGCATCCTCGCCGCAGCGCTTCACGGCGGCAAGACGCAGCCGCAGCGCAACCGGGTCCTGGAGCAGTTCAAGCAGGGCCAGGTCACCGCGCTGATCGCCACGAACGTCGCGGCGCGCGGCATCCACGTCGACGACCTCGACCTCGTCGTCAACGTCGACCCACCGACCGACCCGAAGGACTACCTGCACCGGGGCGGTCGCACCGCCCGCGCGGGCGCGTCCGGCACCGTGGTCACCCTGGTCCTCTCCCACGAGCGGCGCGACACGGCCAAGCTCATGACCGATGCGGGCATCCGCCCGTCCAACGACCGGGTCCGCCCCGGCGACCCGGAGCTCGTCCGGATCACCGGCGCGCGCCGCCCGTCGGGCGTCCCGGTCACCCTCCCGACGCCGACTCCGCCGGCCGCGTCCAAGCCTGCCGGGTCGAGGGGTTCCCGCTCGTCGGCCGGTGGACGGGGCGAGCGCTCCCAGCGCAACGAGCGGTCCCAGCGGACCGAAAGGCCCCAGCGGACCGAGCAGCGGGGCGAGCGCGCTCAGCGCGGCGAGCGCACCGAGCGCACTCAGCGGCCCGAGCGCACCGAGCAGTCCGGCCCCCGCGCCGCGTCCGGCCGTCGCCCGGACCAGCGCCGTCGCCGCCCGCAGGGGCCGAAGACGAACCAGGACAAGGCGTAACGACCTGCTGCGCGACAGAGAGGTCCACTCTCTGTCGCGCACCAGGTCGTGAGCCGGGCCCGATTCACCGGATAGTCCGCAACGCACAGCGCCCCCGTACCTGCCAGGCAGGCACGGGGGCGCTGTGCGTTGGCGAGGGCGGCTGATCAGTAGCCGCTCGAGCCGTACGCGACGTTCATGAACGAGCCGTAGGTGGCGTTCGCGTAGCGGACCGCGGCGACGATGTTGTCGACCGGGTTCCAGATGTCCGTGTGCCCCGGCAGCGCGTACGTGTCGAACGTGGACTGGATCGTCTGCATCAGACCCATGGACGGCGTGCCCGCGGCGGCGTTCGAGTCCCAGTTGTTCTGGGCGTTCGGGTTGCCGGAGGACTCGGTCATGGCGCGCGCGGTGATCGCGTCCGCGGTCGGGACCTGGTCGCCGTCGGCCTGGAGGATGGCCTGGGCCTGCGCGATCCAACCGCTCAGGTTGTTCGCGTAGACCGGGGTCGCGGCGGCCGCGGCGGCAGCCGCAGCGGCAGCCTTCGCCTTGGCGGCGGCAGCGGCCTGCGCCTGGGCCTGAGCCTGAGCGGCGGCCTGGGCCTGGGCCTGCGCCTGAGCCTTGGCGGCGGCGTCGGCCTTTGCCTTGGCAGCGGCCTGGGCCTGCGCCTGCGCCTGCGCCTCTGCCTGAGCCTTCGCCTTCGCGGCGGCGTCGGCAGCGGCCTTCGCCTTGGCGGCGGCAGCAGCCTTGGCCTTGGCCGCGTCGGCGGACGCGGACGCGTTGACCAGCGGCGCGCGCTGCTCGGAGCGGTTCGCGGTGCTGGCGGACGGACGGGCGGCGGCAACGGCGCCGGCCGCAGCGGCCGTGTGGCTCGGGCTGGAGCTGCCGGTCAGGGCGACGGCGGTCCCCGTGGCGGCACCGGTCAGCAGGACAGCTGCACCGACACCGGCGGTCAGGCGCTTGTTGAGGCTCATCGCGGAGACACGCTGGTTGAGCTGCACAAGAGAGCGACGGGCGTGGGAGAAACGGGCGTGGGAAGGCATGACACTCCGATGTCGACGGATCTGCCCTGACCGAAGGCGCACGGAACCACGCGTTCGCCGCACCGGCGTCGCTGGCTGGGAATGCGCCCGGCGGCATTCGGGACTGGCCCGACCGAGCAGGGGGAGCACATCGGCGTTTGACAGGTCGGCGCTGTGTGCGCCGGTCGCCGTGCTCCAGCAGGCTCTCTGCCTGGCCTGCCTCAGGCACTCTCACACGGCCTTCACAAGTGGAGCAAGCCATACCGCCGGTAAAGTGCGCCACGCCACAAGAAGGCCGTGACCTGCGTCTCATTTGTCTACGGAGCGCAGCGACGCCGCTCCGATCAGGCACCGCAAAGTGCGGCAACCCGGTCGAAACGGCGTCGTGAGGTCAGTATTTGATGGTGTTTTAGATATTTGCCCAGATAAGTCTGATTCGTCCGATTTAATAATGCTCACCCCTTTTCATCGGGGATAAGCGCAGCCGGTACGGTCCAGTCCGGACCGGGCGGCTCAGGCTACGAAGCTCTGCGCGTTGACGATGGTGCGGCGGGTGTCGGTGATCGGGCGACGGCCGTGCATCACGCGGGAGTTGTCGATGAGGACGACGTCGCCGTCCTGCCAGGCGATCTCCTCCGTGACCTCCTCGGTGATCCGGGCGAGCTCGTCCAGCACCTCGCGCGGGATCGGGCCGTGCTCGAAGCGGATCTCCGGCGTCTCGTAGTTGTAGGAGGGGCCGAAGATGCTGTTGGCCCAGGTGGTGTCCTCCGACCACTTGCCCGGGTGGGCGGCGTGGGTCTGGAACGCGTAGTGGACTGAGCCGTCCTCGCGCTGCGTCACGGTGGCGTTGCCCTGGTCGGCGAGGAACCGCAGGTCGTCCAGGGTCACCTCCTCCGGCTTTCGGCCGCCGCCCAGACTGAAGGCGGTGAACTGCCGCCACTGCGGCTCGGACACCGAGCGGGCGAAGACCACGGGGTTGTCGAGGAAGAGCTCACGGGTCGGCTCGTCCAGCTGCTCCCACACCCGGCGCCCGTCACAGACGGTGGTCTGCGAGCCGGAAGCCGCGGCCGTGACGCAGTGGAACCACAGCAGGTCGGGCGGGTAGGGGGTCGCGCCGTTCTCGATGTGCAGGCCGATGGAGTCGGTGCCGGAGTCCACCAGCTGCGCGACGTCGCCGTGGAAGGTGCGCGCGGGGTCGAGGGTGACCTTGGCGCTGCACTTCTGCACCAGCTCGTTGAAGTCCTCGACGCTGGGCGCGAAGCCACGCAGCAGCAGGTGGCCCGCCCCGCGGAGTTCGTCCAGCAGCACGGAGGCGGTGTCGACCAGTCTGACGGTGCTGTCGGACGGCGTGATGAGCGCTCCGGTTCCGTCGCCGAGGCGGGACCGGTGGATCGGGAGGGAAGCGGTGGTCACAGGAAAGTCCCCTTCAAAGGAAATGGTCAGCGGGTTGCGGCGACGGCGAGGTGGGGCTGTACCTGCTCGGTGAAGAGCAGGTCACGGCGGGGCCGACCGGTGACGGTGAAGTAGCGTGCACGCAGTGCGGGCTCGTCGCGCAGCACGATCGTCCGGCTCGGCTGGTCCGTCTCGGCGAGCGCGTGCGCGGAGTACGCGGCGACCTCGGCGTGCACGTGGTCGTCAGCCAGGGTTCCGTCGGTGAGGACGAGCGCCACCAGGTGCTCCAGGCCGTCACCGAAGACCACGGCCTCCCGCACCGCCGGGCAGGAGCGCAGTCGGCCCTCCACCCACTCGGGCGAGATGTTGCGGCCGAAGCCTGTGATGATCATGTTCTTCAGGCGTCCCAGGATGCGCAGCCGTCCGTCCGGGTCGAGCTCCGCCCGGTCGCCGGTGTGCAGCCAGCCGTCGTCGTCCAGCGGGCGGCTGGTCGGGTCCTCGACGGTGTAACCGGCAAAGAGCGAAGGCGACTTGACGAGCAGTTCGCTGTCCTCGCCGATCCGGACCTCGCAGTGCGGCAGCGGCCTGCCGACCGTGCCGGGCACCACGTCGCCGGGGCGGTTCCAGGCGACCACGGAGGTGTTCTCGGACAGGCCGTAGCCCTCCAGGACCTCGATGCCCAGCGCCGCGAGCGACTCCAGCGCCTCGGTGGCGACGGGGGCGCCGCCCGCCATGAGCAGCGGCGCGGTCGACGCGCCGAACAGCTCCTGGACCGGATCGCGTCCGGCCGCGACAGCCTGCGCCGCGACCTTCGCCAGCGCGGAGACGACCACCGGCGGCAGCACCGCCGCGCTCAGCCCCATCACGCGCAGCCATTGCAGGGCGTCCTCCACCCGCGACCCGGCCGTGCCGAGCAGCGCGGCCTCCGGTGCGAGCAGACGCAGCGTGCCGCCGACCGCGATCGGCATGTAGACGGCGGCGACCTGCTCGATCAGCAGGCTGAACGGCACCATGGAGAGGTAGCGGTCGAGCGCGCCTGCGGGCAGCATGCCGTGCAGCGACTCCTGCAGCGCCTCGATCCCGGAGCGGCGGATCAGCACGCCCTTGGGCGTGCCGGTGGTGCCGGAGGTGTGGATGATCTTCACCACGTCGGCGGCGCGACCCTGCAGCGGCTCGCCGACGAGGGTGACCGGTCTCTCGACGTCCGCACTGTCGTCCGCGCTGTCGTCGGCGCTGTCGTCGGTGATGTGCAGCAGCACCCGGTCGGCGTCCAGGCCCCACTCGGCGAGGCGCCGTGCGCCCTGCTCGTCCACCAGGCACACCGACGTACCGGCGAGCAGCGAACCGGCCTGTTCGGCGGAGAAGGCCAGCGGGACCGGCACCTCGACCGCCTCGGCGGCCAGCAGCGCCAGGTCGGCGACGACCCACTCCGGGGTGTTGCCCGCGACCAGGCCGACCGGCGTGCCCGGGGCGACCCACCGGCGCAGCCGGGCGGCGAACCGGTCCCGGGCGGCGCGTATCTCGCCGTAGGTACGGGAACTGACGACCCGTCCGTCCATCGGGTCGGCGACCTCGACCAGCGGCCGGTCCTGCCAGGCCGGGTTGGTCAACCCTGCTTCCACGCTCCGCATCTCACGCCCTCCCCGCGGTGCCGGCCAGCGGCGACTGCCCCGACAGCAGGGACAGCGCGTCCCCCATGTGCTGGTTGATGTCCGTGTACACGGTCACCGGGTCCAGGTTGTAGTAGCGGCCCCAGTCGCCGCGCAGCTCGGCGGGCAGCCGGGCCTCGGTCGCGTGGCAGATCACCTCGGTGCTGATGCCCGAGCGTCGCAGCATCAGGTGCAGCGGCCGGGTGACGGTGAACACCGCCGCCTTGGCGCCCTGGCACCAGCACATCGCCCCGAGCAGCGAGACCAGCCGACCACCGGCACCGACGGTGCTGGAGGCGAGCGGTCCGACCTCGACGATCTGCGACCGGGACAGCTCCTCGCCCGCGAAGGGCGCCAGCGCCGTCTCGATCGGGACGTCCAGGTAGTGCTCGGCGAAGAGCGGCCCCTGGTTGGCGAAGGTCAACCCGGCGACCGCGCCGTCGAGTTCGTCGTCGGGGCCGAGGGTACGCGGGTCCTGCTCGCTGAGGATCAGCGCGGCGTCAGGGGCCGGGTCGATCCGGGCGTCGAACTGGTCCTGGTACGTGCGCTGTGCGAGCCGGACACCTGCTCGCCAGGCTCTGGTGTCGCGTCGTGCTACCTCGAGATGCACGGGAGTTCCCTTCCTGAGCGTGGACCTGGCGGACTTGCGGTTGCGCGATGGGGGTTCCGGACCGCGGGCTACGCGGCCGGGGTCGGGGCTTCCCAGGTGAGGGTCAGCCCCGCGTACGGGTAGCGGCTGGGAGCAGATGCACCGCCATGGAATCGCGCTGCGAGCCCTGTCCGGGGAACATCACGAATGTGCGGCGGATCCGGTCTTCCGGATATCTCTCGTCCACGCGCCATAACGTGCCGGTCAGGGCTCGCAGTGGGCTCGAACGGACCTTGAAGTCCGCCTCATGCAGAGGCCCCGGTGCGGGCTGGGAGGAGTCGTGACTCCTCCCCGCCCGCCCCGGGGCCCGGGCGGGGGGGGGGCCCCGGCCATGGCGCGGGGGTGGCCCCGGGCCGCGGCCCGGGGCGCGCCCGACTGGGC